>JAIBFA010000027.1 GCA_019459325.1 Thiobacillus sp.
GTGTCGATTTCAAGCTGGCCACCGAGTGCGGCTTTCAGCTGGTCGAGTGCGACCACGTTGAACATGTCGGTCGTCGCCAGCGTCAGCACGTTGCGCGCGGCGTCATGCGCGATCGGCAGCAGGTGATGGCGGCGGGCGAAATCCTCGGGCACCAGTTGTAGCGCTTCGGGGTCGGCCACCACCTGGGTGAGATCGATGCCCTGGCTGCCGAGCGCGTTGGCGAGCTGGTCGCGCAGCACCGCCTCGGTCATGAAGCCGAGCGCCACCAGCTGGCGGCCGATCGGCAGGCCGGTGGCTTTCTGTTCCTTCAGGCCGATGCGCAGCTGATCGAGGGTGATCAGACCCTGGGTGACCAGGGTTTCGCCCATGCGGAGTTTCTTGCGGCGCTCCATAGGGCTTCTTACCGAACCGACTTCAACTGCTGCACGCGCGCTTCGGCCTGGACGCGGTCGAAGCGATGCACGCCATGGCCTGCGAGCGCTTTTTCGTAATACGTCAGCGCCGCCGAATGCTGGCGCAGCTGGTCGAGGCTGACCGCCAGGTTGAAGGCGTAGTCGGCGTTGTCCGGTGCAGCGCGGAAGGCTTCGAAGTAGGCAGCCTGGGCGTCGTTCCAGCGCCCCTGGTCGGCATAGAGATTACCGAGGGTCTGGAAGAGATGCGGACTGGGTTCGCGCTCGATGAGCATTTTCAGGCGACTTTCCGCAGCCTGGCTGTCGGTGTTCCCCAGCAGATCGAGCAGGGCGCCCTGGGCCGTGACATTGCGTGGGTCCAGATCGAGCACTTCGCGATACAGGCGTTGCGCGTCCGCTTCACGGTTCTGCAGACTGGCGATCGCCGCCAGTCCCAACAGCGCATCCACACTGCGCCCGCGCGCAGCCGCCTGGGTGTAGAGCCGCTGTGCCTCGGCGAGCGCGCCGCCTTGATAGGCAACGTAAGCCTGCGTGAGCAAACTGGATTGTGCGTCGGGCAGGAACATCGGCGGCATGGCAGAGGCTTGCTCGATATTGCGAGCGGGGCCGGCTGCGCGGGGCATGCTGGGGACCGGTGCCGGCATGGGTGCGATCAGGGCCGGTGCCGTGGCCGCAGGTTCCGGTTGCGGCACGGGCACGCTGGGTAATGCCGCGGCAGGCGGCGGGTTGAGCGGGGTGGGATCAGCTTGCGTGGCAGGCAGGGTGACAGGCGCTGCAGCAATGGCAGGCGCAGGTTCCACCGGAGCGGGCGGCTGCAGGGCGAAGTAGAGATAGACGCCATAGCCCAGCGCGACCAGCGCGGCCAGCAGGGCGGTGAGCGGCACGAGCGAGAGTCGGGGCCAGCGAAAAGGTGCGCGGCGTGGTTTGGGGCTGAGCCCGCTGCTGCCGAACAGCAGACCCGGCGGTTCCACCCACTCGCGCGCCTGGGCTGTGCCCGGAGTAGACAGGGGCTCCAGCTCGAGATCGCCCTCGACCCGGCTGCTGGACTCAGACTTGTCCGCATGGCCGGCTTCGGCCTGTTTCAGCGCTTTGAGCAGCAGGCTCACCCCACGCTCCGTCTAGGTGTGCCGGACTTGATCATGGCGCATTCCGTGCACTGGGAAGCAGTCGCTGGAACTGGCGCAACTCATCGCTTTCCAGCGTGGAGTTGGAGACGATGATGGGGCGAAGAAAGATCACGAGCTCGGTCTGGCTGTTGATGCGCTCGTGCTGGCCGAACACCGCGCCTATGCCTTCCGGGCGTGACAGGCCTGGTATTCCATCGCGGGCATTGTTGCTGTCGTCCTGGATCAGACCGCCCAGGATCACGGTCTGGCCGCTGCGGATTTGCAGCAGCGATTCCATCTCGCGTACTTGGATGACCGGGACTTTATTGCTGATATTAAGTCCTCCCTGCTTCAACAGCGGGCTGGGATCTTCCACATCGCCGACCTTGCGGGTGATGGTAGGACGTACCGTGAGGGAGACCAGTCCATTGTCGCCGACTTGGGGGGTCACGCTCATGACCACACCCACGGGAACCGTGTGAGCCTCCGTTTTGACTGTGGATGGTAAAACAAGTCCGGAGGCGGTGACGGTACCCTCAGCTACATCAATGGAAAAATAAACCAGGTTGTTAACCACTTTTAACAGTGCGGTTTGGTTGTTCAGCGCCATCAGCTTCGGGCTCGACAACACTTTCGTGTTGCCATAGGACTCCAGCAGGTCGATCGTCGCCTTGAAATCCCATTTGTCATTGTTCGTGTAAGCGATGTTCATGAATGGCGACAGGGTATTTGCTAGATTGGTGCCCCCAACACCCGCGCCTACGGTGTTAACCGACCAGCCGGTCACGCCAGATACCAAGCTTTGCCAGTTGATGCCGGCACGGTACTGATCCTTGAGGGTCACTTCGACAATGGTGGCTTCGATCAGCACCTGCCGCTGTGCAGACTGCATCACGCGGTCGAGGTACTGCTGCACCAGTTCCTGCTGTTTGGCGGTACCCAGAACGGAGACGGTACCCGCCACCGGGTTGATCGCCACATCATATTTGCCGTCGCCCACTGGCTGGTTCGCAAATGCGGTAGTAAACAAACTGGCGGCGCCCGCACCGGCCTTGCTGGCGGCTTCCGCCTGCGACACGCGTTCGGCACGCGCGAGCTTCTCAGCGTCCAGCCGCGCGGCGCGTTCCTCGCCGCTTTGCGTGACGGCGCGGGTTCCTGCGAGAAGAGTGCGGATGTTTTCGGTCAGCACGGTCCACAGATCATTGTTCGACTGGCTGGACACAGTGGTTGTTGATGAATTTCCCGTTCCAGTCGAACCACTACCGGTTGTACCGACGTCACCGCCGGTGCTGGCGATCTGGGCGGCCACGCCCACGCTGGAGGTCGTGTTGCGCGCCACGTTGACGTAGTTGACGGTGTAGGTCTTGACGAACGGCGTGTCGGGCATGATCGACATCGTGCGGCCGTTCATTTCGTAGCGCAGGTTGGCCTGCCGCGCGATGCGGTCGAGGATGGCGGGCAGCGGCTCCTGCACGGCATTGAGCGAGACATTTCCGGAAATCCCGGGATGCAGGTCGATGTTGTATTGCGTGTCGCGTGCAATGGAAAACAGCAGGTCCTTCACTGGCACGTCATTGACCACCACGGTGTAGGTCGGCACCGGCGCGCTCGGCCTGGGCGGAGCCAGGGTGGGGGCAGCTCTGACCGGGGCAGGCGGCGGAGCGACGGGGGCGGCGGACTGGGTGGGCTGGCCGATGTGGCCGGCTGAGGTGTCGAACGCCTGCGGCGGCACACAGCCCCCCACCAGCCCCAGGCTGGACAGCGTCAGGCCCGTCAATACGGAGCGTTTCAACACAGCGTTCATCATCATCCAGTTGGCAGGACCACGGTGCGCATTTTGCCCACCGTGCGCAGAAACGGTTCACCTGCGGGCGAGACGGGCAGTGTGCGCAATGCCGCCAAGGCCGCGTCACGGTTGGGAAACTCGCCCGCCAGGATCATCCAGGCAGGCTTGCCACGCCGCAGCCCGTGCAATATCCGCACCGGCTGCGGCGTGGCGGCGCTCAGGCTCCCCAGTAATACGGCTGCCTCACCGGCTTCTTTAGCCGAGGCGAGCTGGATCACATGGGTGTCGGGGGGGGCGGCGACGAGCCAGCGCTGGGTTTGCCGGGCCTGTTCGGCCATGTCAATGGCGGCCGGCGGAGCGGAGACAGGGGGGAGGACCGCCGTGGCCGCGGTCGGGGAGGGCGCAGCCTCAAGCGACAGGGCTTGCCAGGCGATAAAGGCGAGCAGGCCCAGTCCCGCCGCAAGGCCGGCGCTCAGCCAGGCCCAGCGATGCGAGGGCGAGCGCTCGCGCGCCGGGGGCCGCATGTCGGCGTCACCGGCGGCCGCCTCCAGGTGGGCCGGTGTAAGGCTGTGGGTTTGCCCGGCGTAGGCCGCCAGCAGGGTTTTGTCGGCGAGCACGTTGATACGGCGCGACAGGCCGCCGGAGAGGTTCGTCATGCGTGCGATGAGCGCGGGCGGAAACAGGTCGGGGCCACGATAGCCGGCCACCGCGAGACGAGCCCGCAGGTAATCGGCCACTTCGGCTTGTGCCAGCGGCGACAGATTGAGGCTCAGGGTGATGCGATCCTTCAGTTGGCGGATGCGCGGGTCGGCCAGATGCACGTCGAGCTCCGGCTGGCCGAACAGCACGATCTGCAGCAGCTTGTCGGTGGCGGTTTCCAGGTTGGTCAGCAGCCGCAGGAACTCCAGATGGTCTAGCGCGATGCCCTGTGCTTCCTCGACGAACACCACCACGCGCCGCCCCGCTTCGTGGCGGGCCAGCAGGGCGGCATTGAGCTGCGCCAGCCGGGCCTGTCGTCCGATCTCGGGCGGGTCGATGCCGAGGTCGGCCAGGATGGCCGCCAGCATGTCGTCGGGCGCAAGCGTGGGATTGCCGAGGTAGACGCTGTCGACGCTGTCAGGCAGCTGGGCGACCAGCTTGCGGCACAGCATGGTCTTGCCGCTGCCGACTTCGCCGACCACCTTGATGATGCCCTCGCCCTGGCCGATGGCGTAGAGCAGCGCGGCGAGCATTTCTCCGCGCTGGCCGCCGGCATACCAGTACTCGGTATTCGGCGTGATGCGGAAGGGCGCTTCTTTCAGACCGAAATAGTCAAGGTACACAGGGGCTTATTCTGTCCCGTACGTCTGCATACGGCTGTAAAGCGTGGTGCGGTTGATACCCAGAAGCTTGGCCGCTTGCGACAGGTTACCGTGGGTCATGTTGAGCGCCGCCTCGACATAGGCTTTTTCCCACTGGCGCAGAGTTACGTCGAGGTTGAAGTTGGCCAGCGTCTGCAATTGTTTGCGCGCCAGCTCGATCAGCGCCTTGCCATCGCTGGCGAGCGGGATTTCCTGCGGGTAGGCCTGGTCGGTGTCGAGTTCGGATTCCAGCTGCTGCGCATTGACCGCCATCCCTGGGTATTTGGTGGTGAGGCGGATGGCGATGTTGCGCAGTTCGCGTACGTTGCCGGGGAAGTGGTAGTCCTCCCACATCTGCTGCGCGCGCGGGTCGAGTGTGAACGGCTGGCTCTTGGCTTCGCGGGCATAGAAATCACGGAAGTGGTTGAGCAGGGTGAGCTTGTCCTGCCCCATTTCGCGCAGCGGCGGCACCGCGATGGAGAACACTGACAAGCGGTGATAGAGGTCGGCACGGAAGCGTCCCGCCTTGATTTCTGCGCGCAGATCGCGGTTGGTGGCGGTGACCACGCGCGCGTTGGAAAAGCGCGGCTGGGTTTCGCCGACGCGCTGGTATTCGCCGTTTTCCAGCACGCGCAGGAGCTTAGCCTGCAATTCCAGCGGCAGCTCGCCGATCTCGTCGAGAAACAGGGTGCCGTTTTCGGCTTCCTCGAAATAGCCGGCGCGCGCGCTGGTGGCGCCGGTGAAGGCGCCCTTGGCGTAGCCGAACAGGGTGGGCTCGACCAGCGTCGGCGAAATCGCCGCGCAGTTGAGCGCCAGATAAGGCTTGGCTGCGCGCGGCGACAGCTGATGCAGGCTGGAGGCGACGCGCTCCTTGCCGCTGCCGGATTCGCCCTCGATCAGCACCGGAAAGGGGGCGGCGGCGTACTGCTTGATCTGCTGGCGCAGCTTGTCCATCGCGGGGCTTTCGCCGACGATGCCGGAATCCTTGGCCGGTGCGGGCGCCTTGTCGGCGCTGCGCTCGGCATCCTGAACCAGCAGGGCGTTGAACAGCAATGATTTCAGACGCTCGGGTTCGCACGGTTTGGCGACGAAATCGATTGCGCCGAGTGCGCGCGCATGGCGTGCATTGGCTTCGTCGCTTTGACCGGACAGCACCAGGATCTTGATGCTGGGCGAGATGCCCAGGAGATCGGCGATCAGGGCGAAACCTTCGTCAGGCTTGTGCGGTTGTGGCGGCAAGCCCAGATCGACCAGCGCCAACTGCGGCGGCTCGTCCAGTTGCATCATCAGGCTCTTCACCTGGGCGCGCGATTCGGCGGCCGAGATGTCGAAGTCCTTGCTCAGTACATAGGTGAGCGTGTCGGAAATCAGCGGGTCGTCGTCGACGATCAGCAAACTCGGTTTGTTGGTTTGGGACACATATCCTCCAGGTCCAATGGTGCCGCGACCGCGTCTGCTCCTGATGGAGAGAGGGATTGTTGTGCGCGTGTCGGGTTTTCGACGATTGTGCCAGAGACCCGGTGAAAGTTAAACCAGGGCGGGCAGATCAATGGAGGGGGCGTTACGGAAGCGAGGCAACGCCGGCGATGCAAGGCTCAGAGGTTCACGGGCTCGACCGCTACGCGCATCCAGCCTTCGCTGCGTTCGAGCGGGCTGTTCAAGGCGATGAACTTGCGCTCCGCCGCGCCGTGGACCTGGAAGACCTTGCCGGGGGTGAAGTGGACGGGGTCGATAATCACGTTGTCGGCACCAGCACTGCCGGCCAGCCATAGGCAGGGGTGGGGCAGGCTGGCGCCGCTGTTGTCGAATCCATTCACGGTGTAACCGGGCGTAGCGGTGTCGTACAGCATGGCCAGCGTGGGCGTTTCGACCAGGGTCTCGATGCCGACCGAACTGGAGTCGTCGTTAACGCGCGACAGGCGGCGCACGATGCCGATTTGCCATTGCCTGGCGTCATGCGACTTGATGCCGATCAGGGCCCCCACGCGCAGCCAGTCCTTGTCGCGGGATTCGACCATGGCGCCGTAGCCGCATTCGCTTTCGTCGTGCATGACCCAGCGTTCGACGTCGGGCGAGCTCGGAGTGGCGGGAAGGTGCAAGTGCGAGACGCGTTCCCGCGTGCGATCGGTGATGAAGCCGTACACCGCCACATCGTCGGCCTCGTTGTAGTTGAGTCCCATGCCGTAGGGCGACGCATTGTTGGCGGGCGTGTCCGCCGCCTTGATCTGGTTGACGATCGCGCTGATGCCGTGTGTCACATCGACCAGCCGTTTGATCGATGCGCGCGGGGCGCGGCGCTGTTCGCGGGCGGTCAGCGAAGCCCACTGATGCTGCAGGTACTCGAGGAGTTCGAGGCTTTCGGTTATGCGGGCGTTTTCTGTCAGGCCCAACTGTGCGGGAGAGCCGCCTTCCTGCAGGGCGGTGCGCAGTTCATGCAGGTTTTGCAGCAGGTCCGCCGTTGCCCAGAAACGCAGCGGCTTGTCCACATCGGGCTTGCGCACACGGCGCGGTCCGTGGTCGGCCGAAAGATCGACCACAAAGTTATGGACGTTGGTGTCCAGTCGGTTGTCCAACCGGAGCATCCCGTGCCAGCCGCAGAGCCAGCGGTCTAGCATGTCGAGCTGTTTGGGATAGAGCGTGCCGGAATCGGCCAGATTTACCATCAGAATATGCAGATAGGCGGTTTCGCAGCTGCACTCGGATGCGTCGTCGGGGTAAGCCCGCTGGGACTGCCGCTGGAAGTTCTCGCTTTCGGCGATGCGATACAGATTATGCAGTCGCAGCCAGAGTTTCTCGCCTGCCGGCAGATAGCGTATGGCACGCCATTTCAGCAGCTGGCCAAAGGTGCGGATGGCGCGCAGGGTGAGCAGCGGAATCATGCCCTCCTGCTGGTTTTTTCCCGTTTCACGAGCGAGGTGCAGCACCAAGGTGTGATAGCCGCGCGCAATTTCCCAGTACAAGCCGTACACGGCATGCCAGAGCTGGCTTTCCACCGGGCGCGACATGCGCGGATTGCGCAGATACTGGCGCACCAGGGTGTCCTGCAGGTCGCGTGATTTTTCGTCCAGCAGCATGAAGATGGCCAGACGATCTTTCGTGTATTGCGTCGAATTCTCGTTGAAACGCTTGATCTCGTTGAAAATGGCTTGCTGACACTTGAACGCGTCACCGATCGGCAAGTTTTCAACCCAGCGCGTCGTGGCCTTGATGTCGGTCAGCGGATCACCGTTCCGTTTGCCGAAAGGCGTGAGGCGGGCGATTCCCGATGCGAATTTGTCGGCCAGTGAGTTCATGGTGTCAGGCTGTGGGGAAATACGTGATCACTTTACGGTTGTTACAGCAAATTCTGTACCTGCCCATCAGGCGAGCTTGCCCTGCACCCAAGCCTGGACCGAGGCGAGTGCCGGCGGCAACGCGCCCGGCTCGCTGCCGCCGGCCATCGCCATGTCCGGCTTGCCGCCGCCCTTGCCACCGACCTGGGTGGCGACGAAATTCACCAGTTCGCCCGCCTTGATCCTGCCGGTGACGTCGGGCGTCACCGCGGCGATCAGGCTGACCTTGCCGTCGGCCACCGTGCCCAGCACCAGCGCGCAGGATTTCAGCTTGTCGCGCAGCTTGTCGGCGGTCTCGCGCAGGCCCTTGGCGTCGACGCCGTCGAGCTGGGCCGCCAGCACGCGCACGCCGCCGACGTCGACGGCCTGTTGCACCAGTTCGTCGCCTGCGCTGGCTGCCAGCTTGGACTTCAGGCGGTCGAGCTCCTTCTCCAGCGTACGGCTGTGTTCCATCAATTGCACCACGCGTTCGGCGGCGTCAGCCGGGGTGGCCTTGACCAGTTGAGCGATCCAACCGAGGTTCTTTTCGGTTTCGCCGAGATAGGCAAGCACGCCGGTGCCGGTGGTCGCCTCGACCCGGCGGATACCGGCGGCGACGCCAGTCTCCAGCAGGATCTTGAACGCGCCGATGTCGCCGGTGCGCGCCACGTGGGTGCCGCCGCACAGCTCGCGCGAGCTGCCGATGTCGAGCACCCGCACCTCGTCGCCGTATTTCTCGCCGAACAGCATCATGGCGCCCGTTTTCTGTGCCTCCTCGATCGGCATCACGCGTGCCTGGGTCGCGGTGTTGGCAAGGATCTCGGCGTTGACGCGCGCTTCCACCTCGCGGATCTGCGCGTCGGTCATCGGCGTGGGCTGCACAAAGTCGAAGCGGGTCTTGTCGGCATCCACCAGCGAGCCCTTCTGCTGCACGTGATCGCCCAGCACCTCGCGCAGCGCCTTGTGCATCAGGTGGGTGACCGAGTGGTTGCGCATGGTGCGCGCGCGCGCCTCCTCGTCGACACGAGCGAGCACGGCGTCGCCGACCGCCAGCGTGCCGGTCTTCACCACGCCGTGATGGCCGAACACCTGCGCCTGGATTTTTTGCGTGTCTTCCACTTCAAACGTGCCCTGGGTGCTCTGCAGCACGCCGCGGTCGCCGGCCTGGCCGCCGGATTCGGCATAGAAGGGCGTGTGGTCGAGCACCACCACGCCGAGTTCGCCTTCACGCAGCTCATTGACGGCAACGCCGTCGCGATAGAGCGCGAGGACCGTGCCTTCGTGGGTCAGCGTGTCGTAGCCGTGAAAGGTGGTCGCGGCACCCGCATAGTCGAGCCCTGCGCCGAGCTTGAACTTGCCGGCGGCGCGCGCCTGGTTCTTCTGCCTCTGCATGGCGGCGTCGAAGGCGGCAGTGTCCACGTTCACATTCGCCTCGCGGCAGATGTCTGCGGTGAGGTCCAAAGGAAAACCATAGGTGTCGTGCAGCTTGAACGCCAGTTCGCCGTCAAAGCTGCCGCCGGCGGACAGCGTCTTCAGCGTGGCTTCGAGGATGCCCATGCCGTGCTCGATGGTCTCGAAGAAGCGTTCTTCCTCCTGCCGCAGGATGTCCATCACGCGGCTCTGCGCCTTCACCAGTTCGGGATAGGCCTCGCCCATCACGGCCGCCAGATCGGGCACGATGCGGTGGAAGAAGGACGCGCGCGCGCCGAGCTTGTAGCCGTGGCGGATGGCGCGGCGGATGATGCGGCGCAGCACGTAGCCGCGGCCTTCGTTGCCGGGGATGACACCGTCGACGATGAGGAAGGAACAGGCGCGGATATGGTCGGCGATGACCTTGAGCGAGTTGTTCGCAAGATCGGCCGTCTGCGTCTCGCGCGCGGCGGCGGCGATCAGCGCCTGGAACAGGTCGATCTCGTAGTTGGAATGCACGTGCTGCATCACCGCCGAAATGCGCTCCAGGCCCATGCCGGTGTCGACGCTGGGCTTGGGCAGTGGATGCATGGTGCCGGCCTCGTCGCGGTTGAACTGCATGAACACGTTGTTCCAGATTTCGATGTAGCGGTCGCCGTCCTCGTCGGGCGAGCCGGGCGGGCCGCCTGCCACGTCGGGGCCGTGGTCGTAGAAGATCTCGGTGCAGGGGCCGCAGGGGCCGGTGTCGCCCATCGCCCAGAAGTTGTCGGAGGCGTAGCGTGCGCCCTTGTTGTCGCCGATTCGAACGATGCGTTCCTTCGGCACGCCGATATCGTTGTGCCAGATGTCGTAGGCCTCGTCGTCCTCGGCGTAGACCGTCACCCACAGCTTCTCGGTCGGCAGTTTCAAAACCTGCGTTAGGTACTCCCAGGCGTACTTGATCGCGTCCTGCTTGAAGTAGTCGCCGAAGCTGAAATTACCCAGCATCTCGAAGAAGGTGTGGTGTCGCGCCGTATAGCCCACGTTCTCCAGATCGTTGTGCTTGCCCCCGGCGCGCACGCAGCGCTGCGACGACACTGCGCGGGTGTAGGCGCGCGTGTCCTGGCCGGTGAAGACGTCCTTGAACTGCACCATGCCGGCATTGGTGAACAGCAGGGTGGGGTCGTTGCCCGGTACCAGCGGGCTGGAGGGGACGACGGTGTGGCCCTTGGAGGCGAAGAAGTCGAGGAAGCTTTGGCGGATGGCGCTGCTTTTCATTTTTGGAAGAAGGTGTGCGTGGACGACGGACAATAGGCATTGTATCCGTTAAAGTTCCGGCCTTACAGGCGGCAAGGATAGTGAAAATGGACGAAGCGGACGTCGTCGCGGCCATGCGCGAGTGGATCGAAAAAGCCGTGATCGGGCTCAATCTGTGCCCGTTCGCCAAGGCGGTCTATGTGAGAAACCAGGTGCGCTTCGTGGTGAGCACGGCCAAGCGTCTGGACGGCCTGCTCGAAGATCTCGATCGCGAACTGGATTTTCTCGCCGCCGCCGACCCCGAAGTGGTCGACACGACGCTGCTGATCCACCCCGCGCTGCTGCCGGATTTTCTCGATTTTAACGACTTCATGCAGCTGGCCGAGGCTGCAGTGGACGAGCATGGACTGGACGGGGTGATCCAGATCGCCAGCTTCCATCCGCACTTCCAGTTCGAGGGCACCGAGCCCGACGACCTTGGTAACTACACCAACCGGGCACCGTTTCCTACCCTGCACCTGCTGCGGGAAGCCAGCATCGAACGGGCGGTGGCGGCCTTCCCCGAGGCGGAAACCATCTACGCGCGCAATATCGAGACCCTGAACGCATTGGGCTTGCCCGGCTGGCAGGCCTTGTGGCGCAAACCGTGAGCGTGGGACAACGCTGAAGCCGGGCGGGGTGTAAAAATACTGCTTGTCATATCGCGCCTTGGTTATTAATCTAATAATCGTTAGATTGTTTAATTCGAGGGCCGCGACACATGACCGATCCCAGCCGCACCATCAAGGACCGCCTCTATGCGCAGGTCGCCCGCATGGGCAAGGCCATTTCCAGTCCCAAGCGGCTGGAGCTGATCGAAATCCTCTGCCAAGGCGAAAAGACCGTCGAGCAGCTCGCCGCCGACGCGCAGATTTCGGTCAAGCTCGCCAGCGCCCATCTCAAGGAATTGCGCCAGGCGCAACTGGTGGAAACCCGGCGCGACGGCAAGTACATCCACTACCGCGTGTCCTCGCTGGCGGTGGGTGATTTCTGGGTGGCCTTGCGGGCGCTGGCGGAAGACCGGCTGGTCGAACTGCAGCTGGCGCTGGCGCAACTGGCCGCGCACAGCGACGAACTGTCGCCGCTCGCCCCCGCAGAGTTGCTGCATCGCGCCGCGCGTGGCGACATCGTCGTGATCGACGTGCGGCCGCGCGAGGAATATGACACCGGCCATCTGCCGCATGCGCAATCGATGCCGCTGGATGAATTGCGCGCGCGCATCAAGGAGCTGCCACGCAAGAAACCTGTAGTCGCCTACTGCCGCGGCCCCTTCTGCTTGTGGGGCAAGGAAGCCGTCGCGCTGTTGCGGGACCAGGGCATCCGCGCCATGCGTCTGCAGGACGGCGTGCCGGAATGGCGGGCAGCGGGCTTGCCAGTCGAGATCGTCAACGAATAACAAGGTAACCAGGAGACTCCCATGTTTTTCCGTCAATTGCTGGCCAAGGACGCCACCCTGTCCTACTTCTTCGGCTGCGGCTCGTGCCATGTCGGCGTCGCCGTCGATCCGGTGCTCGGCGACGAGCAGTGGTTCATCGACGAAGCCGCGAAGCAGGATGTGAAGATCACCCACGTGATCGACACCCACGTCCACGCCGATCATTTCTCCGGTGGCCGCAAGCTGGCCGAATTGACCGGTGCAGCCTACTGCCTGCATGAATCCAACGCGGGCCGCGTGAAGTATCTCTTCGAGGCGCTCAAGGATGGCCAGCGCATTGAGATCGGTAACGTTTTTGTCGATGTGATTCACACGCCCGGCCACACGCCCGACTCCGTATGCCTGGTGGTGACCGACAAGCGCCGCACTGAAGCCCCGTGGTTCGTACTCACCGGAGACACGCTGTTCGTCGGCAGCGCCGGCCGTCCCGACCTCGCCGGCAAGGAAATGGAGATGGCCGGGCAGCTCTACGACACCCTGCAGCAGCGTCTGCTGACCCTGCCGGCCGAGGTCGAGCTGTATCCCGGCCACACTTCGGGCAGCGCCTGCGGCGCCGGCATGTCGGGCAAGCCGATGTCGACCCTGGGCTTCGAGAAGCGCTCGAACCCGATGCTGTCGATGAGCCGCGATGAATTCGTCACTGCGCTGACCGAGACGATCCCGCCGCGCCCCGCGGAAATGGATCGCATGGTCGCCTTCAACCTCGGTCGCTGAACATGTCGATCAGCCAGCATGTGGCGGATTACCGCTACGGCATCCGCCACAACCTCGCCCAGTTCTCGCACCAGCTGGTGCAGGTGTTCTTCGTCGGCCTCACCATCGGCATGTTCCGCACCGTGGTGCCGGCACTCGCCGAATCCGAGTTCGGCGTCGCCAAGGGCTCGTTCATGATGCTGATGGCCTTCGTCATCGCCTTCGGCTTCGTCAAGGGCACGCTCAATTTCGTTGCCGGGCGGATGTCCGAGCGCATGGGGCGCAAGAAAGTGCTGTTCATCGGCTGGCTGGCGGCGGTGCCCATTCCCTTCATGATCCTGTACGCGCCGAGCTGGAACTGGATCGTGGCGGCGACCGTATTGCTGGGCGTGAACCAGGGCCTCGCCTGGTCGATGACGCAGACGTCCAAGCTCGACCTCACCACCGCCGATCAGCGCGGCCTGACCATCGGGCTCAACGAATTCTCCGGCTACTTCGGCGTGGCGGTGGCGGGCATCGTCACCGGCTACCTGGCCACCGCCTACGGCCCGCGCGAAGGGCTGATGCTTTTCGGCCTGACGGTGGTGGCGCTGGCCGGCCTGCTGACGCTGCTGTGGGTGAAGGACACCCTGCCGTGGGCGCATGCCGAAGGCAAAAAGCACGCTGCAGGATTGATGACCGGTCCGAAGCCGCGCTACCCCAGCAATATTTCCGATAAGCCCGGCACCTGGGAAGTGTTCACCCTGATGTCCTGGCGCGATGCGCGTCTGGCGTCGGTCAGCCAGGCCGGGCTGGTGGAGAAATTCGTCGACGCACTGGTGTGGGTGTTCTTCCCCGTCTACCTCTACCAGCACGGCCTCTCGCTTGCCGGCATCGGCTGGGTGGTCGGCGTGTACGGCTTCGTCTGGGGCATGTCGCAGTTCCTCACCGGCCACCTGTCCGACCGCATCGGCCGCAAGAAGCCCATCGTCTGGGGCATGTGGCTGTGCGGCGCCGGCGTTGGCCTGGTGCTGCTGGGCGAGGGCGAGCTGTGGTGGTCGTTCGCCGCCGCGGTGATGGGTTTCGGCATGGCGCTGCTGTACCCCACGCTGTCGGCCGCCATCTCCGACATCGCCCACCCCAACTGGCGCAGCTCGGCCATCGGCATCTACCGCTTCTGGCGCGACCTCGGCTACGGCATCGGCGCACTGCTGCTGGGCGCGGTGGCGGCGCTGTTCGACGGCATCGAGGCGGGATTCTGGTTCACCGTCGTCGCCATGTTTGCCTCCGGCCTCATCGTGCTGCTGGCGTGTGAGGAAACCCACCCGCGCCTCAACCCCGCTTCTGCATGATTTTCACTTTTTAGAAATTCCCATGACCAAAACCTTGATCGCCCTGTTCGCCAGTCTTTCCCTGCTGGCTGTTCCTGCTTATTCCGAAGAGAATCCTGCCGTGGTCGATGCGCTCTCCGGATACATGGACTTCGCCGAATACAGCAGCAGCCTGATCTGGCCCGAGCAGATCCCGAAAGAGGAATGGAAGAAGGTATTCATCGTCGATGCACGCGACGCCGCGCAATACGCGAAGGAACATATCCCCGGCGCGGTCAACATCGAGTGGCGTCAGGCCGTGGCCCGTCGTGCCGAACTGCCGAAGGATCGCATGGTGGTGATGTACTGCAATTCCGGATCGCTGTCCGCGCAAGCGGTGTTCGCCTTGCGTCTGCTGGGCTACGACAACGTCAAGGTGCTGCAGGACGGCATCGAGGGCTGGAAAGCCAAGGGCGGATTCGAGGCCCACGCCCGCGCCAGCATGCCCGCCGGGCATTGATTGCGTGGATCCCGCCGATTATGAAGACTGGTACCACACCCCGCGCGGGCGCTGGATCGGCGAAACTGAATACGCACTGGCTGCGCGCCAGCTCGCGTCGCAGGCGGGCGACAGTCTGCTCGACATCGGTTGCGGCACCGGCTGGTTCACCCGCCGCGCCGCGGCCGACGATCTGGTCGCGACGGGGCTCGACCCCAATTCCGTTTGGCTGGATTACGCGCGTGCCCACAGCAGCCCGGCATTGAGCTGGGTGGAAGGCGATGCCCGCGCCCTGCCGTTCGCCGACGCCAGCTTCGACCACGTGTTGTCCATCGCTGCGTTGTGTTTTGTCGATGACGAGCGGCGGGCCGTGGCCGAGGCCGTGCGGGTGGCGCGCCGCCGCTTCGCCATCGGCTGGCTCAACCGGGCCAGCCTGCTGTACTCGCAAAAAGGCCGGCACGGCGGCAGTGGTGCCTATCGCGGCGCGCGCTGGCACAGCACGCGCGAAGTGCGAGCGCTGTTCTCGGGATTGCCGGTGCAAAAACTTAAGCTGCGCTCGGCCATTTTTCTGCCTTCAGGAACGGGGTGGGCCACCTGGCTGGAGCGAGGTGTGCCCCAAGTGCTGCCATGGGGCGGATTGCTGCTGGTGGCAGGAGAAAAGGCCTGACCGTAAAGCCACTCATTAGGCTTAAGCACCCATTGCTGCCGCCGGGGCGCCCCGCTAATGTGAGCTCATTTCAATGACTGGAATTTCCATGTCGAATCAACCCCGTATCCTCGAGTTGCGCCAGGCGCTGTCGGGTGTCATTGTCGGCCAGGACACGCTGCTCGACCGCCTGGTAATCGGACTGCTCGCCGACGGCCATGTGCTGGTCGAAGGCCTGCCGGGGCTGGCGAAGACGACGGCGGTGAAAACGCTGGCAGCCGCCATCCACGGCAGCTTCCGGCGCGTCCAGTTCACTCCCGACCTACTGCCGGGCGACCTCACCGGAACCGACATTTATCACGAGGGGCAATTCGAATTCGTCGAAGGTCCGTTGTTCCACGAAATCATCCTCGCCGACGAGATCAACCGCGCGCCGGCCAAGGTGCAGGCCGCGCTGCTGGAAGCGATGCAGGAACACCAGATCACGGTGGGCGGGGTGACGCGCCCGCTGCCGCCGCTGTTCATGGTGATGGCGACGCAGAATCCGCTGGAGCAGGCGGGCACCTACCCGCTGCCGGAAGCGCAACTGGATCGTTTCCTGTTGCATGTGGCGCTGGACTACCCGAACGACGCAGAGGAACTGGAAATCCTGCGCCGTGACCGTGCCCATCCGTCGGTCGCCGGACGCGCGCCGCGGGCGGCGGTGATCGACACTGCCGCCGTGCTGGCGGCGCGCGAGGAGGTGCGGCAGGTGCATGTGTCGGAGGACGTCGAGCGCTACATCGTCGCCCTGGTGCGCGCCACCCGCGCCCCGGGCGAATGGCGCGCCGACTGGGCCAACGCGGTGGAAGTGGGCGCCAGCCCGCGCGCCTCGCTCGCGCTGCTGCACGCGTCGGCCGCCGCAGCCTATCTGCGCGGGCGCGACTTTGTGACGCCGGACGACGTGCGCGACCTGGCCGCCGACTGCCTGCGTCATCGCATCACCCTGAGCCTCGACGCGCGCCTGCAGAAACTCGGCCGCGACGCCTTCATCGCCGGCCTGCTCGAGGCTGTGCCCGCGCCGTGAGTCTGGCTCGGCTCAAGGCCTGGGCACGCGGGCGCGCAGTGACCGATGCTTCGACTTCGATTCATGCGCCGCTGATTGCGGCGAACGACATGGCCGGACTCGCCGCGCAGGCCAGCCTGCTGGCAACGCTGCCGCTGCGCGAAGTGCACGATCACCATGCCGGCGACTGGGCGTCGCGCTGGCTGGGGCGCGGGCTGGATTTCGAAGAATCGCGCCCATACAGCGCGGGCGACGACATCCGCGACATGGACTGGCGCACCACTGCGCGCACCGGCCGTCCGCACCTGAAAATCTATCGCGAGGAGCGCCAGCCGACGGTGCATCTGGTCATCGATCGCGGCGCGACGATGCGCTTCGGCACGCGCCGCCGGCTCAAGGTCGCCCAGGCAGCAAGAGTCGCGGCGCTGCTGGCCTTTGCTGCAGCGGGGCGCAACGGGGTGATCGGCGCCACGCTGTGGGATGCGCAGGATCAGGAGGTGCCGCCGCGCCATGGCCGGCTGGCGGCGCTCGCGCTGATCGAACTGTCGGCGGCGCCGTGCCCCCCGCTTGCCGATCCGGCATCGACCGAACCGCTGCACCATGCCGACCGCCTAGCCACTCTGGAAGCGAGTCTGCCGCGCGGCGCGCAACTGGCGCTGATCAGCGATTTCAGCTGGCTGACCGACGCCCATGAGCCGCTGTTGGCCCGGCTGGCGGCACGTTTCGACGTGTGGGCGATCCAGGTTGTCGACGCCGCCGAACGTGCCCTGCCGGATCTGGGGCTGGTGCGTTTCCACGATATGGCGAGCGGGCAGCGCGTGTGGCTGGACACGGGGCAGGCCTCGGTGCGTACTGCCTGCCAGTCGGCATGGGCGCATCGTCTCGACGCGCAGGCAGCACGCCTGGCCCGCGCCGGGGTGCGGCATCAACGAGTGGACAGCGAGACCGACGACCTGGTCGCGTTGCTGGTCCATGTCTGACCCGCGTAGCGAACTCGCCGACATCGTCGTGCCGGCCGCGCCGGAGATCGCGGCGACCGGCAGCAGCCTGCTGCTGTGGGGGGCTGCGGGGTTGGCGGTCATGGCGTGCATCGTGCTGGCGGCCTGGCTTTGGCAGCGGCGTCGCCCGGCGCGTGCGCTGCGAGGCCTGACGTCTGCCGTGGCCCTGCAGCAGGACGCCGTGCAGGTACTGGCCGCACGGCTCGATGCCTGGACGCGCGCACGCTACCGCCTGCCCCGGGTGGACCCTGCGCGGTGCCCGTCCGGAGTCGACCCTGCCGCCTGGGCGGACTGGGCGGCGGTCCTGACGCACCTACGCTTTGCTCCGCCGCAGCCCGATGGCTACACGGCACTGGCGGCATTGTGCGACACCGCGCGCGCGTGGCAACGCCATGTCTGAATGGGGATTGCCGCTCGGGCTGGAACTGGCGCAGCCGCTCTGGCTGCTCCTGCTGCTACCCGTCGCCGGCTGGGCCTGGCTGTCCTGGCGCCGCGCGTCGGGCGCAAATCGGGGCGGCGAGGCGACGGGCATGGTGCTCAACCATCCGGCGCTGCCGCTGGCGGCGGTGGGTCGCCTGCCCGCACCCAGCCTGCGCCGGCCGGTCCTGCTGCGCGGGCTGGCGTTTGCCTTGCTGGTGCTGGCGCTGGCGCAGCCGCGCCAGGTCGGCGACTGGATCACGCCGCCGCCGGAAGGGCGCGACATGGCGCTGCTGATCGATACCTCGCTCACCATGAGCATCCGCGATTTCAGGCAGGGCGATCTCGAGGTCGAGCGCATGACGGTCCTGAAGGACACCTTGAGCCGCTTCATCGAAGGCCGCTCCGGCGACCGCTTCGGCGTCATCGTGTTCGGCAGCGAGGTGGCGACGCTGACCCCGCCGACCTTCGACCGTGCCCACGCCGTGGCCCAGATCCAGCGGCTGCAGGTCGGCATGGCGGGGCCGGACACCGCGCTCGGCGACGCCCTCGGCATGGCGCTGAAGCAGGTGCGCACGCGCCGCCTGCGTCCCGCCGTGATCCTGGTGAGTGACGGCGCCGACAACAACGCCGGCACGTTGACGCCGGCCGAATCGCTGGCGGTGGCGCGCCAGGCCGGGGTGGCGATTCACACCCTGCAGTTCGGCAGCGATCCCTTTGCCGCGGGGCGTGTCGCGCGCCTCGGATCCAATCCGGCCGAGCCTGATCCTCAGCCCGATCTCATCGACTTGGCGCGGCTCAGCCGCGGTCAACATTTTGCGATCGCCAGCGCCGACGACGTTGAGCGTGTGATCCGCGCCATCGGCCAGCTCGAACCGACCCTGTCGCGTCCGGCGCAGCACCGGCAGGTGCGCGAGGGGTACTGGATGCTGCTGGCGCTGGCTGCCTTGATCCTGGTGTGGGCGCGCTGGTTGGGCTTGAGGCAGTCCACATGATCGAGCAGCTGCTGCATCTGCACTGGCGCGAGCCGCTATGGTTGGGACTGGCGGCGCTGCCGCTGCTGTTCGGCTGGTGGCGGCGGGCGCGACACGCACGGCTGTTGCGCTATGCCGATGCCGAGTTGCTGCCCTGGGCGGCCAACCAGCCTGTCGCGCAGGCCGGCAAACGCTGGCGCGCACTGGCGCACGGCCTGGCCTGGGTGCTGCTGGCGCTGGCCGCCGCCGGTCCGCGCCTGCCGCTGGAGGTGCGCGCCGGCGAGGCCGCGCCGCGCCATCGGGTGACGGTGATGGTGGTGCTCGACGTGTCCGCCTCGATGCGCGCCACCGACATCGAGCCCGATCGGCTTACCCGCGCCCGCCTCGAACTGCTGGACTGGCTGCCGAGGCTGCAGGGCGAGCGGGTGGGGCTCATCCTCTATGCCGGCGAGGCGGGCGTATTGCTGCCGCCCACCGATGACACGGCGCTGCTGCAGCGCGCGCTCGACCAGATCGATCCGCGCCTGATCGAGGTGCAGGGTACGAACCTGGCGGCCGCGCTCGACTTGGCGCGCGCGCAACTTGCTGCGGCACCCGGCCGCGCCAAGGCCATCCTGCTGCTGACCGATGCCGAAATCGACAGCGTCGACGAAGCAGCACAGGCCGCGGTGGACGGCTTGCGCGACGCCCACCTGCCGCTGTTCGTGCTGGGCGTGGGCAGCGAAGCGGGCGCGCCAGTGCCGCTGCCGGACGGCGGATTTGCGGAACGGGACGGGGTGCAGGTGCAAAGCCGCATGGCCGACTCGGCCTATCGTCAGTGGACAGACACGACGGGCGGGCGCTTTGCCGCCGTGCGCGATGGCGATGCCGACTGGTCGGCATTGCATGACGGCGGCATTGCAGCCCTGCCCGGCGACCCCGTCGAGGCGCTGGGGGCCATGGCATGGCGCGAGCTCTATGCCTGGTGCCTGGCGCCCGCGCTGGCATTGTTCATGATGGTTTACCTGCCGCGCCGGGTGGCGGCCCTGATCGCGCTGGCCGTTTGCGGCGCAGCCCTGGCGCCTCCCGCGGCCTGGGCCGACGAAGCCGCAGCCTGGCAGGCCTGGCAGCAGAAGCAGTATGCCCGTGCGCAAACCCTGTATGCGCAGGCCGGCGGGTATGGCGGGCAGATGGGCGCGGGCGCCGCCGCCTGGCGGCAGGCCGAGTATGCGGCGGCAGCGCGCCACTTCGCCGCCGCGCTGCTACTGGCGGAAAATGACGCCCAGCGCGCGGACGCGCTCTACAACCTGGGCAACGCACACTACGGCCGCGGCCAGTGGCAGGCCGCCTGGGAGGCATTCGAAACCGTGCTGCGCATGCGGCCGAATGACGCCCGCGCACGCGCCAATCGAGACCAGGCCTGGCAGCGCTTGCGCCGCCAGCGCCCCGATGCCCCGATGCAAAGCGATCTCGGCGGGCGACGCGGTTTCCTGGCCGAAGGCCGCATCCAGCTGGACGGGCAGAGCGGCCAGACGCCCGACGACCCGGAATCCGAAGCCGCCGGCATGCAGGTCGACCGCAGCGCGCAAGTAGCCGCCGCGGCGCAGCAGCAGGATGCCGAGGCTCCACGCCCCCGCCTGACGGTCGACCCGGGGCTCGCGCTGTCCGGGCTGAAAAAACTCGAACGCCTGGAAGGCCGCCCGGTGCCCATGCTGAAAAACCTGCTGAAGCAGGATGCCCGCCGCGACGACGCGGAGCGGCCGCCATGGTGAAGTGCTTCATGCTGATGGCCTTGCTGGCGGGCAATGCAGCCCACGCCGCGACACTGACCGCGCAGATGGACCGCGCCGCCGTGGCGCTGGGTGAGCCGCTCAGCCTGACGGTCCAGACACGCGGTCTCGATCTCGATGCGCTCGATCTGACGCCGCTCGACGCACGCTTCGAGGTCTTCGCGCGCACCCGCAGCCGCGGCACGGACAGCGAAACCCTGGTGCTGACGCTGTATCCGCGCATGGCAGGCGACCTGCCGATCCCACCACTGCAGCTTGACACGCGGCGCACCGCCGCGCTGCCGCTGACCGTCACCGACGGCAGCGATGCCGTACCGCGAGTGAGTGCGCACTGGACACTCGAGCCGGCGGCTGCGAGGCTGAATCAGGGGCGGGCGCCTGCGGCACCGCGGTGGGTGAACCAGCCGGTGCGCCTGAGCCTTTCGATCTGCGACGACGGCAGCCTGCAATGGCAGCGTCCCTTATTGCCGACGCAGGCCGGGCGCGTGCTGCGCACCTTGGGCGAGGAGGAAGGTGAAGGCGAACGGGCGGGCGAAGCCTGCACCCTGCATCGTTTCCACTGGGCGCTGCTCGCCACCCGCGAAGGGGCGGCCGTGCTGAATGTGCCCATGCTCGACGCCAGCCGCTTCGGCCAGCGCCTGCGTTTCCCCGGACCGTCGCTAAACTTCGAGGCTGCCGCTCTGCCGGCCTGGCTGCCTGCCCACGTGCCGCCGGTGGCGCCGGTCATTCTGGCCGACCTTTTGCCGGCACGCTGGCCGCTGCGGCGGCCGCTCAGCTGGCGCTTCGAGGTGGCGGGCGGCTACAGTGCGAATGGCCTGAAGGTGCTGCTCGACCTGCAACTGCGCGACTCTCCCGCGCTCGGTGTGTACCCGCCACTGATCGAGGCGATCCCGTCTGATGATTTGAATTCGCCGCTGTCGCACCATGCCGTCACGCTATTCCTACAGCCGCGTTCCAGCGGTGAAATCACGCTGCCGACCCTGACCCTGCCCTGGTACGATCCAGCGCGCGGTCGGTTGGCCGGTACGACATTGACGGGCGGGACGCTGACGGTGTTCGATCCGCGCTGGCAGTTTGCAGGACAGGTGGCGGTCGGTCTGGCGGGCATGTTGCTGCTGGCCGGACTGATCTGGCAGGTCCGCCGCACGGCACGCTGGCGCCTGGCGCGGCGGCGTGGTCTGCGCGGGATCCATCAGGCGAGCGATGTCTCTGAACTGGCGCAGGCGGTGCGACAGTTTTCGCTGACAAGGCAAGCCGCCGCGCTCAGTCTCGGCGAATGGCAGCGTCGGATGACATTGGAAACCGGGGCATGCGATGTGACGGACGCGGTACGTTTGCTGGAACAGCAATTGTTCGGCCTGACCCCGCCCACCCTGGATGTGTTGCAGCAGACTTTTTTGCGGGAACTGGCGAAAGCCCGCCCGACGCCGCGCACACCAGGGAGACGAATGGCGGCCGGGAATTGAGCGTGCGGCAGACGTAAAAAAGGGGCTTGCGCCCCTTTTTTGTTGCCTGGATCGGTGTCTTTTCAGGACACCCCGCCTTGATAGTTGGCGATACCCGGGTTGGATTTGCCGACCCCGACGATCTTGGGCTCGTTCAGCTTCAGGCCCTTGATCACCTTCTTGTCGCGCAGGTAGCTGGCGACGACCTCCCAGATCGGCTCGCCGGTCGCGCCTTCGGCCACCGGCGCCCAACCTGCGACCTTGTAGGTCTTGTTGGCCACCACCGGCTTGCCCTTGATGCTCATGCCGGTGATCCGGCTGCCGATCTTGGCGTTGGGGGCGATGGTGTATTCGATGCCGCCCACGCGCACCATGTCGCCGCCCTGCTGGTAATAGGGGTCGGCATTGAACAGGTTGTCGGCGACGTCTTCCATGATGGTCTTGATCATCTCGCCGCTCATGTTGGTCAGCGTGGTCTGCGGGTAGGTGATCGCGGTCTGGTCCATCAGGCGTTCCATCGTGATAGGGTCGCCCGGCAGCAGCGTGGTGCCCCAGCGGAAGCCGGGCGAGAAGGCCGCGTCCGCGCCCTTGACGTCCATCATCGCGTCGACCAGCAGCTGGTCCCAGGTGCCGTTGAAGTTGCCGCGGCGATACAGGAAGTCGTCGGTGACGGCGAGCGTCTCGTTGAGCTTCTTCTCGTAAGGGGCGCGCACCTTCTTGATGTAGGCATCCATCGCCGCATCGGCCGGCAGCAGGTTGGAGAACACCGGCAGCAAGCGGTATTTGTAGCTCTGTACCTTGCCGCCGCGAACGTCGAAGTCCATCACGCCGAGGAACTTGCCGTTGGAGCCGGCGTTGGTGACGAGCGTGATGCCCTTGGCGTTCTTGACCTTGACCGGCTGCGGCACGCCGTCGTGCGTGTGGCCGCCGAAGATGGCGTCGATGCCGGTGACGCGGCTGGCCATCTTGAGGTCGACGTCCATGCCGTTGTGCGAGAGCACGATCACGACCTTGGCACCCTTGGCGCGCGCGTCATCCACCCATTTCTGCATGTTGTCGTCGCGGATGCCGAAGCTCCAGTCGGGCACCATGTGGCGCGGGTTGGCGATCGGCGTGTAGGGGAAGGCCTGGCCGACGATGGCGACTTTGACGCCGCCCATTTCCTTCATGACGTAGGGCTTGAACACCTGGTCGCCGAAGTCGTTGGTGACGATGTTCTGCGCGACGAAATCGACGTTGGCCTTCTTGAAGTCCTTGTTGACGATTTCCATCACGCGCTCGGCGCCGAAGGTCGATTCCCAGTGCGGAGTCATGACGTTGACGCCGAGCTGGATGCAGGCATCGACCATGTCCTGGGCGTTGGTCCACAGCGAGGTGGCCGAACCCTGCCAGGTATCGCCGCCGTCCAGCAGCAGGGCGCCGGGGCGCTGCGCCCGCATCTTGTCGACCAGGGTTTTCAGGTGGGCGAAGCCGCCGACCTTGCCGTAGACCTTGGCCGCTTCGGTGAAGTCGAGGTAGGTGAAAGCGTGGGCTTCGGCGCTGCCGGGCTTGATGCCGTATTGCTTCAGCAGATGCTGGCCGACCAGGTGTGGCACTTTGCCGAGGGCGCCACCGACGCCCAGGTTGACGTTGGGCTCGCGGAACCATACCGGCAGCAGCTGCGCGTGACAGTCGGTGAAGTGCAGGAACGAGACGTTGCCATGGCGCGGGACATCGTAGAAATTTGCGGGTACGTTGCCGGCCAGAGCAGACTTGCTGTCAATCGCCATGCCGGACGCGGCGGCGACGGCCAGCAGTTGCAGAAACTCGCGGCGATTCATGTGCATGGGGTGCTCCTCGGAAATGAATGATGCGTCATGTTTTTCAGGATTGTCGATTTTATTGCATCGCCCGTAAATAGTAGCTCCGGCTCATGTATCCAGGGACATATGCGCACGAACCAAAAAGAAAAAGCCCGGTCGCCCGGGCTTTTCTCACAGCGTGTTCAGCTTACTTGCGGAATACCGAGGCCTTCATCGGCATGCCGTTGGACAGCGAGGAGTGGAAATACTCCAAGTTGTTCATCGTGGTGCCGCCCTGCGGGGGCGATACAGCGCGCACCTGCTGGAAGCAGCCCTGGTAGCGCTGCTGCAGCGTGACCAGGTTGTCGCCGCCGCGGAACACCGGCCAGTGCACGGCATGACCCACGGCAGGCGAGATCAGCTCGGAACGCAGGCGGACGCCGGCGTTCTGCACGTGGCAGCTGGCGCAGGCGAAGTTGAGCTGGCCCTTGCGGCTGAAGAAGGTTTTCTTGCCGTCCGTATAGGCGGCCATTGCCTTGGGGCCTTCGACCTTGACGTTCATCAGCATGCCGTCGGAGAGCGTGCGCATGTAGGCAGTTAGCTGTCCCATGGTCTTCATGTCGTTGACCTTGAGGGCTTCCTCGCCGTTGGCAGTGCGGCAGTCGTTGATGGCATCCTGCAGCGTCACGACCTTGCCCTTGGCTTCGTCGAACATCGGGTAGTTGCCGGCGATCTGCTTGCCGCCGTTGGGCAGGCAGCTGGCGTAGGTCTTGCCGTTCTTGAACGGGGTTTCCCACATCTTGCGCCCGGCCTCGACCTGCGAATCGAAAGGCGGGAACTCCATGATCGCGTCGTACTGCGCCTTGCTGTCGGCATCGAATGCCAGCGCGCCGTAGACATAATCCTCGAGCTTGACGTTGGGATATTTGTCCGTGTAGTACTTGATCATTTCCTGCCGGTCTTTCTCGGGCGAGGCGTGTGCCGTGACAGCGCCCAAAGCAATGCCCAATCCGGCCATCCCTGTCAGCAGTTTCATAATGATTTGTTGTTTCATGCCGTCCTCCAGAAACCTGATGAATAAAACGGGAGCGGGGCCTGCTGCCCCGCTCGTGTACTGCCTGATTTAGCCGATGGTGGCTTCGGCGCTGTTCTTGTCGCCCTTGTTGTCGACCCAGTTGACGACGACCTTGTCGCCGGCCTTGGGGCCCTTGACCTTGAATCCCAGGTAGGGGTTCTTGGACACGCCGCCGCCGATTTGGCCAG
>JAIBFA010000040.1 GCA_019459325.1 Thiobacillus sp.
AGCGATGATGGAGAACCTGAAGGAAGGCTCCATCGTCAAGGGCGTGGTCAAGAACATCACCGACTACGGCGCGTTCGTCGATCTGGGTGGTATCGACGGCCTGCTGCACATCACCGACATGGCCTGGCGCCGCGTCAAGCACCCGTCCGAAGTGGTGCACGTCGGCCAGGAACTGGAAGCCAAGATCCTGCGCTACGACACCGAGAAGAACCGCGTTTCGCTCGGCATCAAGCAGCTGGGTGACGATCCGTGGGTCGGCATCGCACGACGCTACCCGCAGGGCACCCGCATGTTCGGCAAGGTCGCGAACCTGACCGACTACGGCGCGTTCGTCGAGATCGAGGAAGGCATCGAAGGCCTGGTTCACGTCTCCGAAATGGACTGGACCAACAAGAACGTCAGCCCCAACAAGATCGTGCAGTTGGGCGACGAAGTCGAAGTCATGGTGCTCGACATCGACGAAGACAAGCGTCGCATCTCGCTGGGCATGAAGCAGTGCAAGTCGAACCCGTGGGAAGATTTCTCGATGAACCACAAGAAGGGCGACAAGGTCAGCGGTGCGATCAAGTCGATCACCGACTTCGGCGTGTTCATCGGCCTGCCGGGCGGCATCGACGGCCTGGTCCACCTGTCCGACCTGTCGTGGAACGTCCCCGGCGAAGAGGCTGTGCGCAACTTCCGCAAGGGCCAGGACGTCGAGGCTGTGGTGCTCGGTATCGACCTCGAGCGCGAGCGCATTTCGCTCGGCATCAAGCAGCTCGAAGGCGATCCGCTCACCAGCTACGCGACCGGCCACGAGAAGGGCAGCATCGTCAAGGGCACCATCAAGACCGTCGAAGCCAAGGGCGCCACCGTGCAGTTGGACAGCGACATGGAAGGCTACCTGCGCGCTTCCGAAGTCTCGCGTGACCGCGTTGAAGACATGCGCAGCCACTACAAGGAAGGCGATGAAATCGAAGCCATGATCATCAACGTCGATCGCAAGAACCGCGTGATCAACCTGTCGATCAAGGCCAAGGACATGACCGAGCAGGATTCCGCGATGAAGAAATTCGCCGCCGAATCCGCAGCGGCCGCCAGCGGCTCGACCAACCTCGGAGCGTTGCTGAAAGCCAAGCTCGACAACAAGAACGCCGAGTAATCCATGACCAAGTCCGAGCTGATTGCTCAACTCGCGGCGCGGCATTCGCAATTTTCGGTTGCGGATATCGAGATGGCGGTGAAAACGATCCTCGACGCGCTGGCGAAAAACCTGTCGCGCGGCGAGCGTATCGAAATCCGCGGCTTTGGCAGCTTCAGTCTGAGCTTCCGCCCCGCCCGCCTGGGGCGCAATCCCAAATCGGGCGAGCGCGTGCAGGTGCCGGCCAAGTATGTGCCGCACTTCAAGGCAGGCAAGGAGTTGCGCGACCGGGTGGATTTCCCGCTCTAGGTCACGCAAGGCAGGTGAAAACGGCGCGTTGAGCGCCGTTTTCTTTTTCCGCCGCGCTTTTTGAAGTCGGCCCCCAAAGGTAGAATGGACGCCACTCTGACGCGATCAACCATGAAAAATCTCACACGCTATCTGGGGCTGGCGGCGAAGCTGCTGGTGTTTTTGCTGGTGCTGGGCTTTGCCCTGAAAAACAGCCATAGCGTCACGTTCAACTCCTATCTGGGGTATGTGTGGCAGGCGCCGCTGATTGTCATGCTGGGACTGGCATTTGTGTTGGGCGCCCTGACGGGCGTGCTGGCCCTGTTGCCGACCCTGTTCCGCCTGCGCCGCGAGCTGGGTCGCAAGCCGCAGGCGGTCGAGCTGGACACGGTCACGCAAACAACCGACATGCCTGTCGTGTAATCCGCCATGGAATTCGAATTCTGGTGGCTGCTGGCGTTTCCCCTGTTTTTCGTGCTGGGCTGGCTGGCCGCGCGGGTCGACATTCGCCAGGTGGTGACCGAATCGCGTGCGCTGCCCAATTCGTATTTCCGCGGAGTGAATTTCCTCCTCAACGAACAGCCCGACAAGGCGATCGAAGCCTTTCTCGAGGTCGTCAAGCTCGAACCTGAAACCATCGACCTGCACTTTGCACTGGGCGGCCTGTTTCGCCGCCGGGGCGAACTGGATCGCGCCATCCGCATGCACGAGAATCTGCTGGAGCGTGAAGGCCTGGTCGAAGACCAGCGCCTGCGCGCGATGGGCGAACTGGGGCAGGACTACCTGAAGGCCGGCTTGCTCGACCGCGCGGAACAGGTGTTCGGCAAGCTGCTGGAAACCCCGCAGCATGGTCTGGCGCGCACCTACCTGCTGGAAATCTACGTGCAGGAAAAAGATTGGCAAAAAGCCATCGATGCTGCACGCGTGCTGGAAAAGGACACCAGCAAACCCTTGAACGCCGACATCGCCCACTTTTATTGCGAGCTGGCTCTGCTGGAAGCGGCAAAAGGCAACCCGGACGCCGCTGCGGCGCATCTGCAACAGGCGCTCCAGGCCAACCGCCAGTCGGTGCGTGCCAACCTGATGTCGGGAGATCTGGACGCGGCCGCTGGGCGACACGAGGCCGCCATCGCCGACTGGCGCCTGGTCGAAACGCAGAGCGCTGCGCACATGGCACTCGTGGTCGATCGTGTGCTCGGCAGCTATCGCCAGCTGGGGCGACTGGCAGAAGGCGTGCAGTGGCTGCGCGCCCTGCATGCGCGACAGCCGTCGCAGGATGTATTCAGTGCGCTGTATCTGGCGGTCTCGGAAACCGAAGGCGCGGCGGCGGCCAGCCAGCTGGCGCGCGAGGAGCTTCGCCGCAACCCCAGTCTGCGTACGCTGGATCGCCTGCTGGAAGCGCAACTCATCAATGCCGAGCCCGACGAACGTGAATTGTTGCAGGTGGAAAAAAGCCTGGTGGCGTCGCACAGCCAGCGCATGATGCGCTATCAGTGCGGCAGCTGCGGCTTCAAGGCCAAGCAGTTCTTCTGGCGCTGTCCGGCATGCGGGCGCTGGGACAGTTTCGACCCCGAACGGCACGAGGGTGAGGGGTAGAGAACCCCAGGGATCAGGGAATAATGAATGACGCATAAAATTATCGTCGCGCTGGACTTTCCCGATGCGGCGTCCGCGCTGGCTCTAGTGGACCGGCTCGACCCGGCGCTGTGCCGGTTGAAGGTGGGCAAGGAGCTGTTCACCGTGGCGGGGCCGGATTTGGTGCGGGCACTGGTTGCGCGCGGATTCGAGGTCTTCCTCGATCTGAAATTCCACGACATTCCCAACACCGTCGCAGCAGCCTGCCGTGCGGCGGCTGGCTTGGGTGTGTGGATGCTGAACGTCCACGCGTCGGGCGGGCGACGCATGATGTCGGCGGCCCACGAAGCCCTGGCGGACTTGCCGCAGCGACCGCTTTTGATTGCGGTGACGGTGCTGACCAGCATGAGTGCCGAGGACCTGGGCGAAGTCGGGATTTCCGCTGCGCCTGCCGATCAGGTGCTGCGGCTGGCACGCCTGACGCAAGCCTGCAAATTCGATGGCGTCGTCTGCTCGGCACAAGAGGCTGCCATGCTGCGCGTCGATCTGGGGGCGGATTTCCGCCTGGTGACACCGGGCATCCGGCCGGCAGGCAGCGAGGTGGGTGACCAGCGCCGCGTGATGACGCCGGTGGAAGCCTTGCGGGCCGGGGCGACCGACCTGGTGAGCGGGCGCCCGATCACGGCAGCGGCCGATCCGCTGGCCGCGCTCAAGCAGATTCATTTCGACATACAAGGTACTTAGGGAGAGACGCTGTGAAAATCACTGTAATTGGAACAGGCTATGTCGGCCTGGTGACCGGAACCTGCCTGGCGGAAGTCGGCAACGAAGTGCTGTGCCTGGATGTCGACCCGAACAAGATTGAAACGCTGAAAGCCGGCGGCATCCCGATCTACGAACCGGGCCTGGAAGACATGGTGAAGCGCAACGTCGCGGCAGGCCGGCTGCATTTCACCACCGACATCGAGGAATCGGTGGCCTTCGGTCAGATCCAGTTCATTGCCGTCGGCACCCCGCCCGACGAAGACGGCTCTGCCGACCTGCAATATGTGGTGGCGGCAGCGCGCAATATCGGCCGTCACATGACCGACTACAAACTGGTGGTCGACAAATCCACCGTGCCGGTGGGGACCGCAGACAAGGTGAAAGCCGCCTTGCAGGACGAGTTGGCCAAGCGTGGCGTCGCAATCGAATTCAACGTTGCTTCCAATCCCGAGTTCCTGAAAGAGGGCGCGGCGGTGGATGACTTCATGAAGCCGGACCGCATTGTGATCGGCACCGACAGTGATCGCGCCACCCAGCTGCTGCGCCAGCTGTATGCGCCGTTCCAGCGCAACCACGACCGTCTGACGGTGATGGATGTGAAGAGCGCCGAGCTCACCAAATATGCAGCCAACGCCATGCTGGCGACGCGCATATCCTTCATGAACGAACTCGCCGTACTGGCCGAGAAACTCGGGGCAGATATCGAGCAGGTGCGCCATGGCATCGGCTCCGACCCGCGCATCGGCTACCACTTCCTGTATGCAGGCTGCGGTTACGGCGGATCGTGCTTTCCCAAGGACGTACAGGCGCTGCGCCGCACCGGCCAGGAAAACGGCATCCCGCTGCGGGTGCTCGATGCGGTGGAGGAAGCCAACGACGCGCAGAAGCAGATTCTGGTCAACAAGCTGACCGCGCGCCTGGGTAAAGACCTCAAGGGCAAGCGCTTCGCCATGTGGGGGCTGGCGTTCAAGCCGAACACCGACGACATGCGCGAAGCGCCCAGCCGCAGCATGCTGGAGGCGCTGTGGGCGATGGGGGCGAGCGTATCGGCCTACGATCCGGCGGCGATGGAAGAAACCCGCCGAATCTACGGCGAGCGCGCCGACCTGCTGCTGGTCGACAGCCCGATGGATGCACTGAAGGGCGCAGACGCGCTGCTGATCGTCACCGAGTGGAAAGTTTTCCGCAGTCCCAACTTCGACACCATGAAGTCGCTGCTGAAGACGCCACTTGTTTTCGATGGCCGCAATCTTTACGAGCCGCAATCCATGCGTGAGATGGGCTTCGATTATCTGCCGATTGGTCGGCAGTGATGGTGTTTCTTGCCTGCTTGATCGACTCGGTACAAGGCGTGCGATGAAACAGGTCGTCTGCATGAAATGGGGGCCGCTTTACCCGGCCGACTATGTCAACAAACTCTATGGCATGGTGCGCCGCCACACCCAGGGGCCCTTGCGTTTCGTCTGCATGACCGACGACACGCGTGGCATTCGTGAGGAAGTGGAGTGCCTGCCTTGCCCCGAGGTCGATGTGCCGCCGCCACGCAATCGCACTGGCTGGCGCAAGATTGCGGTGTGGGCGAAGGAATTGCCCGGCATGGAAGGCGACTGGCTGTTTCTCGACCTGGACGTGATCGTGACCGGCTCTCTCGACGTTTTCTTCGAATACGAACCTCAGGTTTCCTTCGTCGTGATGCAGAACTGGACCCAACCTGGCAAGGGCATCGGCAACACGTCGGTGTTCCGTTTCCGGGTGGGCGCGCACCCCTACATCTACGATCGGCTCGCACCCGAGTTCGACGAAATCTACCGGCAATTCCGTATCGAGCAGACTTACATCTCGCGCACCGTCAGCGAGATGAAATTCTGGCCGGACGAGTGGTGCGTGCTGTTCAAGACGCATTGCGTGCCCCCCATGCCGCAGCGTTGGTGGAAAGCCCCCGTGCTGCCTGCCACGGCACGAGTCGTTGCCTTTCCCGGTGTGCCCAACCCACATGAGGCGGTGCAGGGACTGTGGCCGGTCAAAAAGTGGTACAAGAAATTCTACAAACACATCCGGCCGGCAACATGGATCGACGACTACTGGAAAGCCTAGACTAGGTGCCACCGATCTTGAGCCAGCCGCAACTCGCGAGACGAACAATGAGCAATGACGATAAGAAGAATGCGTGGGGAGCTTTCGCACCTACGGGTGCGGGACGCGTTCTGCTGCTGCTGAAACAATTGGGGCTGGCCCGGGGTTCCGCCAAAAAGCATCTCGGCAGGCTGTGGGCGCGAATGGGGCTGGGCACGCCTGTCGATATCCGCTATTCCGGGCTGAAATTCAGGGTGCATCCATTCGACAACACCGTCGAGAACAAGATGCTGTTCGGGTCGAAGCTGAGGGACGAGCAGGAGTTGAAAATACTGCGTGCGGCGGTGGCCGACGGCGGTGTGTTTCTCGATATCGGTGCCAATATCGGATACTACGCGCTGATGGCAGCGCGCTTCGGTGCCAGCCGCGTGCTGGCTTTCGAGCCCAATCCCAAAGTCTATTCGCGACTTTGTTTCAACATCGCAGCAAACGGTCTGGAAAACCGGGTCAAACCCATGCAGATTGCCTTGGGTGCGGAAACCGCGACGATGACCATGATTGTCACGGAACGCGATATGGGGGGAAGCCGTATTGCCGAGGACAGCAACGACTCCGGCAGCTCGATCAGCGTCCAGATGGCGCCTTTGAAAAGTGTGCTTCAGGATGAACAGATCGATCGTGTCGATGCGCTCAAGATCGATGTGGAAGGCATGGAGGATGCTGTGCTGTTTCCGTTTTTCGAGGCGAGCGACAAGCGCGTGTGGCCGCATGTCGTCATCATCGAACATACAAGCCAGCAGCAATGGAAAAGGGATATCCTTTCCTGGCTGATGGACTCGGGTTACCGGGAAATCGAGAGAAACCGTTCGAATGCAATGCTTCAGTTAAATAGATGAGTACTTACAAAACGATCGAGGATACGGTCGGCAACACGCCGCTGGTGCGCCTCAAGCGCATGCCCGGGGCGACGTCGAATACCATTCTCGTCAAGCTGGAAGGCAACAACCCGGCAGGATCGGTGAAGGATCGCCCGGCACTGTCGATGATCGAACAGGCCGAGGCGCGTGGCGAGATCAAACCCGGCGATACCCTGATCGAGGCCACCAGCGGCAACACCGGTATCGCGCTCGCCATGGCGGCGGCGATGCGCGGCTACAAGATGATCCTCATCATGCCGGAGCACCTGTCGATCGAGCGGCGCCAGACCATGCGTGCCTTCGGCGCCGAGCTGCAACTGGTGAGCAAGGAAGCGGGCATGGAAGGTGCGCGCGACCTGGCGATCGCAATGGAAAAACAGGGCATCGGCAAGATCCTCGACCAGTTCGCCAATCCCGACAATCCGGAGGCGCACTACCGCACCACGGGCCCAGAAATCTGGCGAGACACGCAGGGAAGAATCACCCACTTCGTTTCCAGCATGGGCACCACCGGAACCATCATGGGCTGCTCGCGCTACCTCAAGGAACAGAATCCTGCGATCCAGATCGTCGGCGTGCAGCCGACCGAGGGCGCGCAGATTCCCGGCATCCGTAAATGGCCGGAAGAATACGTGCCCAAAATCTGCGACCCCAGCCGCGTCGACCGCATGATCTACGTCAGCCAGCAGGACGCCGAGGAAACCACCCGGCGGCTGGCGCGCGAGGAAGGCATCTTCGCCGGCATCTCGTCCGGCGGCGCGCTGTGGGCTGCGCTCCAGGTGTCGAAGGAAGTCGAAAACGCGGTGATCGTCTCCATCGTCTGCGACCGTGGCGACCGCTATCTGTCCACCGGTGTATTCCCGGTTTGATGTGTGGTTTCAAGAATCGTAGCGAGCGGGCGTCAGCCGGGTGCGCCCGGAGCGGAGGAACCGGAATGTACATAGAAGTACATGAGGATTCCGAGCACCGGACGCGCCCGGATCACGTCCCGCAGTAGATTATTGAATCCACACATGGCCAAAACCAAAACGATCTATACCTGCACCGAGTGCGGCGGGCAGTCGCCCAAGTGGCAAGGGCAGTGCCCTGCGTGCAACGCCTGGAACACCCTGGTCGAGACCATTGCCGAATCGGCCAAGCCGCGCTTCGCCTCGCTGGCGGCGACCAGTGTGGTCCAGATGCTGCACGAGGTGGAGGGGAGCGAGGAGTCGCGCATCGCCACTGACATTGGCGAGCTCGACCGCGTGTTGGGCGGCGGCTTGGTGCCGGGCGGGGTCACCCTGATTGGCGGCGACCCCGGTATCGGAAAATCAACCCTGTTGCTGCAAGCCATGGCGGGCCTGTCCGGCCGCATGAAGACGCTCTACGTCAGCGGGGAGGAATCCGCGCGCCAGGTGGCGCTACGCGCGCGGCGGCTCTCGCTGCCTGAGACCAACCTGCCGGTGCTGCCGGAAATCCGGCTGGAAGCCATCCTCGCGCAGCTCGCCGACATGAAGCCCGACGTCGCGGTGATCGATTCGATCCAGACCGTGTATTCGGAGGCGCTGACCTCCGCCCCCGGCTCGGTGGCGCAGGTGCGCGAATGCGCGGCCCAGCTCACGCGGCACGCCAAGCAGACGGGTACCGCGATCATCCTCGTCGGCCACGTCACCAAGGAAGGTGCGATCGCCGGCCCCCGCGTGCTCGAACACATCGTCGATACCGTGCTGTATTTCGAGGGCGACACCGGATCGAGCTTCCGCCTGGTGCGCGCGTTCAAGAATCGCTTCGGCGCGGTCAACGAAATCGGCGTCTTCGCGATGACCGAGAAGGGCTTGAAGGGCGTATCCAACCCTTCGGCGATTTTCCTGTCGCGCCACGGCGAGCCGGTGCCCGGTTCCTGCGTCTTGGTCACGCAGGAAGGCACACGGCCGCTGCTGGTGGAAATCCAGGCACTGGTCGATTCCAGCCATGCGCCGAGCCCGCGCCGCCTGTCGGTTGGCCTGGAGCAGAACCGGCTCGCCATGCTGCTGGCGGTGCTTCACCGCCACGCCGGCATCGCCTGCTTCGATCAGGACGTGTTCGTCAACGCCGTGGGCGGGGTGAAGATCAGCGAACCCGCCGCTGATCTGGCCGTGCTGGCGGCGATCGTGTCTTCGCTCAGAAGCCAGCCCCTGCCCGACAAGCTGGTGATGTTCGGCGAAGTGGGCCTCGCCGGCGAAATCCGCCCGGTGCAGCGTGGCCAGGAGCGCCTGAAAGAAGCCGCCAAGCTCGGCTTCACCCAGGCCATCGTCCCCACCGCCAACCAGCCCAAGCAGAAAATCGCCGGCATGACAGTGCACGCGGTGCAGCGGCTGGACGAGGCAATTCGCCTGTTCAGGGATGCCTGAACAGGCACGCAGCGCGCGATTACGAACAGGCAGCGCGCACACCGCGCCCGCCAAGAATGATTCAGACGGGTTGCAGGGGCCAAGTCAGCCTAACCTTCGTCATATCCTTCATCCGTGGGGTTGTCGACCAGATGGAACGGATGATCGATCGGCATATCCATGAATTCTTGCCGGGTGGCCTCGGTCTCGAAATACATCGTGACATTGCCATCGACCAGGTAGGGATGCCCGGAAAGGTCATCGATCTCCCGCCCGGTGATCGGATCGGTGCTGCTGAGGATTTGCTCGGGTTCGTGCAGGCGTCTGCTTTGCGTCAGGTCGCGTTCCAGGGGATCGGTAGCAACATAGTTGACGACAGTGGAATTATGAACGGTGAAACCTTGATCTGCGGTGTCCATGACTGACTCCTAGGGGAATGGGGTGACTTCGCCCGACTGGTCGAATCCGTGCCACGGATGAGCCTGGGCGATCCCTTATTCATAGACCATGAATGACGCGAAACCGCGAATCGGATAAACAAGCCCAAGTCCTGTTATTCGACGTAGCGGAAACTAACTCAGTCGGGAAGTCTGCCAAGTTGCCGCCCTGGAAGAGACGGTTCACACCCGCGAGAGACATTCATATTGAAGGCCAGCGAAAGCGAAGTCAGGGCCGCCCTGGCTAGCTCAACAGCTGCCCATGTTCGCGCGTGTCGTGGAATGCGACCTTGGGCCAGCGTTCCTGCGCCAACGTGAGGTTCACCCGCGTGTCGGCCAGATACACCAGGTTGCCGTCGACGTCCTTGGCCAGCTTGAGCGTGTTGGCCCTGGTGAATTCGGCCAGGTGCTGGGCGTCCGGGCAGGTGACCCAGCGCGCGGTGTAGATGCCGGCGTTCTCGAAGCTGGCGTCGACGCCGTATTCGGTTTTCAGGCGGTGGGCGACAACCTCGAACTGCAGCTGGCCGACCGCGCCGATCAGCAACGTGTTGTCGGCGAAAGGCTCGAACACCTGCACCGCGCCTTCCTCACCCAGTTCCAAGAGGCCCTTGTTCAGCTGCTTGGCGCGCAGCGGGTCGCGCAGGCGCGGGCGGCTGAAGAGTTCGGGGGCGAAGTAGGGGATGCCCTTGTATTGCAGGGCCTCGCCTTCGGTGAGGGTGTCGCCGATATGCAGCTGGCCGTGATTGTGGATGCCGATGATGTCGCCCGCCACGGCGTCTTCCATGCGGGTGCGCTCGTTGGCCATGAAGACCACGGCGTTGGCGATTTTCATGTCCTTGCCGGTGCGGCGGTGGCGCACTTTCATGTTGGGGCTGTAGCGCCCGGAGCAGACGCGGAAGAAGGCGATGCGGTC
>JAIBFA010000050.1 GCA_019459325.1 Thiobacillus sp.
CTGGCCAAATCGGCGGCGGCGTGTCCAAGAACCCCTACCTGGGATTCAAGGTCAAGGGCCCCAAGGCCGGCGACAAGGTCGTCGTCAACTGGGTCGACAACAAGGGCGACAAGAACAGCGCCGAAGCCACCATCGGCTAAACCGGTTGCTGTTCCGGCTGGCTGACATGGCCGGTTGCCAGCGCCTGAAATAAAAACCCCTGCCGCTTCGGCAGGGGTTTTTTACATGAGGGACGAAATACTCCCCCCATGCTATGTTGAACGGGGAGGTGTCCCGACATGCAAAATGGAAATCCTGTCCTCAAGTCGCTCTGGGCTGCGCTCGAGCGTGAACCGCGCATCAACCTGCATCGCTGGCCCATCCAGATCGGCCTGACCGATGACAGCGTTCTGGTCATGGAAGGCGATGTCGGAAGCATCGCCGCGAAAAAAATTGCCCTTGAACTCGCGGGAGCGACGCCATCGGTGCGCGGGGTGGTCGACCGGCTGCACGTGGCGCCGTCGGAACCGAGGGGCGACGGCGCGATTCTGGACTCCCTCACGGCCCTGTTGCGGGACGCGCGCGAGTTGAAGAATTGTGCGCTGCGGGTGATCAGGAAGGGCGAAACGCTCACCTTGCAGGAAGCCGGGGGCGAAGATGCCAGCGGCGACCTCCTGGTCGCGGTGAAGGACGGGGTGGTGACGCTGGACGGCTGGGTCATCAGCCTTTCGCACAAACGTCTGGCAGGCGTGCTGGCGTGGTGGGTGCCGGGCTGTCGCGACGTGGTGGACGCCCTGGAAGTGTTGCCGCCGGAACAGGACAACGACGACGAGGTCAGCGATGCCCTCTCGCTGGTGCTGGAAATGGACCCGATGATTCCCCATCCTGACCAGATCCGCGTCCGCACCCGCAATTTCGTGGTCACGCTGGAAGGGCTCGCCGGCTCCGAAGCGGAAAAAAACCGGGCCGAACAGGACGCCTGGTGTCTTTTTGCCGTGGACAGGGTGATCAATCAACTGGCGGTGGGCAGGTAGGCGGCCAGACGCGATAGCACCGCGCCGCCCCCCTCGCCCCCGCGATGAGGTTTACGCAGGAAACGTAAATCCGGGCCTCTGCCTGGCCACCTACCCATTTGGGTAATCCCGAGAAAAATACTCAAGTATTGTCTATATTGGGGTACGTCTTCGTTCATATTGGAGACTCCCATGTCCACTCGCACTCCCCATGACACCCCCCTGCTCGACCAGCTCGAGAGCGGTCCGTGGCCCAGCTTCGTGACCGGCCTCAAGCGCCTGGCGCAGGACAACGACATGATGGTCGACCTGCTGGGCCAGCTGGAAACCTCCTACGAAACCCGCAAGGGTTTCTGGAAAGGCGGCACGGTCGGTGTGTTCGGTTACGGCGGCGGCATCATCCCGCGCTTTACCGAACTGAAGGACGAGGCCGGCAAGCCGTTGTTCCCCGAGGCCGCCGAATTCCACACCCTGCGCGTGCAGCCGCCGGCGGGCATGCACTACACCTCCGACCTGCTGCGCAAGCTGTGCGACGTCTGGGTAAACAACGGCGGGTCCGGCCTGATCGCTTTCCACGGCCAGTCCGGCGACATCATGTTCCAGGGCGTCAGCAGCGCGAACGTGCAGGCGGTGTTCAACGGCCTCAACGAAATGGGCTTCGACTTGGGCGGCGCCGGCCCCGCGCTGCGCACCTCGATGTCCTGCGTCGGTTCTGCCCGTTGCGAAATGTCCTGCTTTGACGAGGCGCGTGCGTTGCGCACCGTCATCAACAACAACCTCGACGACATGCACCGGCCGTCCCTGCCCTACAAGTTCAAGTTCAAGTTCTCCGGCTGCCCCAACGACTGCGTCAACGCCATCCAGCGTTCGGACATGGCGACCATCGGCACCTGGCGCGACAACATTCGCGTCAACGAAGCCCTGGTGCAGGACTACTACCAGGTTCACGGCATGCACGATCTCTATAACGACGTGGTCGGCCGCTGTCCGACCAAGGCCATCACGGTGGTACCGTCCGGCGAGGTTCAGGCCGGGCCGCACACGTCGGTGGCCCACTTGGGCGACGGCAATGCCCTCTGCATCGACAACAAGAACTGCGTGCGCTGCATGCACTGCCTCAACGTCATCCCCGGCGGCCTGCTGCCCGGCAAGGACAAGGGCGTGTCCATCCTGGTGGGCGGCAAGGGCGTGCTGAAGATCGGCGCGACCATGGGTACCGTGATCATCCCGTTCATGAAGCTGGAAACCGACGAGGATTTCGAGAAGCTGAACGAACTGGCGCGCAACGTTCTCGACTTCTTCGCGGAAAACGCGCTGGATCACGAGCGCACCGGCGAGATGATCGAGCGCATCGGGCTGGCCAATTTCCTCGAAGGCATGGACATCCCGATCGATCCCAACATGATCCGGGAGCCGCGTTCCAACCCCTACTTCCGTTCCGACGATTGGGACGAACAGGTCGCCAAGTGGGTGGAGTACAAGCAGCAAGCGGCCTGAAATCCGGCCGGAACCGGTGCGTCAGGCGGGTGGCTGCTTTAAACGAGCATGCTCATGACGTTTATTACATCGTGAAGGAGGTCATCATGGTCAGAAAGGCATTTTTTTCCATCCTTGCGCTCGGGCTCTTGCTGGGATATCCGGCGCCCAGTCTGGCCCAGGGCAAGGTGGTGATCACGTCGCCGACGCAGGGCGCCATTCTCGACGCGCTGGACGAAAATCGTCTGGTCTATGACGTGAATCCCGGTCCGCGCGGAGACCACGTCCACGTCTACGTCGACGACAAGGAAGTCGGGATCCTGCGCAAGCTCAAGGGCGAGTATTTGCTGGAAAGCCTGGACTCCGGCAAGCGCACCCTCTGCGTCAAGGTGGTGAACAAGGCCCACGTGCCGGTGGGCATCGAACAGTGCGTCCAGGTCACGGTGAAATAAGCCTGTGGGATCGGAAAATCTCGCCTATGCGCTGACCCAAGTGGTGCATAACTTTGGCGCCGTCGGCGTGCTGGGCGGCGCGCTGTTCGCGTTGTGGCCTGCGCCCCGGCTGGAAGCCGGGCGCACGTTTGCCTGGCTGATCCTCGTTGCCTGGGGCGCGCAGATTGCCAGCGGTGGCGTGTTCGGCCTCACCAGTCTCTACTACTACGGCGAGGCGCCCGATTTGAGCAGCATTGCCCTGGCAGCGCTTGCGGTCAAAGTGGCAGCGGCGATAACCGGATTGGTGCTGGCCACCCTCTACCTCTTCCGTGGCAAGGCGTGGAGCCGCGTGAGCGTGATGCGCACCTTCAGGATCCTGGCCGCCCTGGCCGCCGTGGCCCTGACGGCGGCCGCCTTCCTGCGCTGGTTTTCGTAGACCGGACGCACCGTTGACTCAAACAGCGCGGTATCGGGTGAACGATGACACCGAGTCGCCTTCGTCCACTGGCTGCATGGCCGGCTGATCGGCGTTCCGCTCATCGAGCGCCATGAAACTGGATTGAAAGGAGAAACGAGCATGGCAAACCCATTCGTGCATGTCGAGTTGCATACCGGTGATCTCGCCCAGGCCAAGGCATTTTATTCCGGGCTGTTCGACTGGAGTCTGCAGGATCTGCCCATGCCCGGCGGTTCCTACACCATGATCAACGTGGGGGAAGGCACCGGTGGCGGCATGCTGGGCGACCCGGGCATGCCGCCGCACTGGATGGCCTACATCGGCGTGGACGACGTCGTAGCCACAACGGCAAAGGCCAGATCACTGGGCGCGACCGTTGTCCGGGATGTCATGGAGGTGGGGGACTACGGCTGGATGAGCGTCATGACCGATCCCACGGGGGCCACGTTCGCCCTCTGGCAAGTGAAAACGCCCGAGCAGAGTGGCGGCGATTGAATTCCGGGATGAACGGCCGGTGACCAGACAGCAACAGGATGAGCGGCGAACTGCTGGCCACAACGTTTGGGCAGGCAGGCCTGGCCTGCTCAAGCGGGCTTGCGTGCGCGCAGCACCTTGATCTGGAACAGGGTGTTGCGCTCATCCTCTTCCAGCGCGGCACGGATGTGAACCACCGTCGCCTGGTAGCGCGGGATGATGTTGTACTTCAACGCGTTGACGCGTTTCTGCGTCTTGCGGCTGGCGGCGAGCAGGCGCCACAAGGCACTCTCCGCCTCGCCCAGCCGCGCCAGCGTTACGGTCAATTCGCGCAGCCGCAACCGGGCCTCGTCGAAGCTGACGTCGGTCCACATCAATCCAACCGGCTGCAGCGGCAGGGGTGCGGCCGTGACGCTGGGGTATTCCACGCCGACGCTTGAACGTGCCACGACCCTGATCGCCACCGCCGGCTTCAGCCCCACCGAGGCTTGGCGCAGCATCTGTTCGCCCATGCGCATCTGCACGATGCCCAGCCAGCGATACGCCTCGGCAAGTTCGCGCTCAGTCTGCGCGCGCAACTCGCGGTACTGCGCGAGCCGCTCGTAGACCAGGCGGGTCAGCAGATCGCGCTTTTTTTCCAGCATCTGCCGCCCCTGCTCCAGAAAACGCGCCTGACGGCCGACCTGCAACAGCGCGCTTTTTGTAGGGGGAACGGAGAGGCGTTTCTTCATGCGCCGTCCTTCCGGACGGCAGATGCAAGATTCAAGTTGCACGTTGCAAGAAGGATGCAAGCCATTGCTTTTCCTTGTAACTTGTAACTTGAATCGTGCATCTGTTTCACGCCGTTCCCTTGTGATACTTCGCCAGTTCGTCTTCCGAGACCCGGATCAGCGTTTCCGGCGGCAGCATCGAGAGCAGATCCCAGGCGAGGCTGAGCGTTTCGTGGATGCTGCGGTCCTCGTCTTCGCCCTGGCCGATGAAGCGGCGCTCGAAGGCGTCCGCAAATTCGAGCGTGCGGCGGTCGGCGTCACTGAGTTCCTCGGCGCCGATGATGGCGGCCAGCCCGCGCACTTCCAGCGCCTTGGCATAGCTGGCGAACAGCTGGCTGGCGACGTGGGGGTGGTCCTCGCGGGTGAAATTCTTGCCGACACCGTCCTTCATCAGGCGCGACAAGGATGGCAGCACGGTCACCGGCGGATATACGCCCTGGTTGGCGAGCTCGCGCCCGAGCACGATCTGGCCCTCGGTGATGTAGCCGGTCAGATCGGGAATCGGATGGGTGATGTCGTCGGACGGCATCGACAGCACCGGGATCATGGTGATCGAGCCGCGCCGGTTCTTGATGCGCCCGGCCCGCTCGTAGAGCTCGGCGAGATCGGAATAAAGGTAGCCCGGATAGCCCTTGCGCGCCGGGACGTCGCCGCGCAGCACCGCCACTTCCCTTAAGGCTTCTGCGTAGGCGGTCATGTCGGTCATCACCACCAGCACATGGTAGTCGAGGTCGAAGGCCAGGTATTCGGCCGCGGTGAGCGCCGCGCGCGGTGTCAGCAGGCGTTCGATCACCGGCTCGTCGGCGAGGTTGAGGAACATCACCACCTTGTTCAGCACCCCGCTTTCCTCGAAGCTTTCCTGGAAAAAGCGGGCGTCGGCGTGCGAAGCGCCGAAGGCGGCGAACACGATCACGAACTCGGCGGCCTCTTCGCCCAAGAGCTTGGCCTGGCGCACGATCTGCGCGGCCACCCGGTTGTGTGGCAGACCGCCGCCGGAAAAGATCGGCAGCTTCTGGCCGCGCGTCAGCGAATTCATGCCGTCGATGGCGGAGATGCCGGTCTGGATGAATTCGCGCGGATAGGCGCGCGCCGCCGGGTTGAGCGGCTCGCCGTTGACGTCGCGGCGGTCGGCCGAAATGATCGGCGGGCGGCCGTCGCGCGGCAGCCCGGCGCCGTTGAACACGCGGCCGAGGATATCGCGCGACAGCGGCAGCTTGAACGGCTCGTCGAGGAAGCGCACCCAGGTGCGTTCCAGGTCGAGCTCGTCGGTGCCCTCGAATACTTCCACCAGCACCGCGTCGTCGGCGGTGCGGATCACCAGACCGGAGCGGAGGCGGCCGGCGTGGTCGCGCAACTGCACCCGCGAGCCGGCGGCGACGCCGGGCACGCCCCCCATGACGACGAGGCCGCCCTGGGCGGAGGTGGCAGTGCGGAATTCGATGTTCTTCATGGCGTGGCTTCCCTCAGGGTCGAGGGCGTTACGGCGTATTCCTCAAACAAGGGCTCGAACGCATTCGGGATGGCGGCAATCTTCGCCTTCAACGCAGCGAGGTCCTCCGAGTTGTGCTGGCTTTTCCAGCGCCGCGCCTGCGCCAGCAGGGGCATCTGGATCAGTCTTCTGGCAGGCGCGCCGAGCTTCACCAGCTTCATGCCCTGGCGATAAATTTCCAGCAGCGCCGCCAGTAGCGCGTACTGCTTTTCAGGCGAGGCGAAGCTGTCCACTTCGTCGGTGGCTGCCTGCTGCAGCAGGCCTTCCTTGATGAGTCCTGCCGCTTCCAGCGTCCAGCGCTGCTCGCTTGACAGCGCCTCGACGCCGACCAGGTTGACGATGCGCTGCAACTCTTCCGATGCGGCGAGCAGATCGAGCGCTTCGGCGCGCGCGTTTTCCCAGTTCGGATCAACCTCTTGCGCCCACCACTTCGCGGCGGAACTCACGTAGCCGGAGAAGCTCTCCAGCCAGTCCACCGCCGGGTAATGGCGCGCGTCGGCGAGTTCCTTCGACAAGGCCCAGAAGGTCTGGATGATTTCCTTGGTGTGGCTGGTGACCGGCTCGGAAAAGTCGCCGCCGGGCGGCGACACCGCGCCGATCAGCGTGACCGACCCGTGGTCGCCGGCGAAGGTTTCGACCCGGCCGGCGCGCTCGTAGAACGCCGCGAGGCGCGAGCCGAGGTAAGCCGGATAGCCCTCCTCCACCGGCATCTGGCCAAGCCGGCCGGCGACTTCGCGCAGCGCCTCGGCCCAGCGGCTGGTGGAGTCGGCCACCATCACCACGTCGTAGCCCTGGTCGCGGAAATATTCGGCGAGCGTGATGCCGACGTAGATCGACGCTTCGCGCGCCACCACCGGCATGTTGGAGGTATTGGCGACCAGCAGCGTGCGCTCCATCAGCGGCCGGCCGGTGTGCGGGTCGGTCAACTCGGGCATGAATTCGAGCACGTCGGTGAGCTCGTTGCCGCGCTCGCCGCAGCCGACGTAGATGACGATCTCGGCGTTGCACCAGCGCGCGATCTGCTGTTGCAGCATGGTCTTGCCGGCGCCGAAGGGGCCGGGGATCGCCGCCTTGCCGCCCTTCAGCAGCGGATAGAAGGTATCGAGAATGCGCTGCCCGGTGATCAGCGGTGCCACCGCGTGGTCGCGCTGCTTGAACGGGCGTGCGGTGCGCACCGGCCAGCGGTGAAACAGCTGCAGCTTCTCGATGCGGCCGTCGGCCAGCTTCGCCCGGCCGATCGTTTCCTCCAGTGTGTAGTCGCCCTCCGGCGCCAGTTCCAGCAACTCGCCGTGAATCTGCGGCGGGGTCAGGATGCGGTGCAGGATGGATTCGGTTTCCTGCACGGTGCCGAGCACGGTGCCGCCCGCGAGCGTGCTGCCGGCATGCAGTGCGGCATCCGGCACGAAGTGCCAGGCCTTGTTGCGCGGCAGCGAAGGCACCGCAACGCCACGCGCGATGCGGTCGCCGCTCTGTTCCCATACCGCCTGCAGTGGCCGCTGCACGCCATCGAAGATGGCGCCCAAGAGACCCGGCCCCAGTTCAACCGACAGCGGCCAGCCCAGGCCTTCCGCCACCTCGCCGGGTCTGAGGCCAGCGGTGTCTTCGTACAGCTGCGCCAGCGCGGTATCGCCGTCGCGTCCGATCACCTCGCCGACCAGGCCCATGCGCCCGACCCGCACCTGTTCGCCGATCACCGTCTGCGGCAGTTCGAGTTTGACCAGGGGGCCGTTGATTTCCAGAATCTTGCCCATCGTTTTCCTTAACCGTGAATCAGGGTGCCGAGATCGGGCGCGCTGGCGAACAGGCGTTCCATCGCCACCCGCGCGAGTTCGTCGGCGAGGCGCGCTTGGCGCGCTTCGAAGGTCTGATCGAGTTGCGCGCGGTTGTCGGCGAGGCGCACCCGGATGCCGCCTTCGCTCGGCTGGCTGTGGCTGGCGAGTGTCACGGCGCGTCCCGGCGCGGCACGCGCGACGATTTCGGCCCACCGCGACGCCAGCACTTTTTCATCCTGCGGCCGAACTTCCGCCAGCAGATCACCCGGCGGCAACGCCTGCGCCGCCGACATCAGCCACGATTCGAGCACCTCCAGGTAGCGCGTTTCATCCTGCACCAGTTCCCGGAATGCGGTTTTCACCCCCGCCAGCGTGGCCTCGGTCAAGGCCCAGCGCAAGCGGTCAAGGTCGGCGGCCAGCCGCGTTTCCGCCGCTTGACTGTGCCGTCTGACCAGCCGCTCGGCTTCGACCTTGGCCGACAACACCTCGCGCTCCCCGACCAGCTTCAGCTTCTCCGCCGACTCGGCAAGGATGCGTGCGCGCGCCGACTCGGCGTTCTGCAACTGCTCACGCGCCAGCGTCTCGGCCTGCTGCATGAGCGCCTGCTCGAGTTGGGAAACCTGCGCATCCGCTTCCATTTATCGCTCCAAAACAAAAACTTGAGTTGCAAATTTCAAGTGGCACGTTTCAAGAAGAATCTCAACGTCCCCCCTGCAACTTGTCACGCGCATCATGTTACTTCAGTGCCTCCGGTCCCAGCACCGCCCTCACCACCTCGTCCACCGCGGGCGCGTAATCGTGCGGCGCGGGCAACGGTGGCAGTTCGGTGATGACGATGCGGCCGCCTTCGTTGCGCAAGCGGTTGAGCCAGTAGCCGCCGCTGTGGGCGAGGTGCGTTTCCAGCAGCACCAGTGCCTCGTCGCCGCTTTTCGCCAGTTGCTCAAGCACCGTTTCCACCGTGGCCGCATCCGCATCGGCATGCACTTCGGCGCCGATCAGGCTGAAGCCGCCGGCGAGTCCGGCGCTCCCCAGCACCACCAGCCGCGCGCTGCCGAGCGGGAGTTCGGTGTCAGCTTGCATCGGGTCAGATCTTGCCGAGCAGCAGGATGGACATGACCAGGCCGTAAATCGCAATCCCTTCGGCCAGGCCCATATAAATCAAGGTCCGGCCGAACATTTCCGGTTTTTCCGCGATCACCGCGAGCGAGGCTGAACCGATCGGGCCCAGCGCGATGGCCGCGCCAATGGCCGCAAGGCCGGTCGGCAGGCCGACGCCGAGCAGGGCCAGGCCCTGGCCCAGGCTGATTTCCCCTGCCGCGGTGGCTGTCGGCTCCGCCGCCAGCACGTCCTGCACGCCGAACAATGTGACGCCGGCCAGTCCCAGACCGAACAGCAGCCCATTGGCGAGCAGGCCGCCCTTGAGCCAGCCTACCGGCAGGCGGCGCGGCTTCAGTTCCAGCCAGAATCCCGCACCCAGCGTGGCTGCCACGGGTAAAGCCATCATTGCAATCAACCAGGTCATGTCCTCTCCCCTTTAAAAATGTCCGTCAAACCTTGGCCTGTTGCGACGACAGTCGCAAGGGCACGAATTCCGTTCCGTCCCCGCTGAAGAAGCGCGAGAACCCTTCGTAATACATCAGGCGCAATGCCTGGATGGCGACAATGCCGCCTTCCAGCACGATGATGACGATGTTGCCCAGCACGATGGTGAACCAGTGGCCTGCCGTACCCAGCCCGTTGGCCAGGGTGAAGATCGCCAGCGCCAGCGCGACGTGGTTGAGGCTGAAGGCCGCCACCCGCATGAATGACAGCGTGTTGGAAAACAGGTTGATGGCGGTTTCCAGCGACTCGATGAGCGTCACCAGGATGCGCTCGCCCAATCCGGCCTTGGCTTCAAACCACTTGAACGCGGCCACAACGACCATGCCCAGCGCTGCCAGCATCCCGGCTGGCTGGGCGAGATCCACCACACCGGCCAAGCTCGCCAGCAGTCCCACGGCGCCGAGATAGAACGCCAGCCCGGCCAGCCCGGTGGAATCGAACAGCGCCTCGCCGATCCGTCCCGACGCCCATTTATTGAGCGTGTTCACCAGCAGGGTAAACACGATGAAGCCGACGCCGAACCCCACCGCGATGATCAGCACGCGGATCGGATCATGCAGCGGCGACAGCCAAACCGGCTCGATGATGTCCTCGTAGCCGAAGACGCTGCCGTAGAGCAGACCGAACAGCATCGACACCGCGCCGGCTGCGAAACCCACCCAGGCCATGCGCCCGAGGCGCCGAGTCAGTGCAGCGGACAGCAGCAGGATCACGGCGCCGTGGCCGATGTCGCCGAACATGGCGCCAAACAGCAACAGATAGGTGAAGGCGAACGGCAGCGCCGGGTCGAATTCGCCGTAGCGGGGAATGCCGTAGCTTTTCACCAGCGGTACGAATGGCGCAAGCCAGCCCGGATAGCGCACCAGTGAAGGGACGTCGGCGACTTCGCCGGCGGAAGGCTCGCGCACATCGAGCCAATAGCGCCCGTGAAAATGCCCATTCAGCGTGGTGCGCAGGCCATCCATCTGGCGTTTGGGAACCCAGCCCGACAGTGCAGCCAGCCCGCCCCTGCCGCGCACCCCGGCTAGCGCGGCCTCGGCCAGCGGGTGCGCCAGGGCCAGGCGCAGGCGTGCTTCGTGCAGGCGCGGACCGAATCGGTCGCGCAGTCCGTCCATGATCTGGCAGGCCGCGCCGGATTGCGTGTTCAGGCGAGTACGCTCTTGTTCCATCCAGCTGCGCGCGGCCTGCGGATGGGTGCGCAACTCGTCAGGCACCGGCAGTTCGCGCCAGCCCGCCTGGGCCAGCAGGCCACGCACTTCGTCCTGGCGCGCGCGCGGGCCGGCAATCACCGCGAACACCTGCTCGCCGACCTGATCGAAGCGTGATACCAGATGGCCTGTCATGGCCAGCGCCTCGGTGACCCGCTTGAGCCCCTCCACGGGCAGGCTGCCGATATTGACTGCCAGCAGGCTGTCGGGATGCAGCAGATGCGCGAGGTCCACGTTCAGCCGCTCCAGTCTGGCGAGCGTGACTTCCAGTGCGTCAAGGTGGCTGCGTGCCTCCGCGATCTGGACTTCGCTTTCGTGGCAGGCAAGGCAGGCGGTCCATACTTCCTTCAACCACGCGTTCAACTCTTCCAAGTCGGCCAGCGCCGGGGCTTCGGCATCGGCCGGAATGTTCAGGGGGCCGGTGTCGCCGCACTGCTCCAGCAGCTTCGACAGACGGGCTTGGGCTTCGAGCCAGGCTTCGCGATAGGCGACGGCAGGCGATTCCTCGAGCGCCTCCAGCGCGCAGGGCGCCGGATTGAAGACACCGAAGCGGGCGAGCATCAGCGCGGCATCCTGCGCTTCGGACGCCAGCATCAATAATTCAATCCTGAGCAGCGGATCGGCGCGCAGCATCAGCTCACCTCCGGGGGTGCGCGTTGCAGCGCCTGCCGGATATCGGCCGGGGCCAGACCGAGGTGCCGTCCGCGTAATACCGCGCGGACGGCACGCAGATCGCGTTCACGCAGGATCAGGTAGGCGAAGGCGCGGGCAATGTCGGGCGCGGAGGAGCGCAGCACCCGCAGCGCCTGCTCGGCCGCGGCGCGCTCCATGCGGGCGAACACGCCGGAAATGTCGGTCACGCCGGACAACTGAATCTGCAAGGCCGAGGGCAATGCAGCCAGTACGGCCTCCAGGCTGTCCAGCGCGGCCAGTTCCTGCAGCCGCGAACTGGGCAGGCTGTAGCGCGAACCCACCAGCAGGTAATACACCTGCGCCGGCGGCAGCCGGTAGTTGAAGCGGTAGCGCAACAGCCAGACCAGATTGATGCGGTCGATCAGACTGGCCATCAGGCTGCGGAAAGGCGCGCCCACCGTGTCTTCCAGCGGCTGGGCGCGCAGGGTCAGGCCTTCGTAGTAGCCCTGATCCAGTGCCGCATCCAGACTGAACGGGTCGCGGCTCTGCTCGAACGCACGCCGGGCATGGCGCACGATGCCGGCGTAGGGCCCGGCTTCCAGGCGGCGCAGCAGTTCGCCGACATCCTCGGCATGCGCCAGGTCCTGATTGTCGAGCCGACCGAACGCCCCCATCGGCGTCAGCCGGGCGAGCACGGCGGCGGGCCGTTCGCCGGTCATCTTGCTGCGCAGCAGCGTTTTCACATTGGAAATCTCGAAGCGCGCGGTCCAGAAGGTCAGAAAGCTGCGCGCGGCGCCGGACAGCGGCCGGATCAGCACCCGCGTCTCGTCGAGAATTTGCGCAATGATGCGTTGTTCCAGCGAACGCGGATCCTGCTGCCGGCCAGGCTGGAGCGGGTAAGCCGCCGCCAGCTGCGGCAGCCCGCGTCGGGTCAGCGTGTCGGCCATTGCCTCATCCGGCACGCCGACCAGCGCGTCGAGCGCTTCATCCTGCCAGAGGCGGCCGGAATACAGGCTGACGCGGGTGTTGAGATAGGCGGACATGGTGGTCGGGCAGCGTGTTCCGGTCGGGTATCAGGGCATCCCCTTCCCTGCGTTCCTCATCAGGGCTTGGGAAAGCTCATGCGGTGGGGTCGAGCAGCAGGGTCAGGGCCGCATCCACCGCCTCGGCTTCGTGCCGCGATGCCAGGTCGCGCAGGGTGCGCTGGCGCTCGCCGTATTTGCGCGCGAGCTCGGCCACCGCCTGTTCGGCACGCCCCTTCGCCTCGTTCAGAAAAGGCGCGCTGAGCTCGGCACGGCCGGCTTCGAAACGCGCCTCGGCGTCACGCACGCTCGCCAGCGCGTCCTCTATCATGCGCTGACGTTCATGGCTGGCGTGCTGAATCACCGCCTGGGCGCGGGCCTCGGCTTCCAGCAGGCGTTGCAGTTGATCGTCCACCGATTCACAGGGCGAAGATCAGCGCCAAGCCCGTGGCCGCGATGCCCGCCCCCACCATCTGTACCGCGTGGCGGCCGATCAGACTGCCGACGATGCCCACGCCATGCAAAAAAACCGTGGCCAGCATGAAGCCCAGGGCATACAACATGGGCGACGCGGCCAGCGGCATCTCCAGTCCGTGGGCGTAGCCGTGGAACAGCGCGAAACCGGCAGCGAGCACCATGCCGGCCGCTACCGCCCACTGGCGCCGGGTGGCGATCAGCAAGCCCAGCACCAGCACCGATAGCGCGAGGGCAGTCTCGACATGGGGCAATGCGATGCCCGACCAGGCCAGTACGCCGCCCAGCGCCATTGCGCCGACAAAGGCCGCAGGCACCGCCCACAGCGCCCGCCCTCCCTGCTGCGCAGCCCACAGGCCGATTGCGATCATGGCGAACAAATGGTCCAGTCCCAGCAGAGGATGCGCCAAGCCGCCGGAAAAACCCGTGACGGTGGCGTGATCGCCCGTGTGCGCGGATGCCGTCCCAGCAAACAGGGCTAATGCGGCCAAGGCAAACGTGCGTGAATGTTTCATCGGGTTCATTGCGTGCTCTCCAGTTGCGAATGACTTCAGCCGCATGTCGTCGGCATTACTTGATCTTCACCTGCACCAATTCCTCGCCATCCGGATCGGTCACGTGCACGGCGCAGGCAATGCAGGGGTCGAAGGAATGGATGGTGCGCAGGATCTCGATCGGCTGCTTCGGGTCGTGCATCACGTGGTTGTCCTGCAGCGCGGCCTCGTAGGCGCCCGGCTGGCCGAGGGTGTCGCGCGGGCCCGCGTTCCAGGTGCTGGGCACCACCGCCTGGTAGTTGCTGATCTTGGCATCGTCGATGACGATCCAGTGGCTCAAGCCGCCGCGCGGCGCTTCCATCAGGCCGACCCCCTGCATGTGGCTGGGCCAAGTCGACGGATCCCAGTACTGGTCGTTGAAGGTGCGGACGTCGCCGGCCTTGATGTTGGCCATCAGCTGGTCGAACCAGCCCTGCATGGCATCGGCCAGGATTTTCGATTCCAGCGTGCGCGCGGCGGTGCGGCCGAGCGTGGAGAACAGCGCATCGACCGGCACGTCGAGCGTCTTCAGTGTCAGCCCCACCAGTTCCTTCGCCTGGGCGTTGCCGCTGGCGTACAGCATCAGCACGCGGGCGAGCGGGCCGACTTCCATCGAGTGGCCCTTCCAGCGCGGCGATTTCAGCCAGGAATATTTCTGCTCGACATCGAGGTGCTGGTAAGGCGGCTTCGGCCCGGTGTAGTTGAGTTCCGTCTCGCCCCGGAACGGGTGCAGGCCCTGCTTGTCGCCCTGGCTGTACTTGTACCAGGAGTGGCTGACGTATTCCTGGATTTCGTTGTCCGCATCCAGATCGATGGGATGGATGGTGGACAGGTCGCGGTTGAGGATGACGCCGCGCGGGATGAGATAGGAATCGGTGTCCCAGAAGCCTTTCGAGGGCAGGTCGCCGAAGGTCATGAAGTTGCCCAGTCCTTCTCCGCGCCCGCCCCAGTCCTTGTAGAACCCGGCGATGGCGAGGGTGTCTGGCACGTAGACCTGGTCGACGAAATCGCGCATTTGTCGGATGACGTTCTGCACCGTCTGCAGGCCGACCATGTTGAGCGCGGTGGCGTCCTGGCCGCCGCCGCTGGTGTGCACGGATATGGCCGAGGGCACGCCGCCCACCACGAAGTTGGGGTGCGGGTTCTTGCCGCCGAAGATGGTGTGCAGCTTGACCACGTCGCGCTGCCAGGCGAGCGCGTCGAGATAGTGCGCCACCGCCATCAGGTTGGCTTCGGGCGGCAGCTTGTAGGCGGGATGGCCCCAGTAGGCGTTGGCGAAAATGCCGAGCTGGCCCTGTTCGACGAAGGTCTTCACCTTCTTCTGCACGTCGGCGAAGTAGCCCGGCGAGGACCTGGGATAGTTCGAGAGCGATTGCGCCAGCGTCGAGGTGGCCTTGGGATCGGCCTTCAGCGCCGACACCACGTCGACCCAGTCGAGAGCGTGCAGGTGATAGAAGTGCATCACGTGATCGTGCACGAACTGCGCCCCGATCATCAGGTTGCGGATCAGCTCCGCGTTTTGCGGAATGCTGTAGCTGGGGATCGCGCGATGCAGCGCATCCTCCACCGAACGCACCGAGGCGATGCCGTGCACCAGCGTGCAGACGCCGCAGATGCGCTGGGCGAAGGCCCAGGCGTCGCGCGGGTCGCGCCCACGCAGGATGATCTCGATGCCGCGCACCATGGTGCCGGCGGAATACGCACTGGTGATCTTGCCGTCGGCGTCGGTTTCCGCCTCGATGCGCAGATGGCCCTCGATGCGGGTGATGGGGTCGACGACGATGCGTTGTGCAGTGGTCATGTGCTCAGTCCTCCATGTGTTCGGCGAGCAGTTCGGTCAGGCCGAGCAGCTTGGTATTCATCTCGTAATGGTCGAGACCTTCTTCGATCGTGATCCGGCAGTTGGCGCAGAACGTCACCATGGTGTTGACGCCCGCCTCCTCGAGTTGTCGCTTCTTGATGCGGAAGACCTTGGCACGCAACGCTTCCGCCTCTTCGGTGTGGATCGCCGACGCCCCGCCGCCGCCGCCACAGCACCAGTTCCATTTCTGCTTGTCGGCGATGGGGATGTAGTTTTCGGCCACCTGCTGGATCAGCGGCTCAGGCGCCTGCAGCACGCCGCCACGCCGCACGATCTGGCAGGGATCGTGCAGAATGAGCGGATCTTTCAGCTTGTCCTTCATCTTCAGCACACCCTTCTGGCGCAACTCGTCGAGTAGCTCGAGCACATGCACGACCTCGAAGCCGAAGGGGCGGCCGATCAGGTTGGGCCCTTCCCAGCGGATCGCCATATAGGCGTGGCCGCACTCGGGCGACAATACATATTTCACCTTGAGCCGCTCGGCGGCGTCGACGATGCGCGAGACGATCACTTTCGCCAGGTCCGAGTTGCCGATCTGGATGCCCGCGTTGGTCGCTTCGAAGGCATCGGAGGCGAGCGTGAAGCTGATGCCCGCCTTGTGGAAAATCTTCGCCAGCGCCTCGATATATTCGGGGTAGTTGACGATTTCCATGGAGGACAGCAGCACCAGATAATCGGAGCCTTCCTTGTCCACCGGGATCGTGAGGCCCGTGCTTTCCTCTGCTTTCCTGAGGACGTTGGCAACCGCCGGCCACTTCAGGCCCATCGGTCCACCGATTTCCACCGTGCGCTTGGTGGCGCTGCGGATGCCGTCAGGTACATGGCCGGACACCGCCATGCCCTCGCGGAACTTGCGGATCATGTAGACGATGTCGTTACCCACCGGGCAGACCAGGGAACAGCGTCCGCACATGGTGCAGCTGTCATATACGAGCTCCTGCCATTGGTCGAGTTCTGCGTCTGTCACCGGCTTGGACAGGCCGACCGCTTTCTTCAGCCGTCCAAGCAGCGTGTATTCCTGCTCGTAGACGCGGCGCAGCGGCTCCACCTTGTGAATCGGCGTGTACTTGGGATCGCCGGTCTCGGTATAGAACAGGCAGGCTTCGGCACACAGGCCGCAATGCACGCAGCTTTCGAAGTAGCTGGCGATGGGGGCGTCGATGACTTCCTTCAGGGCATGGATGCCCTTTTCCAGTGAGGCACTCATGCCGCTTCCTCCTTGAATATTTCAGCTGTCCCGTGGCGGGCGTGCCCGCCGGCCGCAATGCCTGCGCGCGGACTCATACCGGCACCCCCTTGTGTGCATTGACCCGGCCGTTGTACCAGCGCGAGCCGAACAGCGTGAAGGCATGGAACAGCTTGGTGAAGGGCAGCACGACGAGCAGGATTTCCACGCTCAGGATATGGAGTGCCAGCATCGTGGTGTAGGGCAGCAACAGATGCTGTACCGCCATCCAGCCGGTCAGCACGGGCAGGAAAGTCACGGCCCAGGTGAACCAGTCCTCGAAGGTGCTGAGAAAGCGCTTGGCCGGCTTGGTGATGCGGTCGACCAGCACCACCACCATGGCCGCCATCGTCACCACCGCCGCCAGGTCGATGAACTGTGAAGGCAGCCCCGGCCACGACAGGCCGGTGAGATTCTTGATCAGCAGGATGTGCGGCGCAAACCCGAACACGACGATGGCCAGGCCGATGTGGAAGATGTAGCCGCCGATGTAACTCACCGGCGAGCGCTTCAGCATGCCGGGCGGCGCCAGTGAACGCCGGAACACGGTGTGCAGGCCGGATGCGCCTGACCGCTGGCGCGGCGCGGCCAGATCTTTCTTGCGGCCCAGCGAGTAGATCTCGAACAGGCGCCACAGCACCCCCAGCAGGAAAATCCCTACCGCGATGTCGAGACCGGGACCGCGCACCCACGTCAGAAATTGCAGTTCGTTCATGCTTATTTCTCCAGATCGTCCACGGTAATGGGCTCATGCGTTTGCTTGGCGGTGTTTTTCTTGGCGCGGTTGGCGAAGCTGACCGCCACGCCCGCGACCGCCCCTGCCACCGCAGCGGCAGCGGCGATCTTGAGCGGATCGGCCGGCACCGACAGCGCCTTGTAGAAGCCGCCCGCATCCCAGAAATCGGGCTCCGAGCAACCGAGGCAGCCGTGCCCGGATTCCACCGGCCAGGACGTGCCGCCGTTCCACTTCACCGTGGCGCAGGCGTTGTAGGTCACCGGTCCTTTGCAGCCCAGTTCGAACAGGCACCAGCCCTGACGTGCACCTTCGTCGTCGAAGGTCTTCGCGAACTTGCCCTGGTCGTAGAACGGGCGGCGGTAGCAGCGGTCATGGATGGTCTCGCCGAAGAAGGCCTTGGGCCGCCCCTTCTCGTCGAGTTCCGGCAGGCTGCCGAAGGTGAGGTAATGCGCCAGCACCCCGGTCATCACCACCGGGATCGGCGGGCAGCCGGGAATGTTGACGATGGGTTTGTCCTTGATGATGTCGGACACCGACACCGCGCCGGTCGGGTTCGGGTTGGCTTTCGGGATGCCGCCGAAGGAGGCGCAGGAGCCCATGGCGACGATGGCGGCCGCGCCCTCGGCCGCTTCCTTCAGGATGTCCACATTGGAGCGTCCGCCGATGCAGGAATAGGCACCGTCGAGTCCCAGCGGAATCGAGCCATCGACGACCAGCAGATACTTGCCTGCGTTGTCCTTCATTGCGGCGTGCCGGGCTTCCTCGGCCTGGTGACCGGCGGCGGCCATCAGCGTCTCCTGGTAGTCGAGGGAGATCATGTCGAAGATCATGCCTTCCAGCGTAGGCGAGTGCGAGCGCGTGATCGATTCGGTGCAGCCGGTGCATTCCTGAAACGGCAGCCAGATCACCGAGGGCCGTCGTGCTGCAGCCATCGCCTCGGCCATCGCGCGTCCGGCAGCCGGCGGCAGTGCCATCATCGAGGCCAGCGTCGCGCAGTATTTGAGGAAGGTGCGGCGGGTGATGCCCTGCCGCGCGAGTGTATCGATCAACGGACCCTGCATGATGCTTGCCTCCTGACGTTTAACACCACAGCCCTATAAGCTCGCCGCTTTAAAAATCCCCCGGCCTCAATTCACCTTAGAGGTCGGAAATCAGCAATTCAAGATATTCCTGTCCTATTTGCACATCCTGGGGATGGGCTTTCACCAGTTCGGGTACGAACGCCACTTCGATGAACTGCGAGGTGACTGCGCCCTGCTCGTTGTGATGCGTGACCCACCAGATTCCCGAACAGGCGGTCTCGTTCAGCGTGGATTCGCCGTTGGCCTGCAGAGTGACGTTGATCTCGCCCTCGCCCAGTCTTTCGCGCAGCCAGTCGAGGTCGGCGGGCGTCAGCGGCAAGGCGGAAAGATCGATGGCAGAGGTTTCGCCGGACGCCAGCAGGCGCTTCACCAGCTCGGACAGTTCGCGCAGCAGGGGCGGCGCATTGCCGGTCAGGCCGGGTTCGCCCGGCGGCGGATTGATGACATGTATGGGAATGGCGTCAAGCGACATGCTGCCATTCCTGGATCAGCTCGCGGATGGCTGCACAGGCAGGGGGAATGGCGGCGGCAACAGCCGGGGTGGGATGTTCGCCCCAGTCGACGACGTCGGGCCGGATCGCCAGCAGCGCGCGCTTTTCCGGCCAATGACCGGCCAGCAGCGCGATCGCACGCAGATCGGTCAGTCCCACTTCATGAACCGTGGACTTGCGATTGCTCATCAGAAAAGCGTCCATGTCCTCTCCCTTCAACAATGCCCATTCACCTGGTTTGTTTTTGATATTGGCAGCATCGACGACGATCAGCGCATCGGCGTCCTCGATCGGTCCCGCCAGGGTAAAGGACAGGGTTCCACCATCGAGCAGAGTCACGCCGGGCCAATGGGCCAGTTCGGGCTCAAGCGCCTGTAGCACGTGAATGCCTACGCCTTCGTCGGTGAGCAGTGTATTGCCGATGCCGAGCACGAGCATTTTTGTTTTCATTGCGACAATCTATCAGCACAGCATTCGGATAACAACCATGAAATTATTTCAAGCATTTGATTCTTAATAATAATTCCGTAATATTCGAATTCAGCCCGTCACCCGCCAATCACTTATACTGACTTGAGTGTAGTTTCTGATTGCCGCCCATGTGCCTTGCCATTCCCATGCAGATCGAATCGATCGAAGGCTATACCGCCCGTTGCCAGGCGAAGGGCGTGTGGCGCGACGTCAGCCTGTTCATGATGCAGGACGAACCGCCCTTGGTCGGCGACTTCGTCATGGTGCACGTGGGTTACGCCATCCAGAAAATTGCCGAATCCGACGCCCGTACCACCTGGGAACTGCTGGACCAGATCCTGGAGGAAAGCGGTGCATGAACTCGCCGTTGCCCAGGCGCTCGTCGAGCAGGTGGACGCCGTGATCGATCAGCATGGAGCAACACTGGCCAGACTGATCCGCGTGCGCATCGGCCCGCTCGCCGGCGTGGTGCCGGAACTGCTGGCCACGGCCTTTCCGCTGGCCGCCGCCGGCAGCCGCATGGAACACGCCGAACTGGAATTCACCCACGCACCGATCCGGGTTCGCTGCCAGACCTGCGGTGCCGAGACCGAAGCCGCGATGAACCGCCTGATCTGCGGCGCCTGCGGCGACTGGCACACCCAGATCATTTCCGGCGACGAGCTGCTGCTCGAAAGCGTCGAACTCGAAACTTCCCCTACCCTCGCCCCGTAAAAAACCATGTGTGATACCTGCGGCTGCAACCTCACCCCCGGCAATAAGCACCTTGCGTTCAAGCCCGTCGCCAAAGGCGCGACGGCAGTGTCCGTGCTGAAGGGCCTGCTGCAAAAGAACGACGACCAGGCCGGCCACAACCGCGAGCACTTCGACAAGCGCGGCATCCTCGCCATCAACCTGATGTCCTCGCCCGGCTCCGGCAAGACCGCGCTGCTGGAGGCGACGCTGACCGCACTGAAGGACGAATTCACCTGTGCCGTGATCGAGGGCGACCTCGAAACCGAGAACGATGCCGAGCGCATCCGCGCCAAGGGCGTGCAGGCGCACCAGATCGTCACCGGCACCGCCTGCCACCTCGACGCGCATCTGGTGCACGACGCGCTGCATCACATGCGCCTCGACGGCGTCGACATCCTGTTCATCGAAAACGTCGGCAACCTGGTCTGCCCCGCCAGCTTCGACCTCGGTCAGCACCTCAATATCACCCTGCTCTCGGTCACCGAGGGCGACGACAAGCCGGCCAAGTACCCGGTGATGTTCCGCGCCGCCGACGCCATGCTGCTGACCAAGACCGACCTGTTGGCCGTGCTCGACGACTTCGATCCGGACAAGGCCGAAGCGCACCTGCGCAATCTCGCCAACCCGGCCCCGGTGATGCGCCTGTCGGCGCGCAAGGCTCTCGGCATGGACGCGTGGCTGACCTGGCTGCGCGAGCAGCTCGCCGCCCAGCGCGCCCGCGTGGCCATCGGTCAGTCGCGCCGCCCGGCGATCCAGAGCGACGGCATGAAATATCACAGCGTCACCGCCTGATGGATCACGCCCGCGCCTGGCTGGACAAGATCCACGCCCTCGACTTCGACCGCACGATCAAGATCATGAACGTGTGCGGCGGCCATGAACGTTCGATCACCCAGGCCGGTCTGCGCGGTGCGTTGCCGAAATGGGTCGAACTGGTGCCCGGGCCCGGCTGCCCGGTGTGCGTGTGTCCGGAGGAAGACGTCTACCAGGCCATGCAGCTCGCGTTGCAGGACAAGGTCATCCTGGTCGCCTTCGGCGACATGCTGCGGGTGCCGGTCAACGTGAAGAAAGGCGAAGTGCGCTCGCTCGCCGAGGCGCAGGCGGCAGGCGCCGACGTGCGCCCGATCGCCAGCCCGCTCGACGCGCGCAAGATTGCGCTGGAGAATCCCGACCGCCCCGTGGTGTTCTTCGCCGCCGGCTTCGAGACCACCACTGCGCCGACCGCGGCGATGCTGGCAGAGGGCATTCCGGACAATCTGTCCATCCTGCTGTCCGGCCGGCTGACCTGGCCGGCGGTGGCGATGCTGCTGGAGTCCGGCAGCCCTGGCTTCGATGCGCTGGTCGCGCCCGGCCACGTCTCCACCGTGATGGGGCCGGAGGAATGGGCCTTCGTCGTCGACCGCCACGAGATTCCCGCAGCGGTCGCCGGCTTCGCACCGGAGTCGCTGCTGGCGTCGTTCTATTCGGTGCTGCGGCAACTGAAAAGTGGCGAGCGCTTTCTCGACAATTGCTATCGCGAAGTCGCCCATCCCGGCGGCAATCCCACCGGCCGCCGCCTGCTCGATGGCACGCTCGATGTCGTCGACGCCAACTGGCGCGGCATCGGCATCATCCCCCACTCGGGCTATGCGCTGAAGCCGGCGTATGCCAAACACGACGCGCGCCTGCTGTTCCCCGACCACGCCGACCCCACCCGCCGCCGCGCCGGAGAAATGCCGCCCGGCTGCGATTGCGCGCAGGTGGTGCTGGGCAAGATCTATCCCAACCAGTGCCGCATCTATGGCAAGGCCTGCACGCCGCGCAACCCGGTCGGCCCCTGCATGGTGTCGGACGAAGGCGCCTGCCGCATCTGGTGGGCGGGCGGTGTGCGCGTAGCCGTCGATGCCTGATCGCATCGCCCAATTCATTACCATCAACGGCCGGGTGCAGGGCGTGGGCTTCCGGCCCTTCGTCTACCGTGTCGCGCATCAGCATCAGATCAGCGGATGGGTGCGCAACGTCAATGGTGCGGTTGAAATCCATGCCGAAGGCAGGCCTGTGCAATTGCAGCGTTTCAGCGACGCACTGCTGAACGAAGCACCGCCCTTATCCGCTCCCGGCCCGCTTGCCATTACGGACTGTGCCGCCGAACAGATTGAGGATTTTTCCATCCGCGACAGCCAGTCCGCCAGCACCGCGGATATTCACCTGCCCCCCGACGGCTTCGTCTGTGCCGACTGCCTCGCCGAACTGCACGACCCGACCAACCGCCGCCATCGCTATCCCTTCATCACCTGCACTCAGTGCGGGCCGCGCTACACCCTGATCACCGCCCTGCCTTACGATCGCCCCAACACGGCCATGCGCGACTTCACGCTGTGTCCGGACTGCCGGCAGGAATACGACAACCCGCTCGACCGCCGCTTCCACGCCGAGCCGATCGCCTGCCCGGTGTGCGGGCCACATCTGCAGTTTGTGTCAGCTGAAGAAACGCACGAGGGAGATGAAGCAGCGCTCGCCGCTGCCGTCGCTGCCTTGCATGCCGGAAAAATCGTCGCGGTCAAAGGGGTCGGCGGCTACCACCTGCTGTGCGACGCAAGAAATGATGAAGCCATCGCCCTGCTACGTGCGCGCAAGCCGCGGCCGGCCAAGCCGCTGGCGGTGATGTTCCGCGATATCGACACGCTGCGATCCGCTGTGGGGGTGACGCCGGAAATGGAACGCTTTCTCGCATCGCCCGAACGCCCCATCGTTCTGCTGCGTAAGCGTGACGAGTCCAGTCTGTCCGAACTCATCGCGCCCGCTCTCGCGGAAATCGGCTGCCTGTTGCCCTACTCGCCGCTGCACGACCTGCTGCTGACCGACTTCGGCGGCCCGCTGGTGGCCACTTCGGGCAATCTCTCCGGCGAGCCGGTGCTGACCGACGCGCTTGAGGCACAAACCCGGCTTGCCCGCATCGCCGACGCCTTCCTGCACCATGACCGCCCCATCGTGCGCCCGGCCGACGACCCGGTGTATCGCGTCATCGCCGGCGTGGCGCGGCCGCTGCGCATGGGGCGCGGCAGTGCGCCCTTGGAACTCGAACTACCCGCCGTCCTGCCCGCTCCCGTTCTGGCGCTCGGCAGCCACATGAAGAACACGCTGTGCCTCGCGTGGGGCAATCGCGCCGTTGTCTCGCCGCATGTCGGCGAACTCGATACGCTTCGCAGCCTGGATACCCTCGGCCAGGTTGCAGCCGATCTGCAGCGCCTGTATCAGGTGCGGGCGACCAGGCTGATCGTCGATCGCCACCCCGGCTATGGCACTCGCCGCTACGCCCGCGACAGCGGCTTGCCCTTGTTCGAAGTCTGGCATCACCACGCCCACGCGTCGGCACTGGCGTGGGAATTTCCTGAAGTAAGCGAATGGATCGTATTTGCGTGGGACGGCGTCGGCCTCGGCGAGGATCAGACCCTGTGGGGCGGCGAGGCCTTCACCGGTGCGCCCGGCCGCTGGCAGCGCGCCGCCTCGATGCGGCCGTTCCGGCTGCCCGGCGCTGACAAAGCCGGGCGTGAGCCCTGGCGCGCCGCTGCGGCCTTGCTGTGGGAGACGGGTCAGACTGCGCCGTTTGCGCCCGAGCCGCTACACCAGGCGTGGTCGGCCCGGCTGAACAGCCCGGCCAGTTCGGCGGTCGGGCGCCTGTTCGATGCTGCAGCGGCGCTGTGCGGCGTGTGCAGCCACGCCAGCTTCGAGGGCGAAGGCCCGATGCGGCTGGAAGCCGTTGCTGCAGATACCGAAGGCGAAGTCGTTGCGCTGCCGCTTGAGCACGACCTGCTTGGCGTGTGGCGCACCGACTGGGCGCCGCTGTTGCCCATGCTCACCGACCCCACCCGCCCGGTAGCCGAGCGCGCAGCCAGCTTTCATCTCAGCCTCGCACAGGCACTGGTCGAACAGGCGAAACAGCTGCGCGAGCAAACCGGCATCCGGTCCGTCGGCCTCACGGGCGGCGTGTTCCAGAACCGCCTGCTCGCCGAAGCGGCCATCGTGCTGCTGGAGGCAGCCGGGTTGAGCGTGCACCTGCCGCGACGTGTTCCGGTCAACGATGCCGGGTTAAGCTTCGGCCAGGTCATCGAATTTCTTCACCCGTAAAAACCCATGGAAGACACCCGCATTCTCCTCGCGCACGGCAACGGCGGCCGCCTCATGCGCGAACTCATTACAGACATCTTTGCCCGTCACCTCGGCAACCCGCTGCTCGACACCGACGCCGACGCCGTCACGCTGCCGCATGTGGACGGCGAGATCATGGTCACCACCGACGGCTTTACCGTCGAGCCGCTCGAATTTCCCGGCGGCGACATCGGTTCGCTCGCCGTACATGGCGTGGTCAACGACCTGGCGGTGGTCGGGGCCGATCCGCTCTATTTCACCCTGTCCGCACTCATCGAGGAAGGACTGGAAATCGCGAAGCTGGATCGTCTTATTGCCAGCTTCGCGCGGGCGGCCCGGCACAACCGCGTTGCCGTGGTGGCCGGCGACACCAAGGTGGTGCGCCGTGGCGAAGGCAGCGGCCTGTATCTGACCGTCACCGGCATCGGCGTCCGGCGCGCGGCCGCCCGGCTCGCCATGGACCGCATTGCGCCGGGCGACGTGGTGCTGGTCTCCGGCACGGTCGGCGATCACGGGATTGCAGTGATGCTGGCGCGCGAGCAGTTCGGCCTGTCCGGCGAGCTGCGCTCCGACTCGGCCTCGGTGTTGCCGCTGACGCGCGCTGTGCGCGATTTGCCCGATCTCAAATTCATGCGTGATCCGACGCGCGGCGGGCTCGCCACGGTCGCTCACGAAATCGCGCGCGCCAGCGGCCACAGCGTGGCGCTGGCGCAGAACGCAGTGCCGCTGCGCCCGGAAGTGGTATCGGTCTGTGAAATGCTGGGCTACGACCCGTACTTCCTGGCGTGCGAAGGCCGAGTCGTCGCCATCGTCGATCCCGTCGCGGCCGATGAAGTGCTCGCCCGCTGGCGCGCCCTGCCAGAGGGCCGCGACGCCGACATCATCGGCCGCATCGAAACGGGGGGCGGACGGGTGATTCTGGAAACCGGCCTCGGCGGCCGGCGCGTGCTGGACGAACTGGAAGATGATCCGCTGCCGCGGATCTGCTAAATCGATGGGTAGATACTCGGGGTAGATCAGACGGACGGTGTCGGCCTACTCTGTTCTATAGGCTCAAATCGACCCTGAAGAAACAGCCATGGCCTGTTCGCCGGATGTCCGTTGATGGAGCGGAAATTGACGCTCCTCTTTGGTCTGGTGGCTGAGACTATCGGACGATGCCTTGGTGGGCCAGACACCCTGAAATTCGAGAGTGGCTTGTCGGGAAACTTTACAGTTTCTCTCCTGTGTGCCCACTCTTCCGTGATCCCACTTTATAAACATTGCCCTCCAGCCTCGCTGCAGCTACTGGCATGTTTCCTGCATTCATGGGTTTCGGCTATTTTCCCATTGGAATCCTCGAGGATCCCAATGGCTGACGCAAAAACCTTCTTCAATAAGTCCAGATATTGATCGAGAGTTTGTCTGAAGCAGTTAGGACGTATCAATTCAACTCAGGAGGACGGGCTTGATGTTTACATTTTCCAGGGGGCTCACCCTAGCAACGACGCTAGGTATGTTTTTTCACGCGAGCGTTTGTGCATCGGCACAACTCTATGACGAGGCACGTGACAAGCAGGGGGCGGCTGCGAAGAAGGCGTGGGAGGCGTTTGACATCGACTCGGTCATTGCTGTTGAAAGAGGGAATCTCAAAACCTTGCTTGATTCCGAGCTTGAGACCCAGGACCGGCTTGCGGCCACCATTCGCAACAACCGGCTCCACTACATGGTGGGCGCTACTGTAAACGATGGCCTTGTCGATCCAGTGGAAAAGCGCCTTGTCGCGCTGGTGGTCGACAAGGAAGGCGATATCAAGGGGGCCATGGAAGCAATAAACAACACCGAAACACCGCGTACCGCGTTCAATAATCGACAGAACAAGTTCATCGCCTTGCAGCCCGACTTCGATGCACAGCAGTTGGGTACACCTAGTTGTGCTTCTGTAGCCGGGGACGTGACCCCCGAGCCCTTCGAGAAGGCACTTGCTTCGTCGGACCCGCTCAAGAAAGGAACAGCAGAAGCACTGTTGGATGAGCTTCGCAAGACCTGCCGAGGCATCTCTGATGACACCGGCTTCGAAGTCTATAAGGACCTTCAGGGTGAAATTGGCAAGGCCTTGCAGCGTTACATGGATGAGCAGACGGCGCTTGTTGCGGACAGGAGTACTGCAGAGAAGGCCAAGGGTGAGTATAAGAAAGCATTGGAGGCCTACAAACAAGCCCAATCGGACACCTCGCCAGACGCAACCAGGAAGGTGCAGGAGGCTGCAGTTAAGCTGGACAAGGCAGTGAATGGACTTGAAGGATTGCAGAACGCCGCGTCTGCGCAGTTCCTGTCACAGGAGCGATTGAAGTCGTTGCAAGCGTTCATCAAGACCGTGACCTCTGCCAAGGACGGCATGCCCTCTGCAGATGCCAGCAAGGCTGCAGTGGCTTTGGTGATTGTCCCTGCGCTTGCGGACACCGCCACGCAATCGTTGGCCGATGCCAAGCAACCCCTGGCGCTACCCCTACTGATTCAACGTGACCACGAGCAACTGCAGTTGGAGGCGGCCAACAGGGATATAGCTGCCCGGCAGGCACAGATTGAGCTATCCAGGAAGGTCGTTGAGACCCTCTTCGAAGAAGCCCAACAGCTCGGGCTCGCCTATCGTGATCTCACCACTGTAGATAAGGGCAGGAATATCGACCTCACCCGCTTTGGGCCAATGAAGTTCATCGATGCATTCAACAAGGCCAGCCCTGACGAAAAAGAGCTTCTGTACATAAGTGCAGTCCGCTATTTGGATGTGCTCTATCGTTACGATGCGACGAGATACAAGCAGGAGTATATGAGGGTGGCGGCAATCCATGAGCAAGCCCTGGCCTACGCCGAAATCAATGCGAAGCAATGGCAGTCACTCATCGGAGCAACAGTCAACCAGCTTGCCGAGTACGGGGCGGGCGGCATCAAGGCTGATACCGTTGCGAATCTGCTCAATGCTGCAGGTGTTCTATGGATCGGACACGGAGTCAACAAATGAAACAGCCCAATATCATCACGCTTGGCATGACGCTCTCATTGGTTCTGCTCGCCGGCTGCGCTACGCCTCAGGCAGTTCTTGATCAGGCAAACAATGGCGTTTCCATGACCCTTTATCTGCAGGAACACCTTACGGACTTTCATCGGGTGCAGGCAAGTATCGCTCAGGGAAGGGTCGATTCAATTCGTCGACAACAAGCCCTGATCGCGGCCTACGACAGTGATTCGGTATTTGACGCCCGAGTACTGCAAGCCGCAGGAAAGACCGATGAGCTCAAGCTGTATAACCAATTGAAGGAACTTTCAGACAGTCGTGCGAAGAACGCTAGGGAGCTTCAAGCCACCCTTGCCACGATTGACGTACAAATGGACAAACTGGTCACACCTCTCCGCGGCCACACAGAGAAATTGAAGGAGACTCAGACCGCACTGGCGGCCTTTGGCACTCAACACACGACCAGGGGGCGTGTTGATCTAGGTGTCGGTTTCGCCAAGACCCTCAAGAAGACGCTTGATGATAACAAGAGCAAGGCTGACGCAGCCCTTGAGAAGGCTTCGTCCAAGCCCGCTGTACAAACCGCAGTTGTCAAACCCTAAGGGGAAATCATGGAAAGAAAGACCATCGATGAATGCAGTCCGGATGAGGCACTGGCCTATCTTAAGACTTACTTGGCCACCGTTGATGTCGTATCTGAAGCACAGAGCAAGTGCGACACAATGGCCACGAAAGCGGCCGCGGCGACTGAACGAAGCAAGTATCGTGCATTGTCGCTTGAGGCAGAACGCGACCTTGAACTCCTAGTGAACCAGCGACGCGCCTTTCTGAATGGCAAGAGCGCAATCCGCCCGCCCGATGAGGCCACGGTAGAGCGTGCCAGGGATTTAGCGGAGCGGGTCGGCAAGATCAATGCAAGTAGCGCAAAAATAAACGCGATGCTGGAGCTGGTTCGGGAAGGCTTGGAGGCATTCAACAGCCTCTCATCGGGTGAATAGCGCAGAGACGGCTCGCACAACGGCACAATGGACAAAAGGATAGTTCAGGCAATGTCATGCTAACAACTGGCTTTTTTGCTGAAAGCAGACTGCCGCAGCGATCACCCTGAAGGGCTGTTCCTGGCCGATTCTGCCTGACAAAGACCCCGAACTTGTTCTGTCTGTCAGGCCACATCTGAATTTCTACAATCTATGTACGGTCAGTCGCTTCGCGCTGCCGCTCGTGTGACACCAGCTTCGCCAGTTCAGTCATTTCCTCCGCCAGCAGGCTCAGCAGGTCGTCGAGCGTCAGGATACCGACCAGGCCCCCATCACGGTCGACCACCGGCATGCGCCGCACGCCCTTGCCCCGCATGAAGCGGAGTGCCTCGAACAGGCCTTGGCTCTCGAGCACGGTCGCCACGTCCGGGCCCATGATGTCGCCTACCTTGAGTGCTTCCGGATTCACGCCGGCTGCCACGACTTCCACCACGATGTCGCGGTCGGTGACGATGCCGACGGGATACTTGCGGCCCTGCCTTTCCTCGACCACCACCAGATCGCCGACGTGGTGCTTACGCATCAACTGCGCAGCATCCACCACCGGAAACGCCCTCTCCGCGATCACCACGTCGCGGTTGCAAATTTCGCCCACTGCCATGTCGTGCTCCTTGTTTTAACGGACCTGTCATTCAAGATAGTCGACTCCAGGAATCAGGTTGGCACGAACGGCCCAGACGGACTTCAGGGCTTGGCCTGGCGCCGGCAACGGTCGGCCCACACCGCCGCTTCGACCCGCGAGCGCAGGTTGAGCTTTTTCAGCAGGTGCTTGACGTGGACTTTCACGGTGCCTTCGGTGATGCCCATGTCCTTCGCGATCAGCTTGTTGCTCTTGCCGTCGATCAGGTGTTCGAGGATGCGTCCTTCCTGCTCGGTGAGCCCGGCCTCGGCCAGATGGGTGGGGCGGCTCTTCTCGCGCAGCGAGGCCACCAGTAACTGGGTGAGGCGTTCGCTGATGGTGATCTTGCCGCGCGCCGCCTCGGCCAGTTGCTGCATCAGGTCTTCCGGTTCCATGTCCTTCAGCAGGTAGCCGTCGGCGCCGGCCTGCAGCGCGGCCATCAGGTCTTCGGCCTGATCGGACACGGTCAGCATGATGATGCGCGCGTCGAGGCCCTCGTCCTTGAGTGTCTTCAGCACCTCGACCCCGTTCATGTCCTTCATGTTGAGGTCGAGCAGGATCATGTCCGGTTGCAGGCGGCGCGCGAGCTCGATGCCCTCGCGGCCGCTCGGCGCCTCGCCGACGAAGCGGAATTCGGGCGCGGCCTGGATCAGCTGGATCACGCCCTTGCGAAACAGCGGGTGGTCGTCGACGATGAGGATGGTCTGGGGTTCTGCCGGGTTCATGGGTTTCAGCTTGCGTTGACGGGATGAATCGGGTTGAGTGCGTCGTGCCGGGTGCCCGGCATGAAATGCAGGGTGACGCGGGTACCCAGCGCGGGCAGGTTCTCGATGCTCAAGCGGCCGCCCATATGCTTCGCCCGCTCTTCCATGATGGTGAGGCCGTAATGATGCGCCCCCGCCGCCTGGCGGACGCCGATGCCGTCGTCGGTCACGGTGGCCGAGACCGAGCCGTCGCTGGTGCATATCACCCTGACCTCGGCCTGCCGCGCATGCGCGTGGTTGAGCACGTTCGACAGTGCCTCGCGCACGATCTGCAGGGTGTGGATTTCCTCGTTGGCAGTGAGCGTGCAACCGGCCAGATGGACCTCCAGCGCAATCGGGATCGCGCCGCGCTCGGAGAATTCGGTCACCGTGCTCTGCAGCGCGGTGGCGAGCCCCTCCCCCTCGATACGCAGGCGGAAGGTCGTCAACAGCTCACGCAACTGGCGGTAGGCGCTGTTCAGGCCTTCGCGCAGCTCCTCCAGCACCTCTCGGGCCTCGCCTCCCCGCTGCGGATTGTCCACCAGCGGCTTCAGGCGGCTGACCTGGATTTTCATATAGGCGAGCGACTGCGCCAGCGAATCGTGCAGATCGCGCGCCAGTGCCGCACGCTCTTCCAGCAGCGACAGCCGGCGGCTCTGCTCGGTACGCCGTGCGGTGCCGATGGCGATGCCGATATGGCGCGACAGCGCGTCCAGCAGTTGGGTTTGCCAGGGCGCCAGCTCCTTGCCCGTGGGCATGTCCAGCTGCAGCACGCCGTAGTGCTGCTCGGTGTCCTTCAGCGGCAGTGACAGCACGCGCCGACCATCCTTGAGCGGGTGCACGGCCAGCGCCGGGTGGGCCAGGCATTCGGCACAGCTCATCAGGCCGCACAGGTCGGCATCGCCGCTTTCCGGGTGCAGCGTGCTGGCGATCACCCGTGCGCGCGTCTCGCCAGCTTCCACCAGGCAGGCCAGCCCGTGGCCGACGCCGAGGACGTTTTCCAGGTCCTTCAGCAGGATGGCGTAAGTGTCAGGCGCCACTGGCCCGTTGTATAGCCGTGCGATGGAGTGATACAGCAGCTCAAGCGAGCGGTTGGCGATGGTGAGCTCGGCGGTCTTGTCCGTCACCCGCGCTTCCAGGTTCTGGTAAAGCTTGGAGAGGTCTTCCGCCATGTGGTTGAAGGCCTGGCCCAGGCGTCCGATTTCGTCTTCGCCGGTCAGGTCGGTGCGCACGGCAAGATTGCCCTGTCCAATCTGGTCGGCCAGACCCAGCAGACCGCGCAGCGGCTGAACCAGAATGTTGTAGACCAGATAAATGGAAAGGGCCACCACGAGCAGGGTGGCAATGACCGCTGCGCCGAGGATGACGCGCATGACCAGAATTTTCGCTTCGGCAGCCTCTTCGATCTGTTTGACCAGATCGTTGATGCGGGCGACGAATTCGGGGATCTCGTCCAGCACGGCGCCGTTTGCGATCGTCGACGGAGACGCGGCCGGCAGACTGATCAGGCCGGGTTTGATCTGCATGCGCCAGCTGCTTTCAACCTGCCGGTAAACCTGCCTGAGCGAGGTGGTTTCATCGTCCGGCAGGACGGCCAGGATGGGGTCTGCCTTCAAGTCATTTTCAAACCGGCTGATGGCCTGTTCCAGGATCTGCCGGTATTCGGACCTTTCGTGCTGCTGGAGACGCTGGTGGATGGAAGCCATTCTCCAGCTCTGCATCCGCAGGCTGCCTGCCACGTTGATCGCCTGGCCACTGCCCTGCGTGGTTTCCGCCACCATCCAGGAGGTGGACATGCTGGCCACCGCCAGCACGGTGATGGCGGCGAACATGCCGCCCAGCCGCAGCAGCAGCGAGTTTTGCAGCCTATTCCACCCCACGCGGTTCACTTGTTTTCTCCATGCAATCAGCTTCATTCCCAGGTGCGCGAAGCGTAATACACCCCCCGGTCAGACATTACGAATAAAAGGGTATACCTCTTCTTTGCCAACGGTTTCCCGTCCCGCCGGAACGGACAAAAAAAATAATAAAAAACAAAGCACTATCAAATACCCCCTCTACCCCTAACGAGGTATATCGCCTGCATTTCGGGCCGAGTCACCCGCTGGCAAGCGAGTGAGCATTGGCGTAAAAAACACCCAACGGTCTTTTTATCTCCTCAGACAAGAGGTGGATTATGGCAACCCAACAATACAAGGCATGGTCGGTCGTCATCATGAGCACACTGGCATTCACAGTGTGTTTCATGATCTGGATGATGTTCGCCGTTATCGGCGTCCCCATCAAGCAGCAGCTGGGCCTGAACGAGACCCAGTTCGGCATCCTGGTCGCCACGCCGGTGCTGACCGGCTCCCTGATCCGCGTTCCGCTGGGGATGTGGACGGACAAATTCGGCGGCCGCATCGTGTTCTTCATCCTGATGCTCTCCACGGTCATCCCGATCTGGCTGATTTCCTACGCGACCGCGTTCTGGCATTTCCTGGTGGTCGGCCTGTTCGTCGGCCTGGCGGGCGGTTCGTTCACCGTCGGCATTGCCTATTGCGCCCGCTGGTTCCCCAGGGAACGGCAGGGGCTGGCGATGGGCATTTTCGGTGCCGGCAACACCGGGGCCGCCGTCACCAAGCTGTTGGCACCCATCATCGTCATCGGTTACGGCTGGACGATGGTGCCCAAGGTGTATGCGGTGCTGATGCTGGTGACCGCCATCGTGTTCTGGTTCTTCACCTACAGCGACCCCGGTCACAAGGTCGGCAAGCACGTCACCATCCGAGAGCAGCTTGCCGCCTTCAAGGACCCGAAGGTCTGGCGTTACAGCCAGTACTACTCGATCGTGTTCGGCGGCTATGTGGCGCTGGCCCTGTGGATGACCAAGTACTACGTCAGCGAATACGGCTTCGACCTCAAGACCGCCGCCTTGCTGGCTGCCGCCTTCAGCATCCCCGGCGGTCTGCTGCGGGCAATCGGCGGCCATTTCTCCGACAAATTCGGGGCACACACCATGACATGGTGGGTGCTGTGGATTTCGCTGGTCTGCCTGTTCTTCCTGTCCTACCCGCAGAGCGACATCACCATCCAGACCCTCAACGGCCCGAAGACATTCCATTTCGGCCTGAATGCGACGCTGTTCACCATCATCATGTTCACCCTGGGCATCGTGTTCGCCCTCGGCAAGGCCTCGGTCTTCAAGTACATCTCCGACGATTACCCCGACAACATCGGCGTGGTGTCCGGCGTGGTCGGCCTCGCTGGCGGCCTCGGTGGCTTCCTGATGCCGATCATGTTCGGCGCGCTGGTCGATCTCACCGGTATCCGCTCCTCCGCGTTCATGCTGATGTTCGGCGTGGTGTGGGTCTCGCTGATGTGGATGTACTGGACGGAAGTACGGCCGATGGATGCGGCCCGCGAACTGAAGCGGGCGCCGGCCGGGGACCTGATGGAGTAGCAAAGCCTGGGCCGGGCGATGCCCGGCTCCGTTGGTCAACATAGAAGAGGAAGTCGCCATGCCTACCAACATCAAGGAATGGAATCCGGAGGACCCGACATTCTGGGAAACGACCGGCAAGAAGATTGCCTACCGCAATCTCTGGATTTCGGTGCCGGCCCTGCTGTGCGGCTTTGCCGTGTGGCTGATGTGGGGAATCATCACGGTGCAGATGTCCAACCTGGGCTTCCCCTTCAGCAAGGATGAACTGTTCACGCTGACCGCCATTTCCGGTCTGGCCGGGGCGACGATGCGCATCCCCTCATCCTTCTTCATCCGGCTGGCGTGCGGCCGCAACGTCATCTTCCTCACCACCTCGATGCTGCTGGCGCCGGCCATCGGCACCGGCATCGTCCTGCAGCACCCCGACTGGCCGCTGTGGACGTTCCAACTGATGGCGCTGTGGTCGGGCGTCGGTGGCGGCAACT
>JAIBFA010000065.1 GCA_019459325.1 Thiobacillus sp.
TGCGGTTGTTTTTGTGTTTGTGGTACCCGCCTGGGGGGTTGGGGGGTGGGTCTGGGCGGGGCCCGGCGGCGCTTATGGCTCGGCCGGGGGGTTTTTTTTTTTTTTTTTTGGGGGCGGGCGTGTTTACCGGGGCGCCCCTTCCTCGAAATAACGGCGCTCGATGACCGCGGCAACGCGCGGACGGATTTCCACCTCGCGCGAGGCTTCCAGCCGCCCGACGTATTCGAAGCTGATCGGCACGGTCTGCAGAATGACCGTTTCCACGGTCACCTGCGCCGGCGGCGGCGGCCCGCCCCCCTGCGGTTGGGCCGCGTCCTGCTGTCCGCAGGCGGCAAGCAATACGGCCAGACTCAAGGCGGCTACGGGTAACAATCGGTGCATGGCGGCACTCCCCTGACATTTATTTGCCCGCCTATGATAGGAGCATACATGCGTGAATGTAAATTGCCGGAGGGAACACTTTCCAGGACAATACGCCCATGGTCAAAAAAACCCGTGAAGTCGCCCTCGCCACCCGTGAATCCTTGCTCGTCGCTGCACTTCAGGTTTTTCGCGAACGGGGCGTCGCTCACACGCGGCTCTCCGATGTTGCCGAACGTGCCGGCGTGACGCGCGGCGCGATCTACTGGCATTTCAAGGACAAGGCCGAGCTGTTCCAGGCCGTTTGCGAGCGCGGCACCATGCCGGTGGAAGCGCTACTGGCCGAGGCCAGCCAGAGCGGACAACGCGATCCGCTCGCCACGGTCAGGCAGCTTGCCCTGATGGCGCTCACCCAGCTGGCGCAGCACGCCGACACCCAGGCGATGTTCGATGTCATCTTCCACAAATGCGAATTCACCGAGGAACTGGCGCAGGTGGTGGCCAAAAACGACGCCGACCGTGCGGCCTGCCTGTCGCAGGTGCAGCAATTGTTCGAGCAGGCCGTCGCCTGCGGCCAACTGCCGCCCGTCACCGATACCTTCCTCGCCACGCAGGGCCTGCACGCCTACATGGTGGGGCTGATGCACGAATGGGTGCTGAACCCCGAGAGCTACGATCTCGCCGCGTGCGCGGAGCCGCTGCTCGACTGTTACTTGAGCGGACTGGCCACCCGCCCCCCGGTCTGCCGGCCGCCCGCCGGCTAGGCCGAATCCGTCGCCGCTGCCGCCTTGAACAGCGCCAGTGCCTGCAGGCGCTGGGCCGCATGCTCGACGATGGGCGCGGGGTAGGTCTGGCCGATGATCACGCCGATACGCATCTGCTCGCTGTCAGGCAGCGTCCACGGGGCGTAGATGAACTTATCCGGAACCGCAGAAAGTTCGGGCAAGTAGCGACGGATGAAATGCCCCTGCGCATCGAACCGCTCGGATTGAGTGACCGGATTGAAGATGCGAAACCAGGGCTGGGCGTCGCAACCGACCGAGGCCGCCCATTGCCAGCCACCGCTGTTGGCGGCGAGGTCGAAGTCGATCAGCCTGTCGGCGAAATATTTTTCACCGAGCCGCCAGTCGACCAGCAGGTCCTTGGTCAGGAACGAGGCAGTGAGCATGCGCAGGCGGTTGTGCATATAGCCGGTCTGGTTCAGCTGGCGCATCGCGGCATCGACCAGCGGATACCCAGTGCGCGCTTCGCACCAAGCCTCGAAATGGCCCGGCGGGTTCGGCCACGGCAGCGCGTCGTACTGTGGCTTGAAGGCATGCCCGGTGGCGACGTCGGGACGATGCCAGAGAATCTGATGATAGAAATCGCGCCAGATCAGTTCGGCGAGCCAGGTCTGCGCGCCGCGCCCCCCTTGCTGCCAGGCCGCAGCGGCGAGCTGGCGGATGGAAACGGTGCCGAAGCGCAGGTGCACCGACAGATACGACGGCCCCTTCACGGCGGGAAAATCACGCGTCTCATGGTAGCGGTCGATGCGATCGAGGAAATCGTCGAACAGCTGCGCTCCCCCTGACATGCCGGTGGGCAGTTTCAATTCGCGCAGGTCGGAGGGGGCGAAGCCCATTTCCTGCAGGCTCGGGATCAACGTCGACTGTGCCGCCAGGCGATCGGCGTACGGTTCGACCGGATAGGCTTGCAAGTAAAACGGCGTCAAGGTTTTTAGCCAGGCATTCTTGTAAGGCGTAAAGACGCTGAAAGGCGTACCCGCGCCAGTGAGCACTTCCTCACGTTCGAAGATCACCGCGTCCTTGGTGTCATGCACGGCAATCTTGCGCTGCATCAGCGCCGCCCCGACAGCGGCGTCGCGTGCCAGCGCGGCGGGGTCGTCGTCGTGGTTGAAGAACACGGCGTCCACCTTGAGCCCGATTGCCAGCCGCTCGATCTCTTCACGCGCAACGCCATATCGCACGACCAGGCCGCCGCCCCGCGCCTGCAGCGCCTGCTGCAATTCGACGACGCTGGCATGAATGAACTCGACCCGGCGGTCGGCCAGGTCGGCCAGCGCATCCAGGATGTCGCGATCGAAAACGAAGGCGCAGACCACCTGCCGGGACTGCTTGAGCGCATGGTAGAGCGCGGCATGGTCGAAGTCGCGCAGATCGCGCCGAAACCAGACCAGGGCACGGGCATATACAGGCATCGGGCGTTCTGGTCGCTATAGTGGTAGAAGGGGACGCAAAAAGGGTGTTTGCTGAATTGAGGCAGATTACAATGGGAACGCAATCATGGATACCGTCAACCTCACCCACAATTTTCTGATCGCCATGCCGGGCATGGTCGACCCCAATTTCAACGGCACGCTGACCTATATCTGCGACCACAGCGAGCAGGGTGCGCTGGGGGTGGTGGTCAACCGGCCGATCGACCTCGATTTGTCGACACTGTTCGAGCAGATCGGGCTGTCCCTGCCCGAACGCCTGCAGAAGAAAACGGTGTATTTTGGCGGTCCGGTGCAGACCGAACGCGGCTTCGTGCTGCACACGCCGCCGCAGACCTTCAGTTCCACACTCACCGTCAACGACGCGGTCAGCCTCACCACCTCGAAGGACGTGCTGGAAGCGGTGAGCCAGGGCGCAGGACCGGAAAAATTCATGGTGTCGCTGGGCTACGCGGGTTGGTCGGCCGGCCAGCTGGAAGATGAAATCAAGCAGAACGCCTGGCTGTCGGTGGCGGCCGACCCGCAGGTGATATTCGACCTGGCGCCCGAAGACCGTCTGCCTGCCGCGATGAAGTTGCTCGGCATCGACTTCGCCAGCCTGTCCGAAGAAGCCGGGCACGCTTGAACCCGGAACATACCCACGGCACGGTGCTGGCCTTCGACCTCGGGCTGAAGCGCACCGGCGTCGCCTCGGGCGATCTGTCGATCGGGATCGCCCATCCGCTTTCCGTCATCCAGGCCGGTTCCAACGACGAGCGGCTCGCCGTCATCGCCAAATTGATCGCCGAATGGCAGCCGGTGCTGCTGGTGCTGGGCCTGCCCACTCATGCCGACGGCGGCGAACACGAAATGACACGGGTAGCCAAAAACTTCGCGCGCAAACTAGAATCCCGATTCGATCTGCCCGTGTTTCTGGTGGACGAGCGTCACACCAGCACCGCGGCCGAATCCGAACTGCACGAACGCGGCATCCACGGCAAGAAGAACAAGGCGCTGATTGACGCCGTCGCCGCCCAACTGATACTGCAAGGATTTTTTGATGCACGCCTCATTGCCTGACGTCGACCCGCTGATTGCGCGACTGGCTGACGCCATTGCGCCGACCCTCACCCCGGATACCGTCATCGTCGGCATCCACACCGGCGGCGTGTGGGTGGCCGAACGCCTGCATGCGATCCTCCACTGCGCCCTGCCGCTCGGTACGCTCGATATCTCCTTCTACCGCGACGACTTTTCGCGCATCGGCCTGCATCCGCAAGTGAAGCCGTCCAACCTCCCTTTCGATCTTGAAGGCCGCGACATCGTGCTGGTCGACGACGTGTTGCACAGCGGGCGCACGGTGCGCGCGGCGATGAACGAACTGTTCGACTATGGCCGGCCCGCCTCGATCCGCCTGGCGGTACTGGTCGACCGCGGCAGCCACGAGTTGCCGATCCGCCCCGACTTCACGGGGCTCACACTCGACGTCCCGCCTCATCAAAACATCAATCTATCTCGCCTCGACGACGGCCATTTGACCCTATCCCTTGCATGAATCTACAACTCACTTCTGACGGCAGGCTGCGCCACCTGCTCACGCTTGACGGCCTGCCGCGCGCCATCCTGACGCAGATACTCGATACCGCTGAATCCTTCATGGACGTCGGCGAGCGCGAGGTGAAGAAAGTCCCGCTCTTGCGCGGCAAGTCGATTTTCAATTTGTTCTTCGAGCCGTCGACGCGCACCCGCACCACCTTTGAAATCGCGGCCAAGCGACTGTCCGCCGACGTCGTCAACCTCAACATCGCCACCTCCAGCCAGACCAAGGGCGAGGCGATCCTCGACACCGTCGACAACCTCGCCGCGATGCACGCCGACATGTTCATCGTGCGTCACGCGCAGTCGGGCGCGGCGCACTTCATCGCGCGCCATGTGGCGCCGCACATCTCAGTCGTCAACGCCGGCGACGGCCGCCATGCGCACCCGACGCAGGGCCTCCTGGACATGTTCACCATCCGCCGCTTCAAAGGCGAGTTTCACAACCTGACCGTGGCCATCGTCGGCGACGTGCTGCACTCGCGCGTGGCGCGCTCGCAGATCCACGCGCTCACCACGCTGGGGGTGCCGGAAGTCCGCGTGATCGGCCCCAAAACCCTGCTCCCCGCGGGGGTCGAACAGATGGGCGTCAAGGTGTTCCACAACATGGAAGCCGGTCTCGCCGGCTGCGACGTGATCATCATGCTGCGACTGCAGAACGAGCGCATGAAGGGCGCCTTGCTGCCCTCCGCGCAGGAGTACTTCAAATTCTTCGGACTGACTCCGGAAAAACTCGCGCTGGCAAAACCGGATGCCATCGTGATGCACCCCGGCCCGATGAACCGCGGCGTCGAGATCGATTCAGAAGTCGCCGACGGTCCGCAGTCAGTGATCCTGCCGCAGGTGACCTACGGCATTGCCGTGCGGATGGCGGTGATGGCTTTGCTCGCAGGGACAGGAAACGCATGAAGATCCACATCAAACAAGGTCGCGTGATCGACCCGATGAATGCGCGCGACGAAGTCGCCGACATGTTCGTGGCGGCAGGCAAGATTGTCGCCATCGGCCACGCGCCGGCCGATTTCCACGCCAACCGCACCCTCGATGCCAGCGGCCTCGTCGTCTGTCCCGGTCTGGTCGACCTGTCGGTACGGCTGCGCGAGCCCGGCTTCGAATACCGCGCCACGCTGGAATCGGAAATGCTCGCCGCCGCCGCCGGCGGCATCACCTCGCTCGCCTGCCCACCGGATACCGACCCGCCGCTAGACGAGCCGGGACTGGTCGAGATGCTGAAATTCCGCGCCAGGAACCTCCCGGGGCCGCGCGTCTATCCGATCGGCGCGATGACGCAAAAGCTCGAAGGCACCATGCTGACCGAGATGGCCGAGCTGACCGAAGCGGGCTGCCGCGCGTTTACCCAGGCCGATGCGCCGATGACCGACACCCAGGTGCTGCTGCGCGCGATGGAATACGCCGCCACCTTCGGCTTCAGCCTGTGGCTGCGACCGCAGGACGTCTCGCTGGCACGCGGCGGAGTCGCGCACGACGGCGCCGTGGCCACGCGTCTGGGCTTGCCCGGCATTCCTGCCCTGGCCGAAACCGTGGCGCTGGCGACCATCCTGCAACTGACGCGCGAAACCGGCGCACGCGTGCATATCGCGCGCCTGTCGACGCGGGAGGGCATCGCCATGGTGCGCGCGGCCAAGGCACAGGGCCTGGCTGTCACCTGCGACGTCGCCGCCACCCATTTACATCTGTCGGAAAACGACCTCATCAGCTTCGATTCGCACCTGCATCTGGTGCCGCCGCTGCGGAGCCTGCGCGACCGCGATGCCATCCGCGAAGCGCTGCGCGACGGTTCCATCGACGCGCTGTGCTCCGATCACACCCCGGTCGATGAAGACGAGAAGCAGGTCCCGTTCGGCGAATCGGCCCCCGGCGCCTCCGGGGTCGAACTGCTGCTGCCACTGACGCTTAAATGGGCGCGTGAAATGGGCGTCCCGCTGATGCAGGCCATTGATCTGCTCTCGTGGAAACCTGCGCAGATTCTGGGCGTTCCCGGCGGCAACTTGAGCGTCGGCAGTTGTGCCGATATCTGCATTTTCGACGAGACGGCCGAGTGGGTCGTCACCCCGAAAACGCTGGCCAGCCAGGGCGATAACACCCCCTTCCTCAATCATCCGATGCAAGGTCGCGTGCGTTACACCCTGATCGACGGCCATCTCGACTTTGAAGCCCCGCATTGAGACACGCAGGGTCATCCCCGGCGGGTAAATTTCCCGCCATGCCTCGCGTGTCTTTCCCTGTGCTGCTGATGAGTCTGCTTGCCGGCGCGCTGGCCGTCGCCGGCTTCGCTCCGCTCGGCGTCTGGCCCTTGCCCATCCTGAGTCTGGCCGTGTTGTTCGCCCTGCTGGCCCGCACCTCCTCCCTGCGTGCCGGCTTCGTCATTGGCTTTGTGTGGGGACTGGGCTTTTTCATTGCCGGGGTGAGCTGGGTGTTCGTCAGCCTGTCGGTGTACGGTGGCATGCCGGCGTGGCTGGCGGCGCTCGCGACCTTTTTGTTTTGCGCCTTCCTCGCATTGTTTCCCGCGACAGTGGGTGCGCTGCAGGCGCGCTGGCCCGTCCCGCCCACGCTGCGTCTGCTGGTGCTGATCCCACTCGCGTGGGGCGTGACGGAATGGGTGCGCGGCTGGATATTCACCGGCTTCCCGTGGCTGGTGACGGGCTATTCGCAGGTACCGGCCAGCCCGCTGGCGGGCTATGCGCCGCTGGTCGGCGTGTACGGGGTGTCTTTCCTGCTGGCGCTGATCTCGGCACTGCTGGCGTGGAGCGTGACGACGCGGGCCCGGCAGGCACAACGAGCCTGGGCCGCGGTGGCAATCGTGGCGCTGGGAGTCGGGGGTCAGGCCCTGCGCGGCGTTGCCTGGACGACGCCGGACGGTGCGCCGACAACGGTCGCGCTGCTGCAGGGCAATATCCCGCAGGACATGAAATGGCGACCGGAGAAAACGCTGGCCACGCTGGAGAGCTACGCGCGCATGGCCGCCGCCTCGCCCGCGCAACTGATCGTGCTGCCGGAAACCGCGCTGCCGCTATTCGAATCCGATCTTCCCGACACCTATCGGGCCGGGTTGGCATCCCTCGGCCAGGAAAATGGGGGCGATGTGCTGACCGGCCTGCCCACCGGATCGCCGCAGGGCGCCTATTTCAATAGCGTCATCAGCCTCGGCGCCGCGCCCAGCCAGCGTTACCACAAGGTCCATCTGGTGCCGTTCGGCGAATACATCCCGCTCAAAGCCGTATGGGGCTGGGTGATCGAGGTGCTGCGCATTCCGCTGTCGGATTTTGCGCGCGGCGCCCTCGACCAGCGCCCGCTCGCCATCGGCGGCCAGCGGGTGGCGGCCAACATCTGTTACGAAGATGCCTTCGGCGAGGAAATCATCCGCCAGTTGCCCGAAGCGAGCGTACTGGTTAACGTGAGCAATCTGGCCTGGTTCGGCGATTCGTTCGCGCCCTGGCAGCACGCCCAGATGTCGCAGATGCGCGCGCTGGAAACCGGACGCATGATGCTGCGCGCCACCAATACTGGCGTCACCGCGATCATCGATGCACAGGGCCGGATGCTGGTCAGCCTGCCGCTCTTCACCAGCGGCAGTCTTTCCGGCGTCATCCAGGGCTACGCGGGCAGCACGCCGTATGCGCGCTGGGGCAACGCGCCCGTGCTGGCGCTATGGGGGATGTTGGGAATCGGGCTGCTGGGCGCCGCGTTCAGGCGGCAGCCCTGATACGCGTGGCGTTGCGCCCCCCGCGTTTTGCTTCCAGCAATGCGGCGTCGGCGCGTGCCAGCGCCTCGTTTTCTTCCTTGTCTTCTCGGCTGTATTCGGACAGGCCACCGCTCCACGACAGCTTCTGCGTCACCCCGGGAATGAGCTCCACGCTTTCGGGCATGTTGGCGCGCAGGCGCTCGGACAGCTCCTGCGCGCGATCCAGCGGGGTGAAGGGGAACAGCACGCAGAACTCGTCGCCGCCCAGGCGGGCGATGAAGTCGCTGTTGCGCAGGCACGTCTTCAGGGCATTGCCGAACTTGATGATGAGCTGATCGCCCGCCTCGTGGCCGAAGGTGTCATTGACCTGCTTGAAGTTGTCGATGTCCATGATCAGCAGGCTATGCGACCAGCCGTCTTTCAGGCTGGCGAACAGTTCCTTCTGCTTTTCATCGAAGCTGCGCCGGTTGTTGACCTTGGACAGGTGATCGAGTCGCGCCTGCGTCGTGACTTCCTTCTGCCGCCCCAGCATGACCTTGCCAAGCTTCAGCATGGTCTCGAGCGGCGTCTGAAACTCTGCGAGGCTGACCGGATAATCAGCACGCAGCCGCTGCTGGCGCAAATCGTTCGTGAATTTCACCAGCATGCGCAGGTTGTCGGTGACCCGGTTGCGCACCGCCAGCGTAAACGCCATGACCAGAATGGCGACCACCAGACTGGCGACCAGCCAGCCCAGCATATAGGGCGCGATGTTTTCGACCACCGGCGTAACGGGACGCCACACCGCGATCTGCCAGGGCGTGCCGGCCAGCGCGATCAGGGTGGGATGGGCGTTGCGCTTGATCGCCTGGTTGCCACGCCGCATCAGCACCATGGCGACATCGCCCGCCTCGCTTTGCTGCAATTCGGCATAGGCGGCGGCGTCCGGCAGCGGCAGCGTGTCGAACAATGCCTGCAACTGCGGCACGCTCTGCTCGACGATGACGAAGCCGAGTCGTTTGCCCTCGCTGTCCACCACGGGATGCGACAGCGAGAGATTGAAGGTGGCGGAGGCCGTCGCCCCGCCACCCTCCCGCCCGGCATTGGCCAGCAGCCGCCGGGTATCGCCCGGCAGGAAACCCGGCAACAACTGGCGCTGGCCATCGGTGACGAACAGCACGGTCGCGTCCTGATTCAGGGCGTGCAGGTTGGCGGCCTGCGCCTGACACACCTCCGGGGCGATGCTGGCGAAACACGCCAGCGTTTGCGGATGGGCTGCAATCCGCGCAGCACTGCGTTGCATGGCATCGGCCATGAATTCGATCTGGGTGGCCATCACTGGCTTGTCGAATTCTTCGACCGCGGGCGGCGCCTGCGGCCGCGACAGGTAAATTGCGGACGTGACGAGTCCTGACAACAGCACCAAGGCTGCTGCCAGGATCAGGCCAAACCGCAATATGGATACGTGGGGCATGACGTATGCGCCAACCGGCTCTCCAACCTCTTATGTTTATGGTGTCTCCGCAATGGCAGGCGCCCAGCTTCAGGCACGCTGCCGACATGGCGCTGTTAGCAGCAAAATCCATGCCCTGACAGGATCGCACCCGGCAGGTTCCCCTGCCGGGTGCGGCTATCTGTCCCGTGTAAAAAAATCCGACACTACTGGCGGCCGGTGCTACCGAATCCCCCTTCGCCACGCTGGCTTACGCCGAACTCTTCCACCAGATTGAATTGGGCCTGCACCACCGGCACGATGACGAGCTGTGCCAGCCGTTCCATCGGCGCCAGCTCGAATGCCTGTTGCCCGCGATTCCAGGCGGAAACCATGAGCTGGCCTTGATAATCCGAATCGATCAGCCCGACCAGATTGCCCAGCACGATGCCGTGCTTATGGCCCAGCCCGGAGCGCGGCAGGATCAGCGCCGCATAGCCGGCGTCGGCCAGATGGATGGCCATGCCCGTCGGGATCAGCTGGGTTTCGCCCGGGGCAAGCGTGATCGGCGCATCGATGCAGGCGCGCAGATCGAGTCCGGCGGAGCCCATTGTGGCGTAATGAGGCAGCTGATCGCGCAGGCGGGCGTCGAGAATCTTCACATCCATCTTCATATTCGTCGGGATTTCGTCAGTTGAGCAGGGTGGCAAGGTGGCGGATCAGGTGACGCGCCTGAGTGAGTTTGTCAGCACGAGGCAGCGGATGCGCGCCCTGGCCGTCGAACAGCACCAGTTCGGCCATGTCCTGTCCCAGCGTGTCCTGCGCCAGGTTACCGACCAGCAGCGGCAGTTTCTTCTTCAGGCGCTTGGCTTCGGCATGCTCGGCCAGGCGCTCGGTTTCGGCGGCGAAGCCCACGCAGAATGGCGCGTCGGGACGCGCGGCCACCTCGGCCAGGATGTCAGGGTTGGCGACCAGATTCAGGGTGAGGCCAGCATCGCTTTTCTTGATTTTCTGTGCCGCCACGACCTCCACCCGGTAATCGGCCACCGCCGCCACCGCGATGAACACATCGCTCGGCAGTTCGCGCAGCACTGCGTCGCGCATCTCGGCGGCGCTTTGCACGTCGATGCGGCGCACCCCCGCTGGCGGAGCAAGACAGGTCGGACCCGACACGAGGCACACCTCGGCACCCGCCTCGGCAGCGGCCTGCGCGACCGCATAACCCATTTTTCCGGAACTCAGATTGGTCAGCCCGCGCACCGGATCGATCGGCTCGAAGGTGGGCCCGGCGGTGATCAATATCCGCTTGCCGGCAAGCGGCCCCGCGCCCAGCACACCCTGCAGCGCAGCCAGGATCTCGGCCGGCTCCAGCATCCGCCCCAAGCCAATTTCGCCGCAGGCCTGCTCACCCGCAGCCGGCCCCAGGAGGCTCACGCCGTCTGCACGCAACTGTTCCAGATTACGCCGGGTCGGCGCGGCCGCCCACATTTCGCGGTTCATCGCGGGAGCGACGGCGAGCGCGCAGGTGCGCGCGAGGCACAGGGTCGACAGCAGATCGTCGGCACGGCCGTGCACGAGCTTGGCGAGGAAGTCGGCCGAGGCCGGCGCGATCAGCAACAGATCGGCATCGCGCGACAGGTGAATGTGTTCCATGCCGTCGCCGCTGGCCGCGTCCCACAGGGACGTCAGCACCGGTTTGCCGGACAGCGCCTGAAACGTCAGAGGGGTGACGAACTGCTGCGCGGCAGCGGTCATCACCACCCGCACGTCGGCCCCGGCCTTGACCAGCAGGCGGCACAATTCCGCCGCCTTGTAGGCGGCGATCCCGCCGGTCACACCCAGGATGATTTTTTTGGTCGCCAGCGACACGGTCTCGATTCCCAGCGCGCTTTCAATGAATAATGGCGGCATTCTACGGGAGGGAGGCAGGCATGGCGATCCGCGACTGGCCGGAGGACGCACGTCCGCGCGAAAAGCTGCTGAAACAGGGCGCCGGCACCCTGACCGACGCCGAGCTGGTGGCGGTGTTCCTGCGCACCGGCGCGGTCGGTAAAAGCGCGGTCGATCTCGGCCGCGAGCTGATCGAGCGCTTCGGCGGCCTGCGCGGCTTGTGTCGCGCCAACAAGAAAGCCGCTTGCGAAGCTCCCGGTGTTGGCGAAGCCAAATACGCGCTATTGCAGGCGGTCATGGAAATGGCGCGCCGCACGCTCGCCGAGGACATGCAGGCAGGCGACGCGCTGACCTCCCCCACCGCCGTACGCGACTACCTGCGGCTGATCCTGCACAGCAAGGACTACGAGGTGTTCTGCTGTGTGTTTCTCGACGCGCAGAACCGGGTGATCGCGGTGGAAGAGCTGTTTCGCGGCACGCTGACGCAAACCAGCGTCTACCCGCGCGAAATCATCAAGCGCGCGCTGACCCACAATGCCGCGGCGCTGATCCTGGCCCACAACCATCCCAGCGGGGTGGCCGAACCCAGCCAGGCCGACCGCCTCCTCACCCGTAAACTGGCGGATGCCCTGGCCCTGGTGGACATACGCGTGCTGGACCATTTCATCGTCGCGGGCGCATCCTCGCTGTCGTTCATGGAATCCGGCCACATGTGAATCCGTCGGCCAACTTGCCTACCGGGTTCGGGCTGTGGTATAAATCGCGGTTCTCGGGTTAGCCTTCATTGCTAACCTCAAATGGTTAACCCTTAATTTTGGAGCAGCATCATGGCTCGCGTATGTGTCGTGACGGGCAAAAAGCCCATGGTCGGGAACAACGTTTCCCACGCCAACAATAAAACCAAGCGTCGTTTCCTGCCCAACCTGCAATACCGCCGGTTCTGGGTCGAGAGCGAAAATCGCTGGGTTCGTATGCGTCTTTCCAACGCGGCGCTGCGTACGATCGACAAAAACGGCATCGACGCCGTTCTGGCTGATCTGCGCGCCCGCGGCGAAGCAGTTTAAGGAGTTGAATCATGGCTAAAGGCGGACGCGAAAAGATCAAGCTGGAGTCCACTGCGGGCACCGGCCACTTCTACACCACCACCAAGAACAAGAAGACCATGCCCGAGAAAATGGAGATCAGCAAATTCGATCCCAAGGCTCGCAAGCATGTGATGTACAAGGAAACCAAGCTGAAGTAATCCAGCTGGCTGCCCAATAGAAAAACCCGCCAAATGGCGGGTTTTCTTTTATCCGGCACCGCCAATCGGCGGTTTCTCTGGTGGTGCAGAGACGGCCCGCAGGCCGCCCATCTTCGCTCAGGCGTAGGAGCGAAGGCGCACCGAGAACTGCTGCAGCGACTGGATGCCGCTGTCTTCGGCACGCTTGCACCAAGCCTGCAACTGCTCCAGCAGTTGCTCGCGGCTGGCGGTAGAACGGCTCCAAATGGCGGCCAGGTCTTGGCGCATGCGATAGACGGTTAGCAGGCGCTCGCTCTTGCCGAGCAGGGTTTCGAGTTCGGCCTTGTCGGCCGCAGCAAGCTCGGCGGGCTCCTTGTGCAGCCAGCGGCGGAAGCTGTCGAAGTTCCAGTTCTGCGGCAGGTTTGCGCTTGCCTTCAGCTTGGCGATTTCGGCCGCGCTGTCCGCGCGCACGCTTTTCACGAAACGCGTCATCACGTCGTAGCGATGGGTGATGACGGCCTGCAGGGTGTCGAGGTCGCACAACGGCTTGGCGGGCTGCCATTTCACCGTCGGCGCCACCTTGCGGACAGTGGCGAGGCCGACATAGGACATCAACTTGATGTAGAGCCAGCCGATGTCGAACTCGTACCACTTGTTCGACAGCCGCGCCGAGGTGCCGTAGGCGTGGTGGTTGTTGTGCAGCTCTTCGCCGCCGATGATGATGCCCCACGGAAAGATGTTGGTGCTGGCGTCCTCGCTCGCGAAGTTGCGGTAGCCCCAGTAGTGGCCGATGCCGTTGATGATGCCGGCGGCAGTCACCGGAATCCACGCCATTTGCACCGCCCAGATGGTCAGGCCGATGGGGCCGAACAGGACGAGGTTGATCGCCATCATCAGCCAGATGCCTGCGGCCGAATGGCGGCTGTAGACATTGCGCTCCATCCAGTCGTCGGGCGTGCCGTGGCCGTATTTTTCCAGCGTCTCGGCGACCTTGGCCTCGGCGCGATACAACTCCGAGCCTTCCCAAAAGACCTTCTTGATGCCGCGCGTCTGCGGGCTGTGCGGATCTTCGACGGTTTCGCATTTGGCATGGTGCTTGCGGTGGATGGCGACCCATTCCTTGGTAACCATGCCCGAGGTGAGCCACAGCCAGAAACGGAAGAAGTGGCTGACGATGGGGTGCAGATCGACGGCGCGGTGCGCCTGCGAACGATGTAGAAAGATAGTGACCGCTGCGATGGTGATGTGGGTCAGGCCGAGGGCCACGATCACATAGCCCCACCAAGGCAGGTCAATCAAGCCAAGTTGCATATTCAAACTTTCCTAAAAGAGACAATTTCATCTTGTAATATACGGATAAACCCCATATAAATCAAGGATTTTCCGAGCCTAAATTTGCGCGCGAGGCCAAATGCACCACGTGCTGCGGAAAGGGAATCTCAATCCCTGCCGCCTTGAAACGTCGCCAGATCGCCCAGTTGATGTCGGAGCGCAGATTGTTCTGCCCCTCGCTGGGGTCGCGGATCCATACAGCCAGTTCCAGCAGGATGCCATTATCGGCAAATTCCTTCAAAAACACCCTGGGCAAATTGTCCGGGTCGTCGAAAATCACCCGCTTCTGGTCGTGTGCCGCTTCCAGCAACAACGCTTCGGCCTGCTCCAGATCCGTGTCATAGGACACCTGAACCGGCAGCGCAACCCTCACGCTGGGTTTCGACAGCGAGTGGTTGACCACCGTCTGGGTGATCAGGATCTCGTTGGGGACGATGCTTTCCGTCCCGTCCAGCGATCGGAGCAAGGTATAACGGGTATTGATCTGGCTGACTTGACCGTATTTGTTGTCGACCGTAACCAGGTCGCCGATGCGCACCGAGCGGTCGAGCAGGATGATGAAGCCGGATACATAGTTGCTGGCGACTTTTTGCAGGCCGAAGCCGATGCCCACGCCCAGCGCGCCGCCAAACACCGACAGCACCGTGAGATCGATCCCCACCGCCGGCAACGCCACCAGCACGGCCAGAATCAGGAACACGGTGCGCATGGCTTTCGACAAGGCCATGCGCAGCGACAGGTTCATCTGGGTGACGCCCATCAGCCGGCTTTCGAGCAGACGCGCCAGCGTCAGCGCAACAATGATCGCCACCACGATCACCGCCGCTGCCTGGACCAGTAGCCACAGCGAGAAGCGATGGCTGCCCGACTGGAACGACAATCCTTCCATCGCCGCGTGGATGCGCGGCAGCAGGCCGGTGATGTGCAACGCAAACGCGCCCCAGATCAGCCAGGACACACTGCGTTCCCACACCCTGAGCGATTCGCGCGGCTCGAACACGTAGCGCAGCGCATAAATCACCAGACGCACCCCCATCAGCGCCAGCAGCAGCGGTACCGCGAGATTCAGCAGGTGCGTGTTGGCGAGCCAGATGTCCGCGATTTCACGCCCCAGCAGCAATGCCAGCAGCATGGCCAGCGGGAAGCCCACGCGCCGGATGCCCGCTCGCCCGGCCGACCACAGGGTGTCAGGCTTCTCGAGATAGGGCTTGGCCAGCCGCATGACGACCCAGGCCGCCAGCGCGCACGCCGCCAGCACCCCCAGCTGCCACAGCAGGACGACGTCCTGACTGTCGTCAATGATCCGCGTCAGCAGGTTGTCGAAGGGTATTGGCTGCGCCAAGGTCAGAAATTCAGCGTGAGTTGGGCTGAGAGGATATCGACGGAGGATTCGTAGCTACCCTTCAGATCGACCAGGCCCTCATCAATACTCGCGTCCTTGACGAAGAGATGCGCGTAGCCGAAATCAAGTACGGTTTTTGGTGACAACCGGTATTGCGCGCCGATTGCGATCCAAGTGCGATCCTCATCAGGGATGCGCGCGGTGCGGTAAGCGTCTTTCACCGGCGTTTCGTCATAAGCCACCCCGCCACGCAAAGTCAACTTGTCGCTGTGGTGATAATTGACCCCCAATGAATAGCGGTAGTTGTCTTCCCAGTTTTCGGTCGTGGGGGGAGTCACCGGCACGCCGCCAGAATTCACGATTCTCAATTCATCGAAATCGCTCCAGCCGGTCCATGACACATCGGCCAGCAGTTCCCAGCGCTCGCCCATTTTATGAAACAGGCTCAGCGAGGCCGAATCCGGCAGCGTCACGTCAGCGAACACTGGATTCACGGCCGTGACCCCGTTCACGCTAAGTGTGCCCTCCAGCGTGTTGTCGATCTCGGAACGGTAGGCAATGCCGATGCGGGTCGCGTCGCTCAGTTGCCACAAGGCGCCGAGGTTGAAACCCCAGCCATAGTCCTCGCCCTCGACAACCCCGATCGGGGCGCCGGGTGCCGCGCCAGTCGCATTGGTGAGGGTCGCCTCGATGTATTGCACACTCAACCCCGCACCAAGAGAAAGCGATTCGCTGGCCTTCCAGGCAATCGCTGGGTTGAGGTTAATCGTCTTCAGTTCGGACTTGATCGCCTGGGTGCGTCCCGCCCAGGTGGAGTCGTATTCAGTTTTCAGGCCGAACGGGGCATTCATGCCCACTCCCAAATGCACGTCAGGCGTCAGGCGAAAAGCGAAATAGGCATTCGGCACCAGCGCCAAGCCGCCGGCGTCACCGCCATTGCCGCCGCCTATCAGGGACGTGCCAGAAAACTCCGCCTGCGGCTTGATCAGGTTGCCGACCAGGACGACTTGCCGGTCCGGGAGCATGGTCATTCCGGCAGGATTGAAGAAAATCGTGCTGGCGTCTGTCGCCGCCGCAGCCTGACCGGCATAGGCGTTGCCGAGGCCGCTGGCGTTCTGCTCGATCAGCGCAAAGCCGGCGGCATGGACAAGCTGAGTACAGCCGGCCAGAACCAGACCTGCGGCAAGACGGTTAACACGAAGCGACATGTAGCTCTCCCTTGAGTATTGGAATCATCAACGCGCGAAATCGGCATAGAGGGCCTCGACCACCGCGCGGTAACGGTCGAGCACCTGGTTGCGTTTGACCTTGAGGGTGGGGGTCAACAGGCCCTCGTCCACGGTCCACGGCTTGAGTTCAAGATGCAGCCTGCGAATCTGGGCATAGCCCGGAAAAGGCTTGAGCTGGTGCGCGACATGCTTGGTCAGCGCCTTGACCACCTTGGGGTCGCGCAAGGCCTCGGACTGCGTGGGGTCGACATGGAGGCTAGCGGCAAAAGCCCGCCAGTGCTCCTCGTTCAGCACGACCAGCGCGGAGAGGTAAGGCTTGCCCTCGCCGACGATCATCACCTGCTCGAACAGCGGATCGAGCAAAATGGCGGATTCCATGTCGCCGGGCGACACCTTCTCGCCGTTGCTCAACACGATGATGTCCTTGATGCGGCCGATGATAGTGTAGTGGCCGTCGGCGTCGACGCGTGCCTGGTCGCCGGTATGCAGCCACCCTTCGGCATCGATCATCGCGCGCGTGGCCTCCTCGTTCTTCCAGTAGCCGCGCATCAGGCAGCGGCTGCGGGTGAGCAGCTCGTCGTCGTCGCCGATCTTCACCTCGACGCCGGGAAGCGCCTGGCCGATGCTGGACGGGACATTGGACCAGGGGCGGTTCACCGTCACCACCGGGCTGGCTTCGGTCAGCCCGTAGCCCTGATAGATCGGCACGCCGAGACCGACGAACACGCGCGCGATCTGGGGGCAGAGCGCAGCACCGCCGGAAATGGCCATTTTCAGCTGTCCGCCGAGTTTCTCGGTGACGTTGCCCGCCACCAGCTTCTTCAGCAGCGGCCACAGCAGTTGTTCCGGCGTCCACATCGCCCGGCCCTGGCTGCGCTCGAAGCGCCGCCAGCCGACCCGCACCGCCAGCCTGAACAGCAGGCGGGCGGCCAGCCCCTTCTTTTCCAGGCTGTCGAGAATGCGCGTGTGAACCCGCTCGTAGATGCGCGGCACGGAGACCAGAATGGTGGGGCGAATGACCTGCAAATCCTGCGCCAGCTGGCCGATCGAACGCGCATAGGCCACCTCGGCGCCGAGCAGCATCGGCAGGTAATAGCCGCCGGTGCGTTCCAGCGTGTGCGACATCGGCAAAAAGGACAGGAACACCTCGTGCGGGCAGAAATCCGCGCACTGCGAGGCATAGAACGCGTTCCACAGCAGGTTCTCGTGCGTCAGCATCACGCCCTTGGGGCGCCCGGTGGTGCCCGAGGTGTAGACGAGGCTCGCGAGGAGATCCGCTGACAGATGGCGCTCGGGGACCGGCGTGCCGGCCGCGTCAGCGAGCCAGTCGGCGGCGATCGCGAAGCGGGCGCTCCAGTCGGCCAGCCCGCTTTCCGGCGCGACCAGGCTGACGATGCGCTGCAGGCTGTGTGCCGAGCCGGCGATCTCGGCCAGCTTCTTGTGCTGGAACTTGCCCTCGACCAGCAGCAGCTTCGCATCCGCGTGATCGAGTATGTAGGCCGCGCTTTCGGGGCGGTCATCGAGATAAAGCGGCACCGTCACCAAGCCGAGGCCTAATGCGGCCTGGTCGAAGATCACCCACTCGACGCTGTTTTTCAGCATCACCGCCACACGGTCGCCGGGAACCAGACCTTCCTTCGCCAGCGCGGCCTGCCAGCGCACCACCTCGGCCGCCACCTGCGCCCAGGTGAAACTCACCCAGACGTCGCGCACCTCATCGAACTGGCGGTAGGCGCCCTGATCCGGAGTCGCCGCGACGCGTGCGCGGAACAAGCCGCACAAGGTGCCCAGCGTATCGGGATGGAAAGACGCAGCGGTCATGTCAGGTCGCTCGAGCCAGCCGAATGGAACGCCGCATAGTTAACTGCAATGCCCTGGCCGGTCAAGCGGCGGGTTTGACCAGGACCGCGGCGAAAAAACCGTCCGTGCCATGCACCGCAGGCGACAGTTTCAGCATCGCGCCGGTATCGAGATCGATCTTGTTCTGCGCCAGCAGTTCGTTCACCGGCAGCTGGGTGAACCCGCCTTCCGCCAGCAGCGTCTCGACGATGGCTTCGTTCTCTTCCGGCAACAGGCTGCAGGTCGCATACACCAGCCGGCCGCCGGGTTTCAGCAGTTTTGCCGCTGCACGCAGGATGGCGGCCTGTTTCCGCGTCAGCTCCGCCACGGATTCGGGCGACTGACGGAATTTCAGGTCGGGGTTACGGCGCAGCGTGCCCAGCCCCGAGCACGGTGCATCGACCAGCACGCGGTCGAGCTTGCCGGCCAGCCGCTTCACCCGCGTGTCGTTCTCCGACGCGATCAGTTGCGGCATCACATTGGACAGCCCCGAGCGTGCCAGCCGCGGCTTCAGGTTGGCGAGCCGTTTTTCCGCCACGTCGAAGGCATAGAGCCGCCCGGTCGACGCCATCATCGCGCCGATGGCGAGCGTCTTGCCGCCGGCGCCGGCGCAGAAATCGCATACCATCTCGCCGCGCCGCGCGCCAAGCAGCAGGGCAAGCAGCTGGCTGCCTTCGTCCTGAACTTCCAGGCTGCCGTCGAGAAACAAGGGATGACGGTTGATGGCCGGATGATCCTTGAAGCGGATGCCCCATGGCGAATACGGCGTGGCTTCGACCGCAAAGCCTTCCTCGCGCAACTGCGCCAGCACGGTGTCGCGGCTGGCCTTGTGCGCGTTGACCCGCACATCCATCGGCGCGGGCTGCTGCAGGGAACGGCCGAGTCCGAGGATGTCGGCGTCGCTCATGCTTGGCTGGAGTTTTTCGACCACCCAGTCGGGCAGTTCGGCATTCACGGCCAAGGGCAGCGCGTCCGTCTTGGCACCCCGGATGTGGTTGATGAGTTCGGGCTTGGCAAACTGTTCCAGCGTCGCCCCGCTCATCCCGCGCGCCTTGATCAGCCAGGCGATGATCAGCGTGCGCGGATTGGCGGCCGGCACCACGACCGACAGATAACGATAGCGCCGCAGCACGCCGAACACGGCTTCGGCCACGAACGCGCGGTCATGCGAACCGAGTTTTTTATGCTCGCGAAAAAATGCCGACAGCTCGGCGTCGGCCGGACGCTTGAAATCCAGCACCAGATCAAGCGCCTGGGTGGCAAGTTGCAGCAGCGGCGGGGAGAGTTCCATCGGGGGGCGTCAGGCAGGTTGTCAGGCGGCAGGGACGGCCCTGCCAAGGGTTGCTTACGCTTACTCGTCTTCGCCGAGCTCGGGATCCCAGCCCTTTTCACGTGCACGATCCACCGCCATCTTGTACAGGGCGGTGTGGCGCTCGCGCAGTTCGGGCGGCAGGCGGCTGGGCAGGTTGCCGTATTTGTCCCACTCTGCCTCGATCTTCTCGGTCAGCGCCTGCATTTGCCCGAGCTGCCAGCCGGCGCAGTCCTCGGTTTCGGGGATGAGGCCGAACAGCCAGCCGTCGAGCACGACGCGCGCCAGCATGGTGACGCCGTGCTTGTCGTTATAAAAACCGGCATAAGTCATTTTGTTGTTCATGGTTGCAGATCTTTGTCCTTGGGAATTTCGTCGTAGGGGAAGCGCGTATGGCCATAGCGGATCACGAGCACCGCACAGGCCAGCAACAGCATCGAAGCAGTCACGCCCAGCATGCGCCATACATCAAGGTTCTTCATGTCCAGCACCAGATAACGCGCCAGCGCCACGATGGCGATGTAGATGGGGAAGCGAACCGGCAACTGCCCGGAGCGAAAATACACGCCCACCATGGCAAGGATTTCCAGATACAGGAACAGCAACAGCAGATCGGCCAGCGTCACGATGCCGGCCTCGACCATGGTCTTTACTTCGAACCCGCCTGCCACCAACGTGGCCAGCGTGATCACGACGAGACCGATGGCCTCGAAAGCACCCAGCACGTTGAGTGCCAGACGCGGCAATTTGCGGTCTTTGGCGGGGTTCATGGCGTCACCGAACGAGCGAGGCGCAAGGATACCATCGGGGAGGTGTCAGCACTCATTTCGCGCGCGCATGCACCAGCCATTCGCGCCAGATGGCCAGCGACACCGCCAGCAGCACAGGCCCCAGAAACAGGCCGATCAGACCGAAGGCGTGAAGGCCGCCCAACACCCCCAGAAATACGAGCAGGAAGGGTATCCGCGTCGATTCGCTGATCACGATCGGACGGATCAGGTTGTCGACCCAGCTCACCACCAGCGCACCCCACAAAAACAGGCCCAGCGCGGCCTGAGTTTCGCCATGCGCCAGCAGACCCAGCGACAGTCCGATCCACACCACCGGGCCGACGAAGGGAATCAGCGACACCAGGGCTGTGATCACACCCCACAACGCGGGCGCGGGCACGCCTGCCACCCAGTAGCCCAGCCCCGCGAGCAACCCCTGCGCCAGCGCGGTCAGCACGATGCCGAACACCACCGCGCGCACCGTCACGCCGACCGCCTGGATGTGGCCGCGTACCGCTTCGCCCAGCCAGCGCGTGGCCACGCCGCGAAACTGCGCCAGCACGCTGTCGCCGTGGCGATACAGGAAAAACAACGCCAATACCGCCAGACCGAATTTTGCGACGTTGCGCCCAATGCCCCCTGCCAGCGCCCTCAGCCGGTGGGTGTCGGTGAGTTCCAGGGCGTCGATCTGCGCGCGCACCCACAGCGGGTCGGCCTGGACGCGCTGGTAGTTCGCGGCAATCCATTCCCCGCCCGGCCAGGCCCGCACGCCTGCTGGCAGGGGCGGCAGACCTTGTTCGGAGAACTGCCTGATGGTCGCCGACGCCACCGCGACATCGCCCACCAGGGTGGACATCACCCACACCAGTGGCAGCAATAGCGTCGCCGCGACACCCAGCGTCATGAGCAGCGCGACAAGTTTGTCGCGCCCGGGCAGCCAGTGACGCAGCCGCTGATGCAGCGGCCAGGTGACGTAAGCAAGGATGCCCGCCCATGCCAGCGAAGCGAAAAACGGCGACAACACCCAGAGGGTGAGCCCGAAAATGAAGACCAGGAATGCAAACGTCGCGACACGGCGCGCAAGCGGAGAATCGATGTTGATTGGCATGCGACAAGCTTACCGGCTGTCCGCCTTCGCCTGCAATGCACGGCGGGCCGCGAAAAATACATCGGTCGCCGCAAAGTATTGACGTCGCCAGCCTACGAATGAGGGGGCGTCCCATGACGTCGGGGACGAGAAAGCAATCTTCTGGTTCATGCCGGCCTCCGGCGGCTGCGTTGCAGTAATTTCAACATCAGCTTGCGGCCTTCATCCAGCAGCAGGATGGATGAGGCCACCGCGAACGCCAGCCCCCAGTCCTGGGCGGACAATGCCGTGGTATCGAAGATGGCCTGGGCCGGTGTCCAGTGCACGACCAGCGCCTGCAGTCCAATCACCGTGCCCAGTGCCGCCCACAGCTTGCCGTTGCTGAAAAACTGGCGATTGAACGCGGAATGATGCTCGGCGCGCGCGTTGAACACGTTGAAAAACTGGAACAGCACGAAGGTGGTGAACGTCAGCGTCAGCGCGTAGGCTTCGCCGCGGTCCTGCGCGTAGTAAAACAGCCCCAGGGTGCCTGCCGACATGGTGATGCCGTACATCAGCAGGCGCTTGAAGCGCGCCAGGGAAAGGATGCGCTCGTCGGCGCGGCGCGGAGGCTCATTCATGATGCCGGGACGGCCCGGTTCCAGGCCCAGGGTCATGGCGGGGGGGCCGTCCATGATGATGTTGATCCACAGGATCTGGATCGCCGTGAACGGCGTCGGCATGCCCAGCAGCTGCGCGCCAAGTACGGTGAGGATGGCACCGACGTTGGTGGAGAGCTGGAAGCGCACGAACTTGACGATGTTGTCGTAGATCGTGCGGCCTTCCCTGACCGCGCCGACGATGGTGGCGAAATTGTCGTCGGTGAGCACCATGGTGGCGGCCTCGCGGGTCACTTCGGTGCCGGTGATGCCCATGGCCACGCCGATGTCGGCGTTCTTGAGCGCCGGCGCGTCGTTGACGCCGTCGCCGGTCATCGCGACGACGTGGCCGCGCGCCTTCAGCGCCTGAACGATCTTGACCTTGTGTTCAGGGGCGACGCGGGCGAACACCACGGTTTCCTCGATGTGCCGGGAAAGTTCGGCGACGTCGATGCGGTCGAGTTCGGCGCCGGTCAGAACAGCCCCTTCCAGTCCCAGTTCGCGGGCGATGGCGGCGGCGGTGATGGCGTGGTCGCCGGTAATCATCTTGACCTGGATGCCGGCCTTCCTGCACAGGCGAATGGCGTCGCGCGCCTCGGGGCGGGGCGGGTCGATGATGCCGACCAATCCGGTCAGCACCAGGCTGTTTGCCCAGGCCATCAGGTCGCCGACGGGGTCGAATTCCCGCGCCGGGATGTCGCGGCTGGCCACCGCCAGCACGCGCATGGCCTGGCCGGCAAACGCGGCGTTCTCGGCCTCGAAGGCGGCGCGGGCCGGGGCGTCCAGCGGCGACGCGCCCGCCGCGCCGAGAAAATGGCTGGCGCGCGCCAGCAGCACGTCGGGCGCGCCCTTGACGAACATGCGCACCCGCTCGCCATCGTGGTGAAAGGTGGCCATGAACTTGTGCGCCGAATCGAAGGGAATTTCGGCGATGCGCGGACTATGCTCTGCTCCCGTTTCCTGATCCACGCCGCCCTTGGCGGCCAGCGCCAGCAGCGCGCCCTCGGTGGGGTCGCCGATGAGCTGGCCGTCGCGGAGGCGGGAATCGGAACACAGGGCCGCGGAGGTGAGCAGGGGCAGGAAATCAGGCAGCGGGTCGCCATTTTCGGCGCGAATGCTGCCCTCGCCGGAATAACCCTCCCCGCTCACGGCAAAGCGCCGCCCGTGGTAGAAAAGCTTGCGCGCGGTCATCTGGTTGAGGGTCAGGGTGCCGGTCTTGTCCGAGCAGATCACCGTGGTCGAGCCCAAGGTTTCCACCGCCGACAGCTTTTTGACGATGGCGCGGTTCCTCGCCATGCGGTGCATGCCGATGGCCAGGGTCACCGTCACCACCGCCGGCAGTCCCTCGGGGATGGCGGCCACGGCCAGGGCGATGGACGTCATGATGGTCTGCACCAGCGGATCGCCGCGCAGAATGCCGAACACAAAAATCAGGCTCACCACCACGCCGGCGATGAGGGCGAGGCGCTTGCCCAGCGCATCGAGTTGCATCTGCAGCGGAGTGGCGCTTTCCTGCGCGCTTTCCAGCAGGCCGCTGATGCGGCCCATCTCGGTGCCCATGCCGGTGGCGGTCACTGCCAGTTCGAGACGGCCACGGGTGATTACGGTGTTCATGAACGCCATGTTGATGCGTTCGGCCAGCGCATGCTCGCCGCGCGGCAGCGCCCCGGCGTGCTTGCCTACGGCGTGGGACTCGCCGGTCAGCGCCGCCTCGGCCACTTCGGCGTTGTGCGACACCAGCACGCGGCCATCGGCGGGAATCCGGTCGCCCGCCTCGAGCAACACGAGGTCGCCCGGCACCAGTTCCTCGGCGGGAATTTCCAGCACCCGTCCGCCGCGCCGCACCCGGGCGTGCTGCGCCAGCATCTGCTTCAGCGCGGCCAGCGTCGCCTCGGCGCGGTGCTCCTGATAGAAGCCCAGGGCGGCGTTGAACACCACCACGATCAGAATCACCACCGCGTCCTTGAGGTCGCCAATCGCCGCCGCCAACACGACGGCGCCGAGCAGCACCATCACCAGCACGTTCCTGAACTGGTCGAAAAACTTGAGCCACGCCGGGCGCGGCTTTTTCTCGGCGAGCCTGTTGGGGCCGTGATGGGCCAACCGTTGCATCGCGGCGTCGGGGGTCAGCCCCCGTGCCGGGTCAGTCTCGAGGTCGGCGCAGACCTGGCCGGCACTTTGCTCATGCCAGTGCTTGGCCGCGGTGGGTTGTGTCGGCGTCATGTCTCGGTCTTCCTCAAACGGGTGGAACAGGTCTCGCCGCCTGCATGGCCGCGATCAGCGCGCCGATCATCAGCGCATAGTGACCGTGCTTCGGATTGAGTCCAGCCAGCATGGCCGAGGCGATGCTGTCGGGAATCGCGACCAGCGCCGTGGTCAGCCCTGCCGACAAGTCGGCCTTGAGCGTTGTGGGAGACAGACGCCGCAGGCGGTTCAGCATCGTTCGCTCAGGCAAGGCTCAGGGGTTGCAATAGTCGCAACGCCCCGGATCGGCATGTTCCACGCCGGCACGCGCGTGGGTCTCGCGGTGCGCGCACTTGAGACAGCCGTGGATGTCGGCGCGAATCTCCCGCGTGGGCGCGCCACAGTCGGCACAGGGCAAGCCGCTTAATCGCTCCATCACCTGGAAGCCCGGCGTGCCGCAAGCGGGGCAAAGCGAATTCAGTTTGGCCGCGAGGTCCGCGGCGGCCAGGCGGATGACGTCCATGCGGGTGGGATGGGCATGGGCGCGGAGGTCGTTTTCCATAAACACCTGTCCGTTATCCGCCTGGGCGCGCGCCCGGAGAAAGGCCGCTTCGAGCGCCGCCCAGGTGGCGATGCCTTTTTCGATGCGGGGGTCGTCCTGGCCTTGCAGGCGCACCACCAGGTGATGCTCGGGGAATCCGGCCTGGCGGGCGAACTGTCCGGCCTGCTCCCAGTCATCCGTGAGCAGGTGGGCGAACCGTGTCAATTGCTGCGCCATGCCCGTCACCTCGATGCCGCGCTCGTCGTCGATGAACACCAGCAGCTCGACGTTCCACGGAAGCATTCCCGCCATCGGGTCCGGCCCGAACGAGCCCTCGCTCGCCAGCCCCAGCGGCAGGCCGGACAATTCCATGCCGATGCGCGCCTTCTTGCGCGCCGCTTCAAACTGGCTGCCGGCGCGCGGAATATCACGCGTGAAGGTGCCGAGAAGATCGGTATCGAAGCCGATCGCCAACTCGACCCGGCAGTCCAGCGCGGCCGCCAGCGCCGGCCCGATCACCCGCTCCTTGCCGTGCTGCGTAAGCAGCGCGATGCGCCGGCCGGAATACGGGCCGGCAACGCGCTCCGTTGGCGCCGATCTGCTCAAGACACGCCTGCCCATTCGTAGAGCAGCGCGCCGATTACGACCACCGCGACGGTCGCCCAGCCAAGGCGGTCGACGGTGCGGTGCAACAGCGCCTCCATGCGCGCGCCGCCCCAGGCCATCAGTCCGGCGACGAGGAAGAAACGCGCCCCGCGGCCGATCAGCGAGGCCAGGGTGAAGGGCAATAGCGCCATCGACAGGGCGCCGGCGGCGACGGTGAATACCTTGTAGGGGATCGGCGAAAAGCCGGCGACGAAGACCGCCCAGAAACCCCAGCGCCCGAACCAGTCCACCGCAGCCTGATAGCTCGCCCAATGGCTGGATTCGCGCAGCCAGGGCTCGATGGCGTCGAAGGCGTAATGGCCGATCGCATAACCGAGCAGGCCGCCGGCCACCGACGCCAGCGTGGTGATCAGGGCGAAGCGCCAGGCCCTGGACGGATTGGCAAGGCTCATCGGCGCGAGCATCACGTCCGGCGGGATCGGAAAGAACGACGATTCGGCGAAGCTCATCCCGCCCAGATACCACGACGCGTGGCGGTGCCGCGACCAGCGCATGGCCCGGGCGTAGAGGGAGGAAAATATCCGCACGACTTTTAAGTCCCGCGCACCATGGCCATGACGCGGCCCATGTCGAGCGTGCCCGCCTGCTGCCGGATCTGCGGCAGGTATTGCGTCTGCATCTGTTTGGCGGGGCCGAGCAGGTTCTGGAAGCTGTCGCGCAGCACCTGCGTATTCATCACGCGGCCGCCTGCGTAATAGCGCTTGGCGAGCTGCCCCAGCGCGTAGGTGGTGGCGAAAGAGAAGGCCATGCCGGTGGTGGCACCGCCGATATTGCCGAAGGTCTTGCCGGCAGCCTTGCCGAGCAGGCCACCCAGGAGCTTGCGGCCGAACTGTTCGAGATATTGCGAGGTGAGGCCAACCCCGGCGGCGGCGATGAATTCCTTGATGTGCCCCTGGTCGAGCTGGACCCCGTGGGCGCGGCCGATGCCGTACACCATCTTGATCTGCAGCGGGATGATGGCCATGGACGCCCACGACTGCGGCAGCAGTTCCAGCGCGCCGTTCATCAGGGCGTAGTTGAGGATGGACTTGTCCAGCTCCGCTTCGGTCACGTTCGGCTGCGCCGCCACCACCGGGCCGGACGCGGCGGCGACAGCGGCGCCTGCCACGACAGCGGGCGCCGCCGCCTCGGACAGTTCGACGATGACGTCGGCCTCGCGCTCGAAGGCAGCAGCCTGTCCGGCATCGAGCTTCAACAGGGCTTTCAGCTCGTTCAGGAAGCGTTGCTCGGCCTCGCTCTGGCGACCGTCGGCGTCGCACACGCACACCGCCATTTCATACGCCAACTGGCGCTCGCCGGGGTCTTGCAACGCGGCGGCAGTGGCTTCCAGACTGATGCGCTTGAGCAGCACGTCCTGGTAGAGGCGCGAGAGATCGGCCGCACCCGCTTCGCCTCCCAGAGACTCGGCAATACGGCGAATCTCTTCGCGCTCGCGGTCGTGCTTGGCGCCGTCGGCGAAGGCGGCATACAGGGCGATGGTCAGGATGGATTTCTGCTGTTCAGGGTTCATGGCCTACTCCGAAAGTTCAATATCTGAGTGCCTCGGCGAGCTTCAATCCGGCAAGTTCGCGGATCGAGCGCGCCAGGTAGTACAAGACCGCCATCATGATCAGCATCGAGGGCAGCGCGATCATGGGATAACTCAGCAGGGTCAGGCGCCCCAGTTCCTCGTTGAAGGCGGGGGTGCCGGCCGGGCTTACGACGATCCAGGTCGCCAGAAAATAATTCATCGCCGCGGAGAAGAAGAAGGAGCCGCCCAGCATCCAGGTGGCGGCCTGCAGACGGGTTTCGAAGGCGTCGCCGTTGCCGCGCTGGCCCAGGCTCTGCTGTATCCGCTCGACGTTCATCAACGCCGGGCTGAACAGCAGTACCCGCACCAGAGGGGTGCGGGTGTGGGCGGAAACAGCCACGGCCAGACCGATCAGGCCCGGGATGGCCGCTTCCTTGATGGCCAGCCATTGCGTATCCAGTTGCAGCAGGCCGATGCCGCCGGTGAGCAGAATGCTGATCAGGCCCAGCGCGGCGAACAGGTTGAGCTTGCGTCGCGCGAGAAAATCCCGCGCGCCCCAGAACAGCGGGAAGGCCAGCGCCAGCAGCAGCGCTCTGACGGCGCCCAGATCCTCCGGGCCGGAAAGCTTCATCAGGATCAGCGAGGGAACGATCAGGGTGACCGCGAGTTCGATCAGCGGACTGGGTTTGGCGGTGTCGGTCATGGTTTGCGTCTCAGTTCTTGACCACAGGGTTATTCCCGGCGATCCAGCCGGTGATGCCGTGGCGCACGTTGTATACCTGCGTATAGCCCTGTTTTCCCATCAACTCGCGCGCCAGCTTGTCGGTGCGGCTGCCGGTGCGGCAGATGCGGACGACCGGATCGTGCTTGCCCACTTCGGCGGTAAAGCGCGGCAGGAATTCCGGATTCGGCCGCCCGCCCGCATCCACGAAAGTCAGCTTGCGGCTGCCCTCCACCACGCCGGTCGATCGCCATTCCTCCGGCCGGCGGATGTCGTAGATCGGCACGCCTTGCGCCAGCAACGCCTTCAACTGGTCGTTGTCGGCGTTGCTGTAGGGCGGCTCGGCGCAGCCGCTGAGGGCGGCCGCGAGCAGCACGACACCGAGCAAACGCGGAAGCATCACGCCGCCTTCTTGCGCGTGGCGATCAGGCTGGCGACTACGCTCGATCCGATCAGCACGGCGACGATGGCCAGCGAAGCCTGCACCGGCACGTGATACCAGGGTGCGATCAGCATCTTGGCGCCGATGAAGGTGAGCACCATGGCCAGGCCGTATTTCAGCAGGTGGAAGCGGTCCGCCACATCGGCCAGCAGGAAATACAGCGCGCGCAGGCCCATGATGGCGAAGATGTTGGAGGTAAAGACGATGAACGGGTCGGTGGTGATGGCGAAGATGGCCGGAATGGAATCCACCGCGAACACCAGGTCGGTGACCTCGATCAGGATCAGCACCAGGAACAGCGGCGTGAAATAGCGCACACCGTCCTTCATCACGGTGAATTTCTCGCCGTGATTGCCTTCGCTAATGCGCAGATGTTTGCGCGCGAATTTCAGCACCGGGTTCTGTTCCAAATCAGGGGTCTTTTCTGCCATGACCAGCATGCGCATGCCGGTGACAACCAGGAAGGCGCCGAAGATATAGAGCACCCAGGAATACTCCCGCACCACCCAGGCGCCGGCCAGGATCATGATCGCGCGCATGACGATGGCGCCCAGCACGCCGTAGATCAGCACCCTACGCTGGAATTCAGGGGCAACGTGGAAGGCGGTAAAGATCAGCAGGAAAACAAACACGTTATCCACCGACAGCGACTTCTCGATCAGATAGCCGGTGAAGAATTCCAGCGCCTTGCGGTCGGCGATCTCCGCCCCCACCGTGCCGTTCAAATACCACCACAGGCCGGCGTTGAACACGAGCGCCAGCGAAAACCAGGCCAGCGACCAAAGCGCGGCTTCCTTGACGCTGACCTTGTGCGCCTTCCTGCCGCCGAACACGAACAGGTCGAGCGCCAGCATGACCAGCACGAAGGCGATGAAGGCGGCCCACATCCAGGGTTCGCCGATTGAGATTGCATTATTCGTGTTCATATCGAGTTTCGGTTGTCATTCATTGCCAGCAACCAGAGCGCGGCGTCTTTGACGCCGACCAGGATCAGGCCGACGGCCAGCATCACAACAACAAAGGTGATGCTGGCTGCCTACATCCAGGGTTCGCCGATATTCAGGGCAGCACCCATCTTCAGCCCAGCTGAGCTTATTGCACTGCGCGCAGAGCGGCGATGCGCTCTTCCAGCGGCGGGTGCGTCATGAACAGGCGCTTGAGGCCGTGGGCGCCGCCGCCGGCGATGCCGAACGCCGCCATCTTCTCCGGCAGCGGTGCCGGATGCAGGCTGTTGAGACGCTCCAGCGCAGCGATCATCGCACCTTTGCCGGCCAGGCTTGCACCGCCCCGGTCGGCGCGGAATTCGCGCTGACGCGAGAACCACATGACGATGATCGACGCCAGGATGCCCAGCACCAGTTCGGCCACGATCATGGTGACGAAGAACGCCGGGCCGTGGCCGTTTTCGTTTTTGAACACGACGCGGTCGACGGTATGGCCGATGACGCGCGACAGGAACATCACGAAGGTGTTGACCACGCCCTGGATCAGCGCCAGCGTAACCATGTCGCCGTTGGCGACGTGGGCGATTTCATGGCCGATCACCGCCTCGGCTTCCTGCCGCGTCATGGTGTTCAGGAGGCCGGCCGACACCGCGACCAGCGCGTTGTTCTTGTTCATGCCGGTGGCGAAGGCATTGGCCTCGGGCGAGGGGAATATCCCGACTTCGGGCATGCCGATGCCGGCGTCGGCCGCGTATTTCTTCACGGTCTCGACCAGCCAGAACTCGGTCGAATTGGACGGTGTCTCGATCACCTGCACGCCCATCGACTTCTTCGCCATCCACTTAGAAATGGCGAGCGAAATCAGCGAGCCGCCGAAGCCCATCACCGCGGCAAAAATCAGCAGCGAGGTCAGGTTCAGCCCCTGCGCGGTGAGATAGGGCTCGACGCCCAGAACGCGCATGGTGATCGACAGCACCAGCACGATGGCCATGTTGGTGGCAAGGAACAGAACAATGCGTTTCATGATGTTCTCCAGAATGAAGGACAAAGCCTTTTAACAAACAGGTGACAGGATACAGACAGCAACACACCAATAAAATTCGATTTTTATACTGCTATTGTTCGGTTTTAACGATCTGATTCGGCCATGCTCAATTACAAGCACTTGCACTATTTCCGGACCGTGGCCAAAACCGGCGCCATCAACCGAGCTGCCGAGAAGCTGCACCTGACACCGCAGACGCTGTCCGGCCAGATCAGCATACTGGAAGACCGCCTGGGGGTGGCGCTGTTCCGCCGCAGCGGCCGACGGCTCGAGCTGACCGATGCCGGGCGCACTGCCCTGACCTACGCCGACGAAATTTTCCATGTCGGCGCCGAGCTCGAGGAGGCCCTGCACAACCGCTCCGCCGCGCGCGTCCATCCATTCCGGGTCGGCATCGCCGACGTCGTGCCCAAAGTGATCGCCTACCAGCTGCTGGCGCCCGCACTGACGCTGGCTGAGCCGGTCAAGCTGGTGTGCCGGGAAGACCGGCTGGAGCAGCTCGCCGCCGACCTCGCCGTCCACCGGCTCGACATGGTGCTGGCCGATCGCCCGCTGCCGTCCAGCATGGACATCAAGGGCTACAGCCACCCGCTGGGAGAATGCGGCATCGCCTTTCTGGCGGCGCGCGCGGTCGCCGAGACCCTGGAGCCGGACTTTCCTGCCAACCTGCACGGCGCCCCGCTGCTGATCCCGGGTGCGGACAGTGCACTGCATGCGCCACTGGTGCGCTGGCTGGAGCGCCGCGGCATCCAGCCCACCGTCGTCGGCGAGTTCGACGACAGCGCACTGATGAGCGCCTTCGGCCAGGCGGGCGCCGGCGTGTTTCCGGTGCCGCTGACCACGGCACAGGAGGTGATGCGGCAGTACGAAGTGGTCGAGCTGGGGCAGACGCTGGAGATCCGCGAACGCTTCTTTGCCATTTCGGTGGAGCGGCGGCTGAGCCATCCGGCGGTGGTGGCGGTCAGCGAGGCGGCGCGGCGGCGCTTTCAGCCGCAGGACGCGGGCTGACCCCCTGATGTATTCAGACGGGTTTCTCGTCCAGCCAGCGCACCGCCTCGGCCGGCGTCATCACCCTGAAATGGGGCTCACAGCGCCGGCGCAGCTTGAGCACCGCGCGGTCCTTGCTGACCAGGCCCTGCGCGCGGACCGCAGCGGCCAGCTCGATGAACTTCTGGTCGTCGGGGTCGCTGCAACGCGGCATACGACTCCACACGGGCTCCAGCCCGTCGTGGATCGGAGTCCCCTTGGGGGGCAGACCGGTGTCCGCACCGGCGGAGTGCGCTTTTACCGACACGGCCTGATAGCGCGCGACCAGCGCCGCCTGTTGGGTTGGATCCAAAGAAAATTCGGGGTACGCGAGCACGCGGCGCCACTCGTCCAGCGTGGTGTCCGCCGTCACGCAGCGTACGCGCCCCGCTTCCAGCGCGTGTCGCAAGGGCCGGGCCTTTGCGTCGTCGAAATAGAGAAGATCGAGCACGACGTTGGTGTCGAGCACCAGCACGGACCTATTCAATATCGGTGTGCTCGGCGATGAATTCGCGCACCCAATGCTCCGGCTTGGCGCTGGAAAACCGGCCGACGATCTCGCCCTTGACGAACAGCAGCACGGTGGGAAAACCGCGCAGGCCGTAGCGCCCGGCGAGCTTCATGTTGGCGCCTTCGTCGACCTCGACCTTGGCCATGTGGAGTTTGCCGGCGTGATGCGCGATGACGCGCTCCAGCACCGGCGTCAGCGCGCGGCAGGGCGGGCACCAGTCGGCCCAGAAATCGACCAGGATGGGCAGCGCGTGCGAGGCCTCGATGACGTCGCGGTCGAAGTGTTCCAGATGGGTATCGAAAATCAGGTCCGGGGCGGGGGCGGCGTGGAGATGGGTCATGGCGTGGGATCGGTAGGGTCGTTGCAACTCGAAGTCAATGAGCGCCATTTTGCCTCAAGGGCCGGCCATTTCCGCCTGCACTCACCGCGCGAACCCATAGCCCTGCGTAAAAACTGCTTCACCCAGGAGGCGAAGGGCTGTTATTTTTACGCCATGGAAGAACGCTTTTATCGCGAGCAGGAAATTGCGCGGCTGCCGGACTTTCTTCCCGCCGCCACCTACAACCTTGCCCACACCCTGCTGGCGCGTGCCGGTCAATGCCTGTTCGTGCCGATCCGCAACCTGCAGTACATGGCGGTACTGGATGCCGAAGAATTCATTTTCGTCGACAGCCAGAACAAGGCTTGGGTCGAACTGGCGTGGCAGCACTTCCGTCCGCAGGCGCGCAGCGCACTCGACGAACGGGTGCCGTACGAAGTGGTGCACTACGCCCCGCAAGCCGCGGAAACCATGAAGCGCCTGCCGGGCGAGTTTCACAAGGCACTGCTGGTGCTCGCCGAGCGCGACCTGCCGCAGCAGGATGCGCACGTGCTGCCGCTGGTGCGCCCGCCTCGCCCGGAATGAGGACGGAGCGCCGGTCAGCTGCGCCTCCGGCCCTCCCCGACTGGACGCCGACGGCGCCGCGGTGTTAAAAGGCCTGCATGCGCCCCTCCCTTCCCCGCTGCCTGCCATGAGCGACCGCACCCTCTTTTCCGTCCTGGTCGTTGAAGACAATGCAGATCTGGCGGCGAACATCGCCGATTTTCTGGAGGGCCATGGCCATCAGGTCGATGTGGCGCAGGATGGCGTAACCGGCCTGCATCTCGCGGTCACCCAACCCCACGACGTCATCGTGCTCGACCTGATGCTGCCCGGCATCGACGGCCTCACCCTGTGCCGCCGCCTGCGCCAGGACGCGCAATCAGCGACCCCGGTGCTGATGCTGACCGCGCGCGCCACGCTGGAAGACAAGGTCGCCGGCTTCGGCGAAGGCGCCGACGACTATCTGACCAAACCGTTTGAACTGCGCGAGCTGGAACTGCGCCTCGCCGCCCTGGTGCGGCGCGCCAGGGGCAGCGAGCACCTGAACCGGCTGCGGGTGGCCGACCTGGTGTTCGACCTCGGCACCCGCGTCGTGCAGCGCGCAGGCCGCACCCTCAGCCTGCCCATGCTGCCGCTGCGCATTCTGGAGCTGCTGATGAAGCGCTCGCCCAATGTGGTGTGGCGGCGCGAAATCGAACAGGGGGCCTGGGGCGATTCGCCACCCGATTCCGATTCCCTGCGCGTGCACATGCACACCCTGCGCGCGGCCATCGATCCGCCCGACCTGCCGCCGTTGCTGCATACCGTGCGCGGCGTGGGTTATCAGCTGAAAGCCCCGGATGTTCCGCCTGCATAGCCTGCGCGCGCGCGTCGCCCTCTACTTCGCGGTTTTTGGCGCGCTGCTCAGCCTGGTCATGGCGGTGATGGTGTACCAGTCCGCCCACGACCTGAGCGTGCGACTGATCGACGAAACCCTGACCGCGGAACTGGACGACTACATCGCCCGCCGCGAGCGCAATCCCCTCTCCCTGCCGCCGTCCACTGTCACCCTGCAGGGCTTTGTGCGGGAAGCCGGCGAAACGGATGGCGTGCCGGACTATCTCGCCACGCTCGCGCCCGGCCGCCACGAAGTCCGCGTCGGCACCCTGTCCTACCGGGCAGCCGTGCTGGACCGGGATAACGCACGCTACTACCTGCTCTACGACATCTCCCTGAAGCTCAAGCGCGAGCGGCGCTTTGCCCAGCAGCTCAGCATCGTTTCCGTTGCCATGACCCTGCTCTCCGCCTTGCTCGGCTTCTTCCTGTCCGGCGCAGCGGTCGCGCCGGTGGCCGACCTCGCTGCACGGGTGCGGCACCGCAGGCCGGAAGACTGGGACCACCCGTTGGCCGAGCACTTCCACGACCGCGAGATCGAGGAACTGGCCGGCGTATTTGACCGCCAGCTCAGCCGCATGCGCGCCTTCATCGAACGCGAGCGGGCGTTCGGTGCGGACATGAGCCACGAATTGCGCACCGCGCTCGCCGTCATCCTCAGCGCCACCGAAGTGCTGCTGGACGACGACACGCTGAGCGACAAACAGAAAACGCGCGTGCAGCGCATCGAGCGCGCCGCGCGCGACATCGCCGAACTCGGCACCGCCCTTCTGCTCATGGCGCGCGAAGACCACGCCCAAGCCGGCGGCGGCTGCCAGGTCGCCGCGGTGATCGAAGAGGCGGTGGAAAGACAGCAACATGTCCTAGGCAGCAAACCGGTTGCCGTGGACGTGCAGACCGATCCCACCCTCGTCGTCACCGCCGATTGCGGGCTGGTCGACATCCTGGTCAGCAATCTGGTGCGCAACGCTTTTTCCTACACCGACGCCGGCAGCGTCACCATCCACCAGGACAGCCGCAGCCTGGTCATCTCCGACACCGGCCGCGGAATCCCCGCCAACGCCATCGACCAGGCTTTCCTGCGCCACTACCGCGACATCACCAGCACCGGCGCCGGCATCGGCCTGTCGCTGGTCAAGCGTATCTGCGACCGCTATGGCTGGCAGGTTCGGCTGGAGAGCGGCGAGCAGCAGGGCACGACGGTTACGGTCGTGTTTGCGCGATAGGGAAGCAAGTGGATTACTCCACGATCTGTACAAATACAGACTGTTACATGTAAAGAACGAGTGGACATATACAAGGAATCAGTCTTCAAAGCATTAATGTGGAGCCAAGCTGTAGAGAGCTTGGTTCGTGATTGCATCCTTAAATGTGTTTCCAATGGACAATTGAAACCAGATGACAAACGGCTCGAAAAAATCAAAAACGACTATGGCCTTGGTGGTTTAGCTTGGGAATTCAAACCCTGTATTTCAGAAGAACTTTTTTCCAGGCTCATTGGTTTTTCAAAAGACCGGAATGAATTGGCCCATAGAGCAGCACACACGTATATGACCAACTTATTGGTTAACGAGACTGCTGCTGAAATAAGACAAGAGCTTTGGAAGCTCGAAGCAAATACCAGAGTAGCCGGCGATTTGTATGGTGAATTGCTGGAGCTACATACTAAGTTCAGTACATAAAAAATGTAACAAGCAGTTCGAGGCATTCTCAGCCTACCAACTTAACCTCGCCTTGCCCCCCGCTTAACCATGTGTTAACACCCTCATCGCTACGATCTGACCTATCTCCACGGTCGGAATTTTCCAGCGATGTCATCCCCTCTTGCCCGCCTGAGCATCCCTCCCCTCCGCCTCGATTGGCCCCGTCTGTTGCCGTTTCTGCGCTGGCGCAACCGCGTCAACAAGCAAACCCTGCGCGATGACCTGATCGCCGGACTGACCGGTGCGCTGGTGGCGCTGCCGCAGGGGGTGGCGTTCGCCACCATCGCCGGCATGCCGCCGGAATACGGTCTTTATGCAGGGATGATCCCGGCCATCATCGCGGCGCTGTTCGGCTCGTCCTGGCACCTGGTGTCGGGGCCGACGACGGCGGCCTCGATCGTGCTGTTCTCGGTGCTCTCCCCGCATGCCGAGCCGGGCTCGGCGCAATATGTGAGCCTGGCACTGACCCTGACCTTCCTGGTCGGCCTGGTCCAGCTGGTGATGGGACTGGCGCGCATGGGCACGCTGGTCAACTTCATCTCGCATTCGGTGGTGACCGGCTTCACCGCCGGTGCGGCGATCCTGATCGCCACCAACCAAGTGAAGCATTTCTTCGGCCTCGAGATTGCGCGCGGCGCGTCGTTCAGCGACACCTGGAGCACCTTGTTCAGCCAGTTCGACCAGGTGCAGCCGGGCGTGATGGCGGTGGCCACCTTGACGCTGGCGCTGGGCATCGCGGTGAAGCGCTATTTCCCCAAGTGGCCCTACATGATCGTCGCCATGCTGGGCGGCTCGGCCGCGGCCGCGGCGCTGAGCGTCTGGTACGGCGTGCAGATGTCCACCGTGGGCGCGCTACCGGCGAGCCTGCCGCCCCTGTCGGCGCCGTCGCTGGACGGCGAAAGCATCCGCGCAATCGCATCCGGCGTGGTGGCGGTGACACTGCTGGCGCTGACCGAGGCGGTGTCGATTGCGCGCGCACTGGCGGCGCGTTCCGGCCAGCACGTGGACGGCAACCAGGAATTCATCGGCCAGGGCATGTCGAACCTCGCCGGCGCGTTCTTCTCCGGCTACGTCGCCACCGGTTCCTTCAACCGTAGCGGCGTCAACTACGCGGCCGGCGCCAAGACGCCACTGGCGGCGATGATGGCGGGCTTCTTCCTGCTGCTGGTGGTGCTGCTGGTTGCGCCGTGGGCGCGCTTCCTGCCCAACGCCGCCATGGCCGGCATCCTTTTCCTGGTCGCCTGGGGTCTGATCGACTTCAAGGAAATCGCCCACACGATCAAGACCAGCCGCCGCGAATTCTCCATCATGGCCGCCACCTTTGCGGCGACGCTGTTCCTGACGCTGGAAGAGGCCATCATCATCGGCGTGCTGATGTCGCTTTCGCTGTATCTGGCGCGCACCTCCAAGCCGCAGGTGCGGGAACGCGTACCCGATCCGCACAGCAAGAAGCGCAAGTTCACCGATGTTGACAACGCGCCGCACTGCCCGCAACTGCGCTTCGTGCGCATCGACGGCTCGCTGTTCTTCGGCGCCACCGCGCACGTGCGCGAAAGGCTGGCCGCCCAGGACATCGTCCGGCCCGACCAGAAACACGTGGCCATCATCGCGCACGGCATCAACTTCATCGACATGGCCGGTGCCGAAGCCCTCGCCGACGAGGCGCGGCGACGGCGCCAAGCGGGTGGCGGCCTCTATCTGATCGGCGTCAAGGACACGGTGCAGGAACAGCTGGCGAAAAGCGGCGCCCTGAAAACGATCGGCGGCGCCAACCTGTTCGATTCCAAGACCGAAGCCATCGCCGAAATCTACCGCCGCCTGGACCGCGATGTCTGCCGTACCTGCAACGCACGCATTTTCCGCGAATGCGCACCGGTGCGGGTCGAGCCGGCCGGCCATCCCCACCCCTTGTTCCCTGTAGGAGTCCAGCCATGAAAACCCGCCAACGCATCCTGGTTCCGTTCACCCACGGCTACAACGGTTCGACCCTGCTGCGCCGCGCCAGCGAGATCACCGCGTCGGCAGATGTCGACCTGCTGGTGGTGAGCGTGCTGGACACCCGATCCGGTTTCGAGCTGGACGGGCCTGCCGGGAATCTTCCTGGAGAGCGTGCCGCGCGCCTGGCGCCGGCGGAACAGAAACGGCTCGAGCACGACCTGATGCGGCACGGACTCGACCAGGCGCAAGCCACCGTGATCTGGGGGGAGCCGCGCGCCGCCCTGTCCGCCCTGATCCGCAGCTGGCGCCCCGACCTGGTCGTCTGCGATGGGCGCACGCGCCGCATGATGCCCGCCCGCAAGAGCCAGGAAGGCCCGGAGATGATGAGGGTCGGCCGCACCGGCGCCTTTGCACGACTGGCTGGATTGTTCTATCACCAAGCACAGGGGCATGCCTGAGCGGGCGCTTTAAGAAGCCTGTCCCCTGCGCCAGATTCCTGCTTCACGCCGCCGCCGGGTTTCCGAACCGGCGCGTGCCCTGGCGCCCATGAGGGCCATCTGATTTTTTAGCCACGCAACAAGAAGGGAAACCACCATGATTCGCCGCAACCCGCGAGGCGACCTGCCGGTCGTGCACGAGACCGCCTTTGTCGACCCCACCGCCATCATCTGTGGCCACATTATCATCGGCGAGAACGTCTTCATCGGACCCTATGCGGTCATACGCGCCGACGAAGTCGACGAGAACGGTCACATGGAACCCATCGTCATCGGCGCGCACTCGAACATCCAGGACGGCGTGGTCATCCACTCCAAGGCCGGCGGACGGGTCGAGATCGGCGAGTACACCTCGATCGCTCACCGCTCCATCGTGCACGGGCCCTGCAAGGTGGGGGACCGCGTGTTCATCGGCTTCAACTCCGTGCTGTTCAACTGCGTGGTGGGCGAGGGCTCGGTGGTGCGCCACAACTCGGTGGTCGAGGGCTGCAGCGTGCCCGACGGCTTCTATATTCCCTCCACCTGCAACATCCACTCGGACGAGGAGCTCGCCAGCATCGAACCCGTCACCCCCGATGTGACCGGCTTCTCCGAAAGCGTGGCGCAGGCCAACCACGAACTAGTCAAGGGCTACAAGCGCATCCGCAACGAGTTCTGAGCGTGCGGTGCGTCCGCATGATTGACGCGGGCCCTCGCCTGATCACCCTTCCTTGCGCATCGACATGGCACGCTTGGCATTCACCCATTCGGGCTGCGCTGTATTGGATGAGGCATTGCCCTGACACAGGGCAATGCGCAATCCACGATTCCAATTCGTCGAGGAGGTTCAATGCGCCTCCATCACTCATTCAGGTAACTAGGTTCCCTGCGGCTGGCCGCCGAACAGAGGAGGCTGGATCGCGACAGGCAGGCATCCCCCGCTGGAACGGCAGGATTTGCGATGCTCCCCAGCCGACTAGCAACATTCATCGATGCCTATCAAACCGCAGAGGCAGCCCCTCGTCTACGACTTAAGTTGTATATCAATCTTTGGACATTTGACTTAGTGTTTCGAGCTTCAGCTCGGGGGGCGATCTAGACCACCGAAATACCTGTTCGAAAACACCCCGAATGGAGGTTCTATGTTTTTACGGTTACTGGTGTTTTTTGTTCTGGGTGGAACCACGCTCGTATCGCAAGCAGAAGTACGGGAGGAGCTGAAAGACAAATTTGCCGCTGGGCTGTTGATTTTAGACAAGGACGCCAAGCGTCCCGTGAAAACTGCTCGCCGTGGTGTGCGGGTTGTTAGCGCCATTAAGCTTGTGGGGTGCGCATCCAACGCAATGGGAAAATGTGATGCGGAAGCTGACTATCGAGTCTATTTTCCTGATGGGGCATTAAGTTCGCACATCGAGCATGCCGAACTGTGGAAGGATAAAGCGCCTGTGCCCGGTGAGGTGGTGACTGGGGCTGTTTTGGGCATCACGACTTCGCTGACAGACCCAGTCGGTAAATATCGAATTGAGGCTACCGTTCGGGATCTGGTTAGCGGTCAGACAATTGAGCTTTCCCAGGTCTTCACCGTAATCAAGTAGGTGATGAAAGGATCATCATGAGTAACACGATGTGTGCGGCAACATCGAACTCATTCGGGACATTTTTAGCTGACTCGGTTTGTAGTTGGACTCAAACCATTTCATTGTTCGTGTGCCGCATCATCTTGGTTGTCTTCATTCCTGCAGCCGCATTTTCTGCGACTGCAGCGCCAACAGCCCCATCTTTTTTGCCCTCGTATTATTCAGACGTTCTGACGATTGATGGACGGCCGTTGGAGCTTGTCTCGCAGGACGAGAAAGAGGGAGTCAAGGTCGCAATGTACAAGAGTGCAAGTGGCGATGTGCTTTTGAACGTAGAACAGATCATCTGCGATCGGCCGCGTTGTGAGGCGTTTTATGAGCAAACATTGAAGGCTCAGAATGACAAACTGACGCCCTTGGATGCGCAGTTTCTATCCGGGTCAAACGCAGAGTTTTCGGTAGCGTGGAACGAAAAATCCATTCGTTTTCTTCGGTACGTCGCCAAGGTTCCAAAGGCCTTCCTCTCCTGGACGTGGATAACCCATACCAAAAAGCCGATTCGTGACGAAGGGCATCTCGTGGCACTGCGCAGGGCGTTGAACCACCAGCGATACGATGAAGCGATCCAAATGGACAACGTGGAGATAGGCCGGTGGGCCAACGAAATTCATCAACACGCACGCGATCTGATTTCAGAGGGGAAGACGGAGGAGGCGGTGGCAGTACTTCAGCAGGTGATTACGTGGTCGCCAACTTCTTTCGATGCCCAACTTGACTTCGCTGAAAAAACACGCGATCCCGGCGCCGCACGTGCGAGCGCGCAAGCTGTCTGGGATAACGCAGAGAACCCACAGTTCACTGCGCGAGCCTCCAAACTGCTTGGATTTAGAGAACGTGCACCCATGCCTGTGCTTGAAGCAGGTCTTCGCGGTTTGCAGCTGGTTCTAATTCCTATAGCCCCTTGTGACGAAAGGCTGCTAGAGGAAGCCGGACGGCTCTATTCTGAAAGCTTCAAGGTTCCAGTACGTATCGCTCGGCTCCCGAATGCTTGGCAGTGGGGTCAGCCCGATCGTGTATATCGGGAACGAGAGATACGGAGTCTGATTCAGCATAAAAGTAGCAAACCGATCGACTTTGGCGGCTGGACGAAGGATATGTATGCGAATAGATTGGCCACTACGACCACTAAGGAAGATGCCTTGTCCCGCTTCCGCGTTCGCACCTTTCTGGAGGAGTTCACGGATAAGCCTGGCCAATACCGGGCGGAACCTTACGTCGATCGGCTGATTGATAGGGTGGCACCGTTACGCAGCGACGACCGGCGGACCATGATCGTGGGCGTAACCGAAGCTGATATCTTCAGTGGCGATACGAACTTCGTCTTCAGTGGTGCCGCCAGCAAAAACGGAAATTGGGCCGGTATTCTTTCCTATGCCCGCATGCAGGCGGCATCACTGAATGAACCTTACGAATCCCGCAAGCGGCTGACTGAACGATTGGCCAAGGAATTGGTGCCCGCCAGTCTTAAGCAACTTGGTATTCCACGACCAACTGATCCCGCTGATCCCTACTCGTATTCAAGCGGTACCGAGCGTCTTGCGCAGAAGACGCTGACCTTGTCAGCGCCCACTCGCGAGGCCTTGGATAGGTTCCGAAACCCTTGATCAGTTAACACATAAGCATTCGATGGAACATTTGTTTTTGGGTGCGACGATGCTTAGCAAGCACACCCTGGACACCTTCGCGCCGGCTTCACCAGAGCATCGCCCGGCCTACCCCTTTTCCGCCTCGTACCGCTTCAGCTTGCGCCAAAGCGAAACGCGGTCGATGCCGAGCATCTGCGCGGCGGCGGTCTGGTTGCCGCCTGCTTCCTGCAGCACCCAGGCGATGTAGTCCTGTTCCTGTTCTTCCAGGGTGGGGATGCGGCCCGCCTTCTTGCGGAAGGTGCGGATCGAAAGATCGCGCAGGTCGCCGGGCAAGTGGGCGGATTCGATGCTGTGGCCGGTGGTGACCGCGACGCCGCGCTCGATGATGTTTTCCAGTTCGCGCACGTTGCCGGGAAAGTCGTAGGCACGCAGCAGGTCGAGGGCGTCGGGGGCCAATTCGCCGACGTCCTTGCCCATCAGCGCGGCGTGCTTGGACAGAAAATGGTGGGCGAGCAGCGGCACGTCTTCCCTGCGCGCGGAGAGGGCGGGAATGTGCAGGTTGACGACGTTGAGGCGGAAGTAGAGATCCTGGCGGAAGCCGCCCAGCTTCACCATCTCCTGCACGTCGCGATTGGTGGCGGCGATGAAGCGCACGTCGATTTTCACCGGCGTGGTGGCGCCCAGCGGCAGCACTTCCTTTTCCTGGATCACGCGCAGCAGCTTGACCTGCATGGTGGGCGACATTTCGGTGATCTCGTCCAGAAACAGCGTGCCGCCGCTGGCGGCTTCCAGCAGGCCCTTCTTGTCGGCGTGGGCGCCGGTGAAGGCGCCCTTGACGTGGCCGAACAGTTCGTTGGCCAGCAGCTCCTCGTTGAAGGCGCCGCAGTTCACCGCCACGAAGGGACGGGGGTCGCGCCGGCTGTGGTGGTGCAGGTAGCGCGCGAAAAGCTCCTTGCCGGTGCCGGATTCGCCCGTGATGAGGATGTTGCAGTCGGTGGGGGCGACCTGCCGCGCCATGTCGAGGAGGTGCTGCATGCGGCTGTCCTGGGTGAGGATGCGCAGTTCGCCCTGATAGCTTTCCACCTGCTGCCTGAGACTGCGGCCTTCGCACCTGAGGCGGATTTTTTCCAGCGCCCCCGCCACCACCTTGCGCAGCTCATCCGGCTGACAGGGTTTGGCAAGAAAATAGAAGGCGCCCAGCTTCATCGCCTCGACAGCTGACTCCAGCGTTGCCTGGCCGGTGAACAGGATGACTTCCGTATCGGGAAGACTTTCGCGGCAGCGCCTGAGCAATTGCATGCCGTCCACCTTGTCCATGTGCAGTTCGCTCAGCACCACGTCGAAAGGCTGCTTCTCCAGCAGGGCCTGGGCATTGCTGCCGCTCTGGGTAGCGGTGACCGCGTAGCCTTCCTTTTTCATCACCTGTTCCAGATTTTTCATGGCGACCTTGTCGTCGTCCACGATCAGTAGCTTGCCGCTCGTCATGCGCACTCCCGTCATTCGTGCGCATGGCCATGCATGCCCACATTTGTTGCATGCTGCAACAATGCCGTACTGATTGCAACATGTTGGGGGTTTAAGTTTTAACCTAGATTTAACAATGCGCTGTTGCCTGCCCCAGGCGGCCTCCTTTCCTGAGCACCCTCCAATCGTTGCGTAATGCAACATGCCAGGAAGATTCGAGCATTCCAAATTTTGGAATATTCCATTTTAATTCAGTCACTTGGATTGTATTGTCGCGGCTGGCACGCATGCTGCATTAAGGGGACGTCCCAATAGCGCGTCCCTGGAATGACCCACCCTGGCAAACAACGTACCGTTTTGCTCGCCGTCCGCGAGGGGCATGTCGACCCGCGCCTGCTGACGTCGGCGCTGTCGCTGTGCAGCCGCCTCGAGGCCGACCTGGAAATCCAGGTCATCGCCGCCGGCAAGACGCCGCCGGCCGAAATGGACGATTTTCTGTCCTCGCTGCGTCAGGCGGGACTGCCCTTCAGCCTGGAGGTGAAGCCCAGCCTGCGCCGGCGCGACCTGGTGGACTACGCCAACGCCCATGAAAACATCGCGGCCGTGGTGATCGACTCCCGCGAAGGCTGGGAGGCGCTGGCCCAGGATCGCAGCAGCGACCCCTGGAAACGGCTGGCCTGCCCGCTGGTAACCGCGGCGTCGCCCGAGAAGAAACACGCTTAATTCACCTGCATTCAACCGACTAGACATACGCCCATGCCTGCCTACCTGACCAAATTCCTGCCTTTCCTGCGCTGGTTCCCCATGAAGGGCGACGTCCTCAAGGCCGACTTCATGGCCGGCATCACCGTGGCCCTGGTGCTGATCCCGCAGTCGATGGCCTATGCGCAGCTGGCCGGTCTGCCCGCGTACTACGGCCTGTATGCCGCCTTCCTGCCGGTGGCGGTGGCGGCCCTGTGGGGCAGCTCGAACCAGCTCGGCACCGGGCCGGTGGCCGTGGTATCGCTGCTGACGGCGTCGTCGCTGGCGGTGCTGGCGGCGCCGGGCTCCGACAACTTCATCGCGCTGGCCATCATGCTGGCGTTGCTGGTCGGCATCATCCAGCTGCTGCTCGGCGTGTTCAAGCTGGGGGTGATCGTCAACTTCCTGTCGCACCCGGTCATCGTCGGCTTCACCAATGCGGCGGCCATCATCATCGCGCTGTCGCAGGTATCCAAGCTGTTCGGCGTGCCGATGGGTCGCAGCGAGCACTTCATCAACGACATCGTCGGCGTGGTCAAGCTGATCGGCGACACCCATCTGCCGACCCTGGCGATGGGCGCGCTGGCGATCGCCATCATGTGGAGCATCAAGAAATATGCGCCCAAGCTGCCTGGCGTGCTGATTGCGGTGGTGGTGACCACGCTGCTGTCGTGGTCGATCGGCTTCGAGCGCAACGCGGCCGGCACGCCTGAACAAATCGCCGATCCCGAACTGCAGGCCGTGGTGCAGCAGAGCATGGCCGCAGCCAAACGGGTAGACGAGCTGAACACGCAAATCGCAGGCAAAGCAGCCGCATTGAAAACCGCGCAGAAAACCACGGACGAAGCCAACATCGGCGTCGTGCAAACCGAGGCTGAACTGGCACTGTTGCGGATCGACCTGCGCGACGCAGAAGCCGCGCTCGCCAAGGAAAAGGCCGGACTTCGCCACCTGCAGGTGGTGCGCAGTACGGACGCAAGCGGCGCGACCCTGGCGATCTACCGTGCGGACAATGCGCCGCAGGACATCACGCTGGATGAGACGCGCTACCGCCTGCGCAAAATCAACGCCAACGGCTTCCAGCTGGTAGGCGGGGGCGAGGTGGTGGGCGCCATCCCGGAAGGCCTGCCCAGCGTCAAGATGCCCAGCTTCAACCTGGATGCCCTCGGTTCGCTGTTGTCCGCCGCGCTGGTGATTTCGCTGGTGGGTTTCATGGAAGCCATCTCCATCGCCAAGGCCGTTGCGGCCAGGACCAAGCAGCGTATCGATCCCAACCAGGAGCTGATCGGCCAGGGCCTGGCCAACGTGGTCGGCAGCTTCACCCAGGCGTTCCCGGTCTCGGGCTCGTTCTCGCGCACGGCCGTCAACATGAATTCGGGCGCCAAAACCGGCATGAGCTCGGTGATCACCGCGCTGATCGTGCTGATCGCGCTGCTGTTCCTCACCCCGTTGCTGTACCACCTGCCGCAGGCCGTGCTGGCCGCCATCATCATCATGGCGGTGATCGGCCTGGTGAACTTCAAGGCAGTCAAGCATGCCTGGCAGGCCAGCAAGCATGACGGCATCGCCGCAGTGGTCACCTTCATTGCCACGCTGGCTTTCGCGCCGCATCTGGACAACGGCATCATGGTCGGCGCGGGCCTGGCGCTCGGCCTCTACCTGTACCGCACCATGTCGCCGCGCGTCGCGGTTCTCGGCCGCTTCAAGGACGGCACCCTGCGCGACCTCAAGGTGAACCCCGACCTGCCCACCAGCAAGCACGTGGTGGCGATCCGCTTCGACGGCTCGCTGTACTTCGCCAACGTCGCCTACTTCGAAGACGCGGTGCTGGAAGCCGTGTCCAATCACCCTGACGCCAAATACGTGCTGGTGGTGGGCGCCGGCATCAACCAGCTGGACGCGTCCGGCGAAGAGGTCATTCATCATCTGGTCGAACGCCTGAAGGGCGCGGGGATCACCCTGGTGTTCAGCGGCCTGAAAAAACAGGTGCTGGACGTGATGCGCGCCACCGGGCTGCTCGACACGATCGGGCTGGACAAGGTGTTCGCCACGGAAGACCAGGCGATTGCCGCAATTTACGAACAGCTGGGTAAAGATGCGGCAGAAGACCTGTTCTGCGTGGTCGCACCGGCAAGATAAATCCACGGATTCAACCCATACCCCAAGACAGGCTCAGGACCCGACACGATGATTTTTTTCCCGGCAAGCTGGACACGCTACACAGGCAACCTTTTGAAAGCCGACCTGACGGCCGGTCTGATCGTGGCGGTGGTGTCGATCCCCCTGGGCCTGGCCTTTGCCATCGCCTCCGGTGCAACGCCCATCCAGGGCCTGCTGACCTCGGTGGTGGCAGGCTCGCTGGTCGCGATATTCGGCGGCTCGCGCTTCCAGATCGCCGGTGCGGCGGCGGCGCTGATCCCGGTGCTGGCGGCCATCTCGCTGACCTCCCTCAACGGCTTCCAGGACGTGATGATCGCCGGCATGATGGCGGGCGTGCTGCTGGTGCTGATGGGCTGGCTGCGCTTCGGCAAGCTGATCGAGTACATCCCCCACCCGGTGGTGCTGGGCTTCACCTCGGGCATTGCCATCAGCATCATCGCGACCCAGCTCAACAACGTGCTCGGACTGGTCGCGCGTACGGCGGACGGTGAGAAAATCCTCGATGCCGGCGGCTTGGTCGAACGCCTGCCCAAGCATGAATTTTTCCACGAAAACATGCTGGAGACGTTCCAGCATCTGGCCGCGGTGAACGGCTGGGCCATTCTGCTGACCTTGATTACCATCGCCGCCATCAAATACGGCCCCAAGCTGCCTTACCTCAAGCGCGTACCCGGCGCCCTGATCGGCCTGGTCGTCGGCACCGTCGTTGCGGTCACGCTGGGTTTTCCGGTCGAAACCATTGCCACGCTGTTCGGCCAGGTGCCGTCGTCACTGCCGGCGCCGAGCCTGCCCGAGGTCAGCTTTTCGCACATGCTGGAACTGGTCCGCCCGGCCTTCACCATCGCCATCCTGGTCGGCGTCGAAGCGCTGCTGTCCGCCGTGGTGGCCGACAACATGTCCGGCGACCGCCATCACTCCAATCGCGAGCTGCTGGCCCAGGGTGCGGCCAACATCCTGTCGCCGCTGTTCGGCGGCATGCCCGCCACCGGCGTGATCGCCCGCACCGGAACCAACATCCTCTCCGGCGCACGCACCCGCATGGCCGGCTTCTCGCACGCGGTGATCGTGCTGCTGATCATCCTGATGGCCGCCCCGCTGGCGAGCGCCGTGCCGATGGCCGTGCTGGCCGCAATTCTCATCATGGTCGCCAGCAAGCTGGGCGAGTTCCATCACGCCAAGCACCTGCTGCAGCACGCTCCGCACGCCGACCGCGCGGTGTTCCTGGCAACCGTGCTGCTGACCGTCTTCATCGACCTCACGGTGGCGATCGAGATCGGCATGGTGCTGGCGTCCTTCCTCTTCATCAAGCACATGAGCGAGAACACGCCGCAGGAAGTCGACCTCGCAGGCAACAGCCAGTATGCCGGTCTGGTGAACAAGGAAGGCGTCTGCCCGCAGACCATGTTCAAGGAAGCGCACGGTCCGCTGTTCTTCGGCGTGGCCAAGGCCTTCGAGCGCACGATCTGCAACGACATGGTCTGCACCAAGCCCTCGGTCGTCATCCTCCGGATGTCGAAGGTGTCGATGATGGACACCACCGGCCAGCGCGCGCTGGAAGGCGTGCTGCATCACGCCAAGCGCGAACGCCAGCACGTGATCTTCACCCGCGCCAATCCGCAGGTGGCCGGCATGCTGGGCGATCTGCAGGAAGACGGCCTGCTGGCCGACGACGCCATCGTTCCCAACAGCGATCTGGCGCTCAAGACCGCGATGAAGCACATGGATCCCGACGTGTGCAGCAACTGCACCAGCCGCATTTTCCGCGAGTGCAGACAGCAGCCGGGCGGCGAGGATTTCCAGGAAAGCGTGGCGGCGCCGGCGTGGCCGGCCGGGCAGGAGCCGCCGACCGCAGGCGGCGGCCACGGCCTGCTGACGGCATCTCCCAGCAACACGCCGGCCTGACGCGCACAGACGAAAAGCGACGAACGAACCAATAAGGCTTTCAAACAGGACGCATGATGTAGCAGTATTCCGTTATTGGACCGCACGCGCAGCGAGTGCGGGAACCCGGGCACGATAGGCAACCCAGCAAAAATGATGGCAACGCTTTCCCTGCTTCCCCCCGATCCGGTCCAGTGGGCCTGGGGTATCGTGCTGTTCTGGCTGGTGCTGGGGTTTGCGGCGCTGCTGCTGCAAGGCTCGCAGCACCTGCTGACCCGGCTGGTGTTTCCGCTGGGTGCGCTGGGCGCACTCGCCATCGCCGGTGTCGGCATCGCCGGCATGCTGCTGCCGGCCTCCGCCGTCATCCTGCCGATCGGCCTGCCCGACCTGCCTTTCCATCTGCGGCTGGACGCCCTGTCCGCCTTCTTCATGGTGCTGCTGGGCGGCGCGGCGTTCGGCATCACCGTCTACGCGTCCGGCTATTTCAAGAGCATGGCCTCCGGCCCGCTGGCGCTGCTGGCCCTGTGGTACCACCTGTTCCTGGCGGGCATGGTCACCGTGCTGCTGGCCGACGACGCCTACGCCTTCATGGTGGCGTGGGAAGTGATGGCGCTGTCGTCCTACTTCCTCGTCACCACCGACCACAAGATTCCCGAAATCCGCCGCGCCGGCTTCCTCTATCTGCTGATCGCGCACGTCGGCGCGGTGTCGCTGCTGCTCACCTTCGGCGTGTTGCAGGGCGGCCACGGCGACTATACCTTCGACACCATGCGCTTGGCCGAGATGACGCCGTTCTGGGCCTCGGCCGCGTACCTGCTGGCGCTGTTCGGCTTCGGCGCCAAGGCCGGCCTGGTGCCGATGCACGTGTGGTTGCCGGAAGCGCACCCGGCCGCGCCCTCGCCGGTGTCCGCGCTGATGTCGGGCGTGATGCTGAAGACCGCCATCTACGGTCTGCTGCGGGTGACCTTCGATCTGCTCAATATCCAGATCGGCTGGTGGGGCACGCTGGCACTGGCGCTCGGTTTGATTACTGCGCTGTACGGCGTGATCTTCGCCGCCGTGCAGTCGGACATGAAGCGGCTCTTGGCCTGGTCGTCGATCGAAAACATCGGCATCCTGCTCGCCGCTTTCGGCCTCACGCTGATTTTCTACACCGACGGCAAGGGCGCACTGGCGGCGCTGACGCTCACCGCGATGCTCTACCACGCCCTCAACCATGCCTTCTTCAAGGGTCTGCTGTTCATCGGCACCGGCTCGGTGCTGCACGCCACCGGGGTGCGCCACATGGGCCATCTGGGCGGCCTGATGCGCTTCATGCCGTGGACGGCCTGGCTGACCCTGATCGGCGCGCTGGCCATCGCCGGGCTGCCGCCTCTGAACGGCTTCGTGTCGGAATGGCTGCTGCTGCAAGCCTTTCTGATGACCCCCGGCCTGACCCATCCCTACCTCAACATGGTGATTCCGGTGGCCGCCGCGATCGTGGCGCTGGCCGCAGCACTGGCCGCCTATGTGATGGTGAAGTTCTTCGGCGTCGTGTTTCTTGGGCAGCCACGCGATCCGGCGCTGCACGAGGCGCACGAAGCCAGCTGGCCGGAACGTCTGGGCATGCTCTGGCTGGCGGCAGGCTGCGTGCTGCTGGGTCTGTTCCCCGCCCAGGTCATTGCCTGGCTGGCCCCGGTGGTGCGCCTGCTGAGCAACCAGACGCTGGTGAACGACGGCAACTGGCTGATGCTGGCGCCCGTTTCGGCGGAGCGCGCGAGCTACGCGCCGCTGATCTTCTTCGCAGTGGTGGCCGTGGTCGTGCTGCTGACCTATCTGTGGGTGCGTCGCGTCTACCACGGCCGGGTGCGCCGCAGCGACCCGTGGGATTGCGGCTATCCGGAACAGGACGCGCGCATGCAGGACAGCGCCGAGGGCTTCGGCCAGCCGATCCGGCAGATTTTCGAGGTATTCATGAAGGTGGAACGGGAAACCCCCGACCCTTTCGACCGCAAGCCGCACTACAGCGGCGCCTCGCTGGACAAGCTCTGGTTCATTCTCTATGAACCCATCGCGCGCGTGACGAACTGGCTGTCGCAACAGGCCGGGCGGCTGCAGCACGGTCGCATCCAGTGGTACCTGATCTACAGCTTTGCCACCCTGATCTTCCTCCTGATCTTCACCACACGATGAGCGTTAGCCTGCAACTCGCCCAATCCCTGCTGGCTATCCTGCTGGCGCCGCTGCTGATGGGCTGGGTCAACCAGTGCCGCGCCTGGCTGCAGGGCCGCACTGCGCCGCCGATCACCCAGCCATACCGCACGCTCCGGAAGCTGTTCCTCAAGGACGCGGTGATCGCGCACCACGCCAGCCCGCTGTTCCGCTTCGCGCCCTACATGATCTTCGCCTGCATGGCGCTGGCGGCCGGCATCGTACCGACCATCGCCAACGACCTGCCATTCTCGCCGGCCGCCGACGTCATCGCGCTGGTCGGCATCTTCGCGCTGGCGCGGGTGTTCCTGGCGCTGGCGGCGATGGATATCGGCACCGCCTTCGGCTCGCTGGGTGCGCGCCGCGAGATGCTGGTGTCCTTCCTCGCCGAACCGGCGTTGTTGATGGTGTTCTTCACCGCCAGCCTGATTTCGCAGTCGACCGAACTGCCCGTCATCGTGCAGACCCTGGCGCTGCAGGAGTTCGCCATCTACCCCAGCCTGGCATTCGCCGCGGTGGCGTTCTGGATGATCTCGGTGGCTGAGAACGCGCGCATCCCGGTCGACAACCCCAGCACCCATCTCGAACTGACCATGATCCACGAGGCGATGATCCTTGAATATTCGGCCCGCCATCTGGCACTCATCGAGTGGGCGGTGGCGCTGAAGCTGTTCACCTATTCGGCGCTCGGCATCGCACTGTTCCTGCCCTGGGGGATCGCGGCGCAGGGGGACATCGCCGCATTGCCGCTGGCGCTCGTGGCCATGGTCGCGAAACTGCTGATCGGCGGTGCCGTGCTGGCCTTCATCGAGACGATTTCGGCCAAGGTGCGGTTGTTCCGCGCGCCGGAGTTCCTCGGCACCGCCTTCCTGCTGGCGGTGCTGGGCATGCTGATTCATTTCCTGCTGGAGGTGTGACGTGTCGCTGACTTACCACCTGCAAATCGTCAACCTGCTGGCCGCCCTGCTGCTGCTGATTTCCTTTGCCATGCTGTCGCAGCGCCGCATCGCCGGGCTGATCACGCTGTTCGCCTGGCAGGGCGCGGCGCTGACGGCGTCCACTGCACTGGTCGCCTGGTCCACCGGCCAGCACCACCTGTATTACTCGGCCGCGATCACCCTGGTGCTCAAGGTGATCGCCATGCCCTGGTACTTTTTCCGCATCGTCAAAAAGCTCGACGTCGACCGCGATGTCGAACCGATGATCAACATCCCCACCACCATGCTGATCGGCATCGTGCTGGTGATCTTCGCGTTCAACCTGGCGCTGCCCATTTCCGAGTTGTCCGGCACCGTGATGCGCTCGACCTTGGGCATCGCACTCGCCTGCGTGCTGCTCGCCTTCCTCATGATGATCACGCGCAGGAAGGCGATCCCCCAGGTGATCGGCTTCCTGGCGATGGAAAACGGTCTGTTCTTCGCCGCAACGAGCACATCCTATGGGATGCCCCTTGTCGTCGAACTGGGCGTGGCCCTCGATGTGATGGTGGCGGTGTTCGTGCTCTCCATCTTCTTCTTCCAGATCCGCGAGACCTTCGATTCGCTGGATCTGAAACACATGGAAAAACTGAAAGAACGCTGAGATGGAAATCTACTGGCTGCTCGGCATTCCGTTGACAGGGGGCGTGTTCCTGGCGCTCTGGGGCTGCAGAAAGCACGCGCCGGAAATCAATGCGCTGTTCAGCCTGGCCACGCTGCTGGCCGCCGCGTGGCTGACCCACCGCATCATCGACCAGGGGCCGATGATGGTGGGTGCCGGTTGGTTCTTCATCGACTCGTTCAACGTCTTCCTGGTCGCGCTGACTGCCTTCGTCGCCTTCACCACGGCGCTGTTCTCGCGCCCCTACATGCGCATCGAGGCGGAGCACGGCAAGCTCAACGCCCAGCGCCTGCGGCTCTATCACAGCAGCTACCAGATTTTCATCGGCGCCATGCTGCTGGCGCTGACCACCAACAACATGGGCATCCTGTGGGTGGCGATGGAAGCGGCGACGCTCGCCACCGTGCTGCTGGTTTCGCTATATCGCACCCCGGCCTCGCTGGAAGCTGCGTGGAAGTATTTCATCCTGTGCGGCGTCGGCATCGCGCTGGCGCTGTTCGGCACCATCCTGCTCTACTTCGCGGCGGAGAAAATTCTCGGCTCGGGCGGCACCGCCTTGCTGTGGACGCATCTCAACGGCGTCAAGGCACAGCTGGAGCCGACGGTGCTGTCCCTGGCCTTCGTCTTCCTGCTGGTCGGCTACGGCACGAAAGTGGGCCTGGCGCCGCTGCACAGCTGGTTGCCGGACGCCCACGCCGAAGGCCCGACGCCGGTGTCCGCCGTGCTGTCGGGCCTGCTGCTCAACGTCGCGCTGTACGCGGTGATGCGCTCCAAGGTGCTGGTCGACGGCGCGCTCGGCAACGACCTGGCGGGCAACCTGATGATGGGCTTCGGCCTCTTCTCGGTGGTGCTGGCCGCCTTCCTGATCAAGCGCCAGACCGATGTGAAGCGCATGTTCGCCTACTCGTCGATCGAGCACATGGGCCTCATCACTTTCGCCTTCGGTATGGGCGGCGCGGTGGCGAACTTCGCGGCGCTGCTGCACATGACCATGCACTCGCTGACCAAGTCCGCCATCTTCTTCGCCGTCGGCCACGCCACGCAGAAAGCCGGCACCCAGCTGATGGCCGACATCCGCGGGCTGATCCAGACCAACCCCACCATCGGCTGGGGGCTGATGCTAGGCACCGTCGCCATCCTCGGCGTGCCGCCCTTCGGCGTGTTCGCCAGCGAATTCCTCATCATCACCACCGCCATGCACGAGCATCCCTGGGCCACGCCTTTCCTGCTGCTGGCGCTGGGCGTGGCCTTCGCCTCGATCTTCGGCAAGGTGCAGCCGATGGTGTTCGGCGAAACCGAATTGCCGAAGCTGCCTTACCAGCCCGCGCTGGCGCCGGTGTTCCTGCACCTGGGACTAGTGCTGATGCTGGGCCTGTTCATCCCGCCCTACCTCGCCGACTGGTACCGGCAGGCCGCGCAACTTCTGGGAGGCTGACATGCAAATCGGCGAACACGACTGGCACCTCGATCCGTTCGGCAGGCACATCTGGCGCGGCCGCATGGAGGCCGGCCAGCTGCTCGCGCTGGCCCGTGCAGTCAAGGAGGAAGGCGGACAGCTCGTCGCCCTGTGGGGCTCGGACGACCGTCATCTGGATGGCGGCTTCGCCATTCATGCGGCCTTCCTCACCGGCGCCGGGCTCGCCTGGGCGAGCAGCGCCCTGCCGGCGGAGGCGCCGGCCTACCCCGACCTCGCGCACATCTTCCCGCAGGCCGACCGCATGCAGCGTGCGACTTTCGACCTGCTCGGCATCACCGCCAGCGAAGCGGTGGACGAGCGCAAATGGCTGCGCCACGGCGCCTGGCCGGCGAACGTTTTCCCGCTGCGCCGCGACTTCGATCCGAGTCTGCCGCCCATCCACGACACCGACGCCTACCCCTTCATCCGTGTCGAGGGCGACGGCGTGCACGAGATTCCGGTCGGCCCGATCCACGCCGGCACCATCGAGCCGGGGCATTTCCGCTTCTCCATCATCGGCGAGCGCATCCTCCGGCTGGAACAGCGCCTCGGCTACACCCACAAGGGCACGGAAAAACGCTTCGAGGGCATGGACCTCGCGACCGGCGCCAAGCTGGCCGGACGCGTCTCCGGCGATTCGCACAGCGCCTATGCCTGGGCCTACTGCATGGCGGTCGAGAGCGCCACTGCCAGCGCAGTGCCCGAGCGCGCCGTGTGGCTGCGCGCGCTGTTCCTGGAAATCGAGCGCATCGCCAACCATCTGGGCGACCTCGGCTACCTCGGCAACGACGTCGCGCTCGGCTTCGGCTTCATGCAGTTCTGGCGGCTGAAGGAGGACTGGTTGCGGCTCAGCGCGAAACTGTTCGGCCACCGCTACCTGTTCGACTGCATCGTGCCGGGCGGCGTGGCGAAGGACATCGACGACGGCGGCCGCGCGGAACTGGCCGCCGAGGCCGACCGCATCGAGGCGGAAGTGCGTTCGCTCAAGGCCATCTACGACGATCACGCCACGCTGCAGGATCGTTTCGCCAACACCGGCATCGTGAAACCCGACCTGGCGGCGCGGCTCGGCCTCACGGGTCTCGCCGGACGCGCCAGCGCGCAGGCCTGGGACGCCCGCGCCCAGTTCCCGCAGGCGCCCTACGACCAGCTCGACGTCAGCATGGCCACGCAGCGGCGCGGCGACGTGTTGGCGCGCGCCGAAGTGCGCTTCGCCGAAGTCACCGAATCGCTGCGCTTGATCCGCGCGCTGCTCACGCGCCTGCCGGCGGGCGAGCTGCACGCGCCGCTCGCTCCGGTTGCGGCAGTGTGCGAAGGCGTCGGCTGGGTGGAAGGCTGGCGCGGCGAAGTGGTGGTAGCGGTGAGGATCGGCGCGGACGGCCGGCTCGACCGCGTGCACCCGCACGACCCGTCGTGGCAGAACTGGCCGCTGCTGGAAATCGGCGTGCTCGGCAACATCGTTCCCGACTTCCCGCTCATCAACAAATCGTTCAACCTCTCCTACAGCGGACAGGATTTATAAATGGCGACGCACCTGATCCTGCAGAAGATATTCAAGACCGGCTTCGTCTCCGAGCCGGCGCCCGAAGCCGACCTCGCATTGCGCACGCGCGAGCAGGAACTGCATGCGGACATCCTCAGGGTGTTCGGCCAGTCGGTGGCGATCCGCCACGTCGACGCCGGCTCCTGCAACGGCTGCGAACTGGAAATCCACGCGATCAACGGGCCGCACTACAACATCGAGGGCATGGGGGTGAAGTTCGTGGCGAGCCCGCGCCATGCCGACGTGCTGCTGGTAACCGGCCCGGTCTCGCGCAATCTGGAAGTCGCATTGAAGCGCGCGTTTGAAGCCACCCCGGAACCCAAGTGGGTGATCGCCATGGGCGACTGCGGCTGCACGGGGGGGATGTTCGGCGAGAGCTACGCCTCGTGCGGAAAAGTCTCCAACGTCATCCCGGTCGATGTGGAAGTGCCCGGCTGCCCACCCACGCCGATTGCCCTGCTGCAAGGCATCCTTGCCGCCGTCAGCAAGGGCAGGAACACGGCGGCTTAGGCGGCTCCCAGCCCCTGACGTGCCCGACCGGGCGCCGGGTCTTATGCCTTGGGTTTTCTGCCGGGGCTGGCGGTCGGGATATAGCCCGCTATCCGGTACAACATCCCTTCGATTTTCTGGCCCTTGATGAATCGCGTCGAGTGACACGCGATGATGTCCCCGCGTTTCGACAATTCGGACAGATACAGTCGCACGTCGGCCAGCGGAATCCGGGTCGCTGCAGCGATGTCGGAGTCGAGCTGCTCACCCCGATCTTTCAGGTATTGATGGATTTTCTGCATGTCTTTGGCACCTGGCATATTGGAATGGTAAGGCTTTTAGCGGCCGGAAGCCTTGGCCCAATGCAATTCAGCCCCCTCGCGCAGACTGCGCACGAGCGCTGAAAAGTCGAGCGGGAACTGATCCGCGAGCGCCCTCGCCCGTTCTTCCAGCTGTTCCCAATCGAGGGAATAGCCGGCTTCGGCAAAAGCAAAGGCAATGTGGTTGTCGCCCCCGGAGACCGTCCCCACATGCACGCGCCCCTCGAAGGCTTCGTTCAGCAAGGTCAGGTGGCGGCGCCAGTGTTTTCGCGACCCGGCGAAGTTGGCGACGAGCAGGCCGCCCGCCCGCAGTCGGCGGCGCGCCGCCCGGTAGAAGCTGCGATTGAGAAAAGCCGGGGCGATGCCTTTGGCGTCGAAGCCATCCAGCAGCAGAACGTCGGCATCGCCCTCGGCGGCGGGCAGATACTCGGCTGCATCGGCCTCGATGATCGCCAGGCGGGGGTCGTCGGGAACGCCGAACGCCCCGCGCAGGGCGATGACATCGGGATTCACCTCGACGACGGTCAGCTGGGCACGCGGCAGATGGCGGTGGCAGAACTTGGCCAGCGAACCGCCACCCAGCCCGACCATCAGCACCTGGCCGGGGTCCGGCACGAACAACAGAAAGGCCATCATCTTGCGGGTGTAGGCAAACTCGAGGTCGAAGGGCGCGTCGAGGCGCATCGAACTCTGGATGTACCCCAGGCTGAAATAAAGTCGCCGCGTCCAGTCGTCCTCGACGATGAAGGGCTTGCCGTAGCAACCGGCCGTGATCTGGGCACACAACTCATCCGGGTCGCACGGCTCCGATTCGAGCAGGAGCAGGCTGCCGCGTTCGCCCAGATCGTTTAAAACCTTACCGGACAGTTTCAGCAGCGGGGTGTTCGGGGCCATGGCCTTAGTGCTCATCGGTCTCTCTCGATTGCCTCCGCTGTGTCATCGGATTGCAGCTGGGGGAAGCCACGCTGCGGCCTCCCCGTAAAACCGCCCCGCAGTGACAGCAGCCGGATTCAGTGCCTGCGATTAAGGGTAGGCGAAGATTGATCTTTTCAACAATCACGCATATTACATGGTACTTGAATGGCAATCTAGTTATCATTGCATACACATCGCATGCACATACCGACCTCCCATGGAAACCCGCACCGCCAGACTGACGCTCCTGATCGATCCGAGAAAAAAACAGTTCTTCGAGGAGATCTGTGCCCAGCAAGACCTCACCTCGTCACAAGTGGTGCGCAGGCTGATCCACCAGTACATCCTCGAACACGCGGGAACGCGCGAGTTGCCCGAATGGCTCACGGATCCTGCCGCCAAGGCCGGGCTCAAGTCGCAGTGAAGATCGCATTCGCCAAACGATCAAAGCAGAAAGCCCAATGAGCCCCAACAGCCAGACCCTGCGCTTTATTCGGCGGCACATCCCGGCCTTCGAATGCGAACCCGGATGCCATGACTGCTGCGGGCCGGTCACCGCATCGAGTGAGGAAATGGCCAGGCTCCCGCTCAAAAGCGACGCCGAGCACGCGGCGGCGCTCGACCAATTAAGCTGTCCGCATCTGGGCGAGCAGGGCTGCCAGGTGTATGCGGAACGCCCGCTCATCTGCCGCCTGTTCGGCACGACGCCGCGGCTTGCCTGCCCGAATGGCAAGCGGCCCGTTGCGATGATCGATCCGCACATCGAGCGGCAGATCACCCGCTATTTCGAGACGACGCGCCATGTGCTGGTGTAGCCGCCGGCCCGCGCAGTGAGCAAGCAGCCTTTTTATTTCTGGGAAGGCGAGACGCTGGTGCTCAATGTCCTTGGCAAGCCCAGCTCAAAGCAGGACGCCATCGGCAAACCCAAGGGCCATCAGCTCAAGATCAGCGTCACCGCCGCCCCTGTCGCAGGCCGGGCAACCGATCACATGGTGCGGTTTCTGGCGGGGGAATTCGGCGTGGCCACGAGCGACATCGAGGTCGTGTTCGGCCGCATGAACGTGAACAAGCAGCTGCGAATCAAGTCGCCCAAGCGCCTGCCGGCGGTCTTTGCGCAGCAGGCACTGATCTGACGGCTGGGTTCCGCGCGCTCCCTCGGCCTGCCCAGGCTACTCAAACGCCATTGAGCAATTCCAGATTCCGGCTGCCCCAGTTCAGCACGGCGGTCCGGCGGTGCATTTTTTCGGCCAGCTGCGGAAACTCGCGCGTGATGACGTCGGCGGAGAAATCGGACAGGAAACGCGACTTGAGTTCGGCGCGCGCGCGGTCGACGCCGATTTCGGCATAGGGCACCGACGCCAGCAGCAGGAAACCGTCGTCGGGAATCCGCCCGGCCGCCATGTTGTTCTGCAGGATGCCGGCGGCCTTGCGCACCGGGTCGACCAGGTCGGGGCTGTAGGGCCCGATGATGAGCGCCTGGTTGGGCATGTGCAGCCAGTCGAAGCCGCGGCCCAGGCAGATCACCCATTCGCGGTGCTCGATGTCGAGCTCGCGCGCGGCCCGTCGCACCTCGGCAACATGGCGGATGTTGCCCTGCACCAGCGGCAGCAGGTCGGCGCGCATCTGCTCCGGCATGTCCGGGAACAGGCTCTGCAGGCGCGCGGGCAGGGTCTCGATTTCCGTCACGCTCGACGCGTCGAGCATCTCGCCGTTCTGTCCGTGCAGGATCAGCGCGTCCTCGTCCGTCTCGAATCCGCACACCAGTGGGTAGACGGTCTGATGGCTGGCGCCGAACACCTGCTCGACCTGGCGGCGAATGGCGAAGGTATGCGCGCGCGCCGCCTCGGTGTCGAAATCGAATCCTGCGCAGCCGCGCTGCGGATCGCCTTTTGAAAAATGATAGGTCGAGGTCATCAGCGCGCGCCGGCCCGCGCCCACGACCGACATCACATAGTCCGTCAGTACCTCGCCCAGATGCGGCCAGCCCAGATCGAAACGCCCGCCGAGGTTGCGGAAGGGCTGGATGATGCCCATGGGCGTTTCGGTCGCCAGCGGGATATTGATGCGGCCGTCCATGCATTTCAGCACGCCGATCGCGGTGGGATGCTCGGCGAGATAACGCTTGCGGGCCAGCCAGGTATCCGGGCTGGCGAAGGCGTCGCCGTGTTTTTTCGCGTGGGCGAACAGCCAGTCGATCCGCGTTTCGATGGATTGGGCGTAAAGATTCATCGGATGATCCTAAGCGCGCCGAGCGGTCAGTCGTTTGTCATTGCGAGCGCAGCGCGGCAATCCAGCGCATCGATCAATGCAGACATTCTGGATTGCTTCGCTGCGCTCGCAATGACGGATTAAACGGATTGATCAGCGTCCCCTTAGCGCGTCAGCCCCGCATACAGCATCGGCAGTTTCTCTGGCAGCCGCTGCACATGGTCGACCACCATGTAATTCTTCTGCCCGAAGATGCGCGAGACGTAGTTGTCGGCACGCGGATCGAGGCTCATGCAATAGGTCGTCACGCCCTCGCGGGCAACCTCTTCCACCGCCTTCTTGGTGTCGTAGCGCAGGTACTGCGGATCGCGCACGTCGATGTCGGCCGGCTCGCCGTCGGTGATGACGATCAAGAGCTTCTTCGCCGAGCGCTGCAGTTTCAGATGATGGCCGGCGTGGCGGATCGCCGCGCCCATGCGGGTCGAGAGCTGGCCCGTCATGCCGGCGAGCTTCGCCTTCGGACCTTCGTCCCAGTGCTGGTCGAAGTCCTTGAAGCGGTAGTACTCGACGTCGTGGCGGCCGTCCGAGCAGAAGCCGTGGATCGCGAACGGATCGCCCACCTTGTTGATCGCGTCGGCCAGGAGCACGCAGGCCTGGCGGGTCAGATCGAGCACGCTGTATTCCTGGTCCTGCACCGTCTCGTTGGTCGATTCCGACAGGTCGAGCAGCACCAGGATCGAGAAGTCGCGCGTCTTCCGCACGCTGCGCATCATGATGCGCGGGTCGGGCTGGTTGCCCAGCCGAATGTCGATGAAGCTCGCGATCGCCGCGTTGATGTCGATCTCGTCGCCGTCCTCCAGCTTGCGGATGCGCTGCACGCCCTGCGGCTGCATCGCGTCGAGCAGGAATTTCATGCGATGGATTTCGCGCTTGTACTTGGCGGTGATCTCGTCGATGACCTCCAGGTCGCCGGACTTGGCGCGCTTCTCCAGCACCGTCGCCCAGGCCGGCCGCTCCAGCTGGATCTGGTAATCCCATTCCGAATAATGGAAGGGATCGGACATCGGCTCCTTGCCTTCCAGCTCGTTGAAGCTCTTGCCGTTGCTCTCGTCGCCGATGTTCTCGTAGGGGAACAGCTCGGTGCCCAGCACCCAGATTTCCTCGGCATCGTCGCCAGCGGTCTCGACGTCGATCTCGTTCGCCATCTCCATCACGCTGACGTACTTGCGAACCTGCTTCACGCTGTCGTAGCCGGCGCTCGCCGCCTTGTCGAAATCGAACTCCTCGAATTCCCAGAAGTAGCGGTTGTCGTCGCGGTAGGGCGCGGTGAGGATGTCGGTGCGCGCGTTGAACGGGATCTTCTTCTGGGTCAGGCTGTGCGCCAGCTGCACGCCTATTTCCCAGGAGGTGTGGTTCGTGTCGAGCGTGTCCTGTGCCGCGGCGAACAGCGCGCGGCCCTCGGCGATCCACGGATCGCTGTCCTGGTAGCTGTCGTCCAGCAGCGCGCGCGCCAGCCGGTTGAGGTAGTCGCCCACGCTGTTGCCCATCTCCGGCGTGGCAGCGTGCAGCTTGCACCACAGCTGCTTCAAACCCGGAAAGCGGCGGATCGCCAGGGTTTCCACGCGCGCGTCCTCGATGACGGAAATCACCGCCATCTGCATCGGGTTCAGCGCCTCGGCGGAAATCGGCACGCGCGTCTCGACGATGTGCGCGGCGCAGTGCGCGGCCGTCGCGCGATAGAGCTCGAGGCCGGACACCGGCTCCTGCCCTTCCACCGTCCAGTCGTCGTAGGCGTCCGGCAGGTGCAGCAGGTAGTCCTCGATGTAGGGGCGATAACCCTCGCGCGCCTCGAAGTCGCCCGAGGTCGGGCGCATGAAGAAGTCGCGTGCCCACAGCGCGCGCAGATACATGTTGATGCGGCGTTGCACGTCGACCAGCAGCGTGCCCTTGCGCTCCTTCTGCAGCATCGCGAGCGATTCCTTCGACTCGAGGCCGAAGTACTTGATCTGCTCTTCGTAGTTGGTGCGGTGCGCGTGCGCGCCCCACAGCGCCCAGCGCCGCAGGCCGCCCAGCGTCAGATGCTGGAACAGCACTTCCAGCTTGTCGAGCATCGGGCGCACACCGCGCGGCGCCTGCGCGATCAGGGTGTTGATGAACTGCAGATACTTGAGGAACAGCTCCGCATCGCCCAGCCGGTTGGCGGCGGTCGGCGCGGAGGCGAGCAGCAGCTCGATCACCGCGCCCGAGGTTTTCGAGGCCAGCATCAGCGAGGCGGTGGCAAGATCGCCGACGACGTCCTCGCCCACTTCCTTGGCCACCTGCGGCGCCTGCTCGATCCAGGTTTCGACCAGCGTATCGCCGCGCCCCAGCCCGCGGATGGCCGACACCCCCTTCAGGTAGTTGTCCAGCCCGCGCGGCGAGAACACCTTGGTGGCCTCGTGCCAGTTGGCCTCGAGGGCCTCCCGGCTGTGCGGCGACAGGTCTTCCAGCAGTTCAGCGTAGTCTTCGAGTTTGATCGACATGGTTCACCTCAGATCATAGGGCGAGCCCGGCATTGCCGGCCGGCTCGCGTCACCCGATGGGCCCGGGCCCACCCGCACCGTTCAGAAGAACGTGCTGACTGCCGCATCCAGCGCGTCGCGCATGTCGGGATCGTCGGTGATCGGACGCACCAGGGCGACGCGGCAGGCGGCCATCGGGTTGACGCCCTTGGCGATCAGCGAGCCTGCGTAGATCAGCATGCGGGTCGACAGGCCTTCGTCGAGGCCGTGGCCCTTGAGGTTGCGCGAACGCTCGGCGATCGACACCAGCTTGCCGGCGATGTCGGCGGTGACGCCCGACTCGTGCGCGACGATCTCGGTTTCGATGGCGTGCTCGGGATAGGTGAAATCGAGACCGCCGAAACGCTGCTTGGTCGACTGCTTCAGGTCCTTCATCAGGCTCTGGTAGCCCGGGTTGTACGAAATCACAATCTGGAAATCGGGGTGGGCGTGCACCAGCTCGCCCTTCTTTTCCAGCGGCAACACGCGGCGGTTGTCGGTCAGCGGGTGGATCACCACGGTGGTGTCCTGGCGCGCCTCGACGACTTCGTCCAGGTAACAGATCGCGCCATGGCGCGCGGCGATGGCCAGCGGCCCGTCCTGCCACTCGGTGCCGGAGGCGGACAGCAGGAAACGGCCGACCAGGTCGGACGCGGTCATGTCCTCGTTGCACGCCACGGTGATCAACGGCTTGCCCAGCTTCCAGGCCATGTATTCGACGAAGCGCGTCTTGCCGCAGCCGGTCGGGCCCTTGAGCATCATGGGCATGCGCACCGAGTAGGCGGCTTCATACAATTCAACTTCGTCCGCAACCGGGCGGTAGTAAGGTTCAGTGGTGATGCGGTATTGATCGACGATGCTGCTCATGTGGACTCCTCAAAGGTAAGGCTTATTCATCCGCGAATGACGCGTTTTTCAGCGCGCGCGCCATTCGCGGGCAAACAAAAAGCCCCCGCGCCCTGCGGGCGACGGGGGCTGGTACGGTCACCCGTCGCGACTTAAACAGTCTTGCCGCGGAAAATCACCATCGACGCACCTTGCGACTGATTGAAGTTGTTGTAGCCAATCAGACGAACGTGGTTGTTGGGGTTGGCCTTGCGGCAGGCTTCGGCTTCGGCCAGCACGCGGTCGACGTCGGTTTCGCCGAACATCGGCAGCTTCCACATGTACCAGTACGAGTCCATCAGGTGCTCGGGCTCGGTGTGCTCGATGGCCGGGTTCCAGCCTTTCTTCACCAGATACTCGACCTGCTTCTTGATGTTTGCCGCGTCCATCGCGGGCAGGTAGGAGAAGGTCTCGAATTTGCGGCTGGCGGGATCGCTCAGGCGGCTTTTGTAATCCATCACTTCAGACATTTCATTTCCTTTCGATTCGGTTTCCGGATCCCGGATCGCGCTTCAGCGCGTCCGGGATGGCTCAGAATTACTTGTGGGCGACGTCCAGCTTGTCGACGGTGTCGAACTCGAACTTGATCTCTTTCCACGTTTCCATGGCGATCTTCAGTTCGGGGCTGTGAGCGGCAGCAGCGGTCAGGATGTCCTTGCCTTCCTTCTCGATCTGACGGCCCTGGTTGCGGGCTTCCACACAGGCTTCCAGCGCGACGCGGTTGGCGGCGGCGCCGGCGGCGTTGCCCCAGGGGTGGCCGAGCGTACCGCCACCGAACTGCAGCACGGAGTCGTCGCCGAAGATGCTGACCAGTGCGGGCATGTGCCACACGTGGATGCCGCCGGACGCAACCGGGATCACGCCGGGCATCGAGCCCCAGTCCTGATCGAAGAACAGGCCGCGGCTGCGGTCTTCCTTGATGAACTCGTCACGCATGGTGTCGATCCAGCCCAGGGTCGCTTCGCGGTCGCCTTCCAGCTTGCCCACGACGGTACCGGAGTGCAGGTGGTCACCACCCGACAGACGCAGCACCTTGGTCAGCACGCGGAAGTGAATACCGTGGTGCGGGTTGCGGTCGAGCACGGCGTGCATGGCGCGGTGGATGTGCAGCAGCATGCCGTTGTCGCGACACCAGTTGGCCAGACCCGTGTTGGCGGTCAGACCGCCGGTCAGGTAGTCGTGCATGATGATCGGTGCGCCGATTTCCTTGGCGAACTCGGCACGCTTATACATTTCTTCCGGGGTCGGAGCGGTCACGTTCAGGTAGTGGCCCTTGCGCTCGCCGGTCTCGCGCTCGGCCTTCAGGGTCGCTTCGTGAACGAAGGAGAAACGGTCGCGCCAACGCATGAACGGCTGGCTGTTGACGTTCTCGTCGTCCTTGGTGAAGTCGAGACCGCCGCGCAGACACTCGTACACGGCACGGCCGTAGTTCTTGGCGGACAGGCCCAGCTTCGGCTTGATGGTGCAGCCCAGCAGCGGACGGCCGTACTTGTTCATGCGGTCGCGCTCGACCTGGATACCAGCGGGCGGGCCGCCACAGGTCTTCACGTAGGCGATCGGGAAGCGGATGTCTTCCAGACGCAGGGCGCGCAGCGCCTTGAAGCCGAACACGTTACCGACCAGCGAGGTCAGCACGTTGACGACCGAACCTTCTTCGAACAGGTCGATCGGGTAGGCAACAAATGCGTAGAAACAGGTGTCGTCGCCAGGCACGTCTTCGATGCGGTAGGCGCGGCCCTTGTAGTAGTCGAGGTCGGTCAGCAGGTCGGTCCACACCGTGGTCCAGGTACCGGTCGACGATTCGGCGGCAACGGCAGCGGCGACTTCTTCACGATCCACGCCCGGCTGCGGGGTGATCTTGAAGCAGGCCAGGATGTCGGTGTCCAGCGGGGTGTATTCCGGGGTCCAGTAAGTCTGCCGGTATTCCTTCACACCGGCGTTATAGGTTTTAACAGCCATGATTTCCTCCTACAGAAAGGGGTCGGGTTTCCGTGCAACGCCCCAGCGGCCTGACACGATGGGACGCATCTTGCAGGAGTCCGATCATCAATAACAGTCGATATTTTCTATTTATAAGATAGACTTTTATCTATGCTTGTTTTGGAACGGTAACAATACCATGCGCCAACACACCACCTTCCGCCAGCTGGAAATCTTCGAAGCCATTGCCCGCCTGGGCAGCTTCACCCGCGCCTCCGAAGAGCTGTTCCTCACCCAGCCCACCGTGTCGATGCAGATGAAAAAACTGGCCGAAACGGTGGGCGCGCCGCTGATCGAACAGGTCGGCAAGAAAATCCACCTCACGCCCGACGGCCTGCAGCTCGCGCAGGCCACGCGCGAAGTCTTCGACATCATGGACCGCTACACCATGTCGGTGGCCGAACGGCAGGGGCTCAAGCAGGGCAGGCTGAGCCTGATGGCGATCACCACCGCCTCCTACTTCGCCCCGCGCCTGCTGGGCGAGTTCGCCAAGCTCTATCCCGGCATCGACGTCAGCCTGCGCGTCACCAACAAGGAACAGGTGCTGGCCAGCATCGCCGACAACCTCGACGACCTCTACTTCCTCGGCCAGCCGCCGGAAGACATCGACGTCGTCGCCACCCCCATCATGGACAACCCTATCGTGGTGCTCGCCGCGCCCGACCACCCGCTGGCGGGCAAGAAGAAAATTTCGCTGCAACGCATCGCGCAGGAACCGTGGCTGATGCGGGAGAAAGGCTCCGGCACGCGCAACGCCATCGAGCGCTGCTTTGCCGAACAGGAGATCACCATCCGCCCGCGCCTGGAACTGGGCAGCAACGAAGCCATCAAGCAGGCCATCCTCGCCGGCCTCGGCATCTCCGCCCTCTCCCGCCACACCCTCACGCTCAACCAGCCCGGCCAGTTCGCCGTGCTCGACGTCGAAGGTTTTCCCATCCTGCGCCACTGGTACGCGGTCTATCCGGCGGGGCGGCAACTGTCGGTGGTGGCGCGGGCGTTTCTGGATTATCTGCTGGGGCGGGGGGATGCCGCACCTGCCGCGGCGGGCAAGCGGAAATAGGCGAGCAAGGTGACGCCGGCAGCGTGCATGACCGGCCTAAGCCGGCCCCCCGGCCGCCGAGGGTGACACCGTTTACTGGGCTATAAATAAACGATCTGGCCATTTCACCGCTTTACCCGCCCATGCCCACCTACGTGAAGCTCATCCTGGCATGCATGCTCTGCCTTGCCGTCATCACCGGACTGGTGTTGCTTGTCCGGCACTTTTCCTAGGCTACGCTGAAGACTCCAACGGTTGCCGGAAAGGGGGCAGCGAAATGAAGCCAAACATGGGTACGGTGGACAAAATCATCCGCCTCGTCGTGGTCGCGGTCATTGTGGTCCTGTATTTCACCGGCCAGATCACCGGGGCGGCAGCGATCATTCTGGGCATCATCGCGGTGGCATTCCTGGTGACCAGCCTCATCGGCTGGTGTCCGACCTACGTGCCGTTCGGAATTTCCACCAAAAAGGCGGAAAAAACGCTGGGCTAGGCGCCTCACCCCGCCCGGGTCGTTCGCCACAGCGCCGCACATCCGCATGAACGCCATGAACGACCTTGCTGCGCAATACGCCCTGTTCCTTGCCCAAATTGCCACCCTTGCGCTGGCCGTCATCGGCGTGGTCGCCGGCCTTGTCGCCCTGTCGCGCCGCAAGAACAAGGATGCCGGCCAAATCGAAGTGACCGACGTCAACCGCCGGCTCGAGGCGGCCGGGGACAGGATTCAGGCCGCGCAGCTTCCCAGCAAAGCCCGCAGGATCCTGCAAAAGAAGCGCAAGCTCGAACGCAAGGCCCAGCTAAAAAAGGCGGAAGCAGAGCCCTGCACCTACCTGCTGGACTTCAAGGGCGACATCCGGGCCTCTGCATCTACGGCCCTGCGCGAGGAAATCAGCGCCATCCTGCAGGTGGCCAAGCCGGGCGACGCGGTGTTGTTGCGGCTCGAAAGCGGGGGCGGCCTGGTCAACCGCTACGGGCTCGCCGCCGCCCAGCTGCTCAGGCTGCGCGACGCGCAGCTGCCGCTTACCGTGATGGTGGATACGGTGGCCGCCAGCGGCGGCTATCTCATGGCCGCCGCCGCCGACAAGATTGTCGCCTCGCCTTTTGCGCTAATCGGCTCCATCGGCGTGATCGCGCAAATCCCCAACTTTCACCGCTGGCTGCGGACCAGGGATATCGACTGGGAACAATTCACCGCCGGCAAATTCAAGCGCACCGTCACCCTGTTCGGCGAAAACACCGAAACCGGCCGCGCCAAGCTGCGCGAAGAACTGGAGGAAATCCACGCGCAGTTCCGCGCGTTCGTGCAAGGCCGCCGCGCCCAGCTAGACATGGACAAGGTCGCCACAGGCGAGGCTTGGCTCGGCAGCAAAGCCCTGGAACTGGGCCTGGTGGACGAACTCGCCACCAGCGACGAAATCATTCGCAGCGCCTGCCAGCGCGGCCGGGTCCTGCACGTCAGCTTCCAGCGCAAGCTCGGCCTTCCCGAGCGCCTGCGCATCTCGGCACAGTCCGCCTGGGATGGCATCTGGCAGCCGCCCTACCCGCTTGGCTGAACAGCTCCTCCCTCTTCGAAAGCGAGTGCAGCGTCAGATAACAAAACCAATTCGAGCCTGGCCCCTTCGATTGCTCGACCACCCGCTGGCGCACAAGAAGAAAATCAAGCTGGAACGCCTGGCGCAGGAGCCCTGGCTGATGCGCGAAAAAGGCTCCGGCACCCGCAACGCCATCGAGCGCCGCTTCGCCGAACACGGCATCAGCATCCGCCCGCGCCTGGAACTCGGCAGCAACGAAGCCATCAAGCAGGCCATCCTCGCCGGCCTCGGCGTCTCCGCCCTCTCCCGCCACACCCTCACCCTCAACCAGCCCGGCCAGTTCGCCGTGCTCGACGTCGTGGGCTTTCCCATCCTGCCCACTGGTACGCGGTCTATCCGGCGGGGCGGCAGCTGTCGGTGGTGGCGCGGGCGTTTGGGGATTATTTGCTGGGGCGGGGGGATGACGCGCCTGCTACGGCAACTAAGAAGAAATAGTTGTGCGCAGGACGGCGGATGGCGGAGATCGGCCAGTTAGAGACAGTCGAGATGGTTGGCCAAGTTGTCCGTTCCTCACACTTTGCAGACACGGCCATCGAGTCCAAAAACGCGGCCTATTACAACTTTCCTTGCGATCAGCTTGCAGTAATGACGCAGTTACGCATTAAGCGTTTAGTGCGAGATTTTCTAAGCCTATATGCAATTACACCAGACCACTCAGCAGAATAACTGGAAAGAATTTTCTGCCGCAGTGGCTTATATGCCTTATTGATATGCTCAGCTTCTGACAAACGCCCGACTAAGCTCGCAAGCATTTTACTTCTGAGAGGCGTGGATTTGGATGCCCTAAGTGCTTTAAGCGCTTTGCTCAACTCCCTGATTTTCTTCGCACGTTCATGGGGAAGGCGTAATCGACCATCTGCGACAACCAAGCCAGTCACCAAGGCTGGTTGACCATGGTAAGTTTTAATTTTGTGGTACTGATATCCATGTTTATGGATCACGGTCGTGATTTCGGACAGGAGGGCTCTGGTTGCGTTTACCCCAGAAACGGTGATGTCGTCGACATAAACTGTAAAAACACAGCCCTCTCTATCGCATATTTTTTTGACTGCATCGAACATCCTCCGATTGGCCAAAAACGAGAGAATTGGACTGATGCAGCTCCCTGTTGGCAGATGAACGCCATGCTTCACCGTTTGTACGGTACAGAGCTTGGAGAGAATGACTGCAATGTCTTTTGAACAACAAAGACCATTTAAAAAGAAGTCATGGATGTGGCTGAACTTGATCGACGGAAAAAACTTTTTTACGTCTATTTTTAAAACATTCGCTGGGTCTTTGTGTTGTTCCGCATTTGTTTTGTAGGACCTTTTCTTGATTGCGGAGTGTACGTAGGATGGGGGTGCAATTCGTGAAAATAATTTAAGTAGTTGTTTGTGAATAACCGCCAACTGTTCAATTGGCTCAGTTATGACTCGTCGAGTTTTTCTATCTTTGAAAATGCGGTACTGAGAAGTCAAACCGGACTTCTCTAGAGATGAAAGCGTAGTTAGTTCAACCTCAAGTAATTCCGATAATTTTCGCTTACTGGATAACTTATAAAGCGGTGAACGTTCTATCTCATATCTTTGCGGTTCTTTCGCCTTGGTTATTTTCATTTTGGTCGGCAATCCATTCCAGAATCTTCAGCATTTTCTTAGAGATGAAGGAGCGTGCTTTATTTATGCTGTGTGAACCTTCAAGAGTTTCAGAGAACACAACGAGTGAAGACAAAGGCACATTGAACACATTTGAGTATCTCTGGAGAATATCAAGCGTTGGTTCCTTCTTTCCCGATTCTAATTCTGAAAGATAAGATGTAGAAATTGACAGCTTCAAGGCCAATTGAGTTTGATTAAGGTTGTGGTATTGCCGTATTAATTTAATTGCATTGCCTATCATGACAGTATCCTTGAAGGATCATTCAAAAAGTGAAGGGCGTGTAGTTAGAACAGGTCAGTAATGAAAGCGTAAATGCCCTTCACGAAAAGCCAAACTTGTTGAGAAATTTCTGGCACGTGTACCATCAAAAACCGCCAAGTTGCAGGGCGCATCAGTAAATCAGCCAAAAATCTCTTAATGGCTTTCAGTGCTGTACGCCTTACCTTTTCAAACTTGGAAGGCGGCTCACCACCGCTTCCCCCCTGCGCTTTACTACACTTCGGTTGCTCTGTAATTTGTACTTCCATTTACATCTCCTATGAAAAACATTGATCTGAGGATCAATGTGAAGGCTGAATGCCTTCCCCTCGCTCTTTCATAGGACAGAGACAGCAACCGAAAACCCCTCAAATCACAATTTGACTGATCGCCGTCCCTCAGGCGATCAGGTTTGCACAGTCCGACACGCGAGACGCGGGACAAAGACCGAGGCAAGGGTTTGGTGCGAATAGCTACTACACACCACGAGCCAAAGCTCAAAACAACATTCGAGGTTTCTCTGTTTACCAAATTACAGGCGTCAGTTTAATGGGATGAGCAGAAAATACAAGAAAATATTCGCCTACAGCGAAATATTTTCGCTAGATGCCAACTTTATAAGACGGGCGGGGTACGAGTCTGGCTTTGTAGCCGAGAACGACCTAGCATTTGTTTTGAGCTTTCGGGGCGTCTGCCGAAGCTGCCAATCAACTGGCTTAGTCAGATTGGGTGGGAGACGTGGCACAAGACACGATCTGACCTGGCAATCGGTTTTCGTGTTCTTCCAGCCGAAATTCCGGATTGACTGAGACCGTCAGGCCCACGACACTTCCCGAAGTGCTCATGAATTTCTTGTCCCTCTGTGCGATGTGTTCAGCCGTAGTCAAATCCCGTTTCCTGCCAGCCGTCATGTCCGTTTGGCTCGGCCTGTTCTTCTGCGTGCCTGCCCAGGCCAGCGAGCTTCACGGCAAGAACGGCAGCGTGATCCTGCGCATGTGCAAAAGCGCGGACAAGGTGAAGACGCTTTCCGTGATGTGCCATAGCTATCTCGACGGGTATATCGACGCGGCGCATCACTACAGCAAGGGCAAGGCGGCTTTTTGCCTGGATGCCCGCGACAGGAACGTGGCGCCGGGGGCGTTGGTGGAGTGGATCGACGCGCATCCCGAATCCTTGACCCAGCCGGCCGCCGAGGTGATGCAGAAGGCGCTGGCGGAGCGGTTTCCGTGCAAGGGCAGGAAGTAGCGTGTCCGCGGTTGCGTGCGGATCGCTGCCGATCATTTTCCGCGACGACAGCCTCATTGCCATTCACAAGCCGGCGGGGCTGCTGGTGCATCGCAGCGTGCTGGATCGCCATGAAACCCGTTTCGCGTTGCAGATGCTGCGCGACCAGATCAGCCAGCCGGTTTATCCGGTGCATCGGCTCGACAAGGGGACGTCCGGCGTGCTGCTGTTTGCGCTGGATCGCGAGGTCGGACGCGTGCTGAACAGCCAGTTCGAACGCGGCGAGGTGAGCAAGCGCTATGTTGCCGTGGTGCGCGGGCATCCGCCGGAATCGGGCGATATCGATCATCCGCTGCAGCGCATGGCGGACGAGCATGCCGGGATTGCGGCCCGTGGCGCGGCGCAAGCCGCGCAAACCCGTTACCGCCGGTTGGCGACGGTGGAATTGCCGTATCGGGTGGACCGCTATCCCAGTAGCCGCTATGCCCTGGTCGAGCTGGAACCGCTGACCGGCCGCTGGCACCAGCTGCGCCGCCACATGAAGCACATCGCGCACCCCATCATCGGCGACGCGACGCACGGCAAGGGGCGGCATAACCGCCTGTTCCAGACGCTGTACGGCCACTCTCGCCTGTTGCTGGCGGCCACCGGGATGCGGCTGGCGCATCCGGTCAGCGGTCAGGCTTTGCACCTGCAGGCCGGGTTGGCCGAGGATCTCGCCGAGGTGATCGAACGCTTGGGGTGGGGCGAGGTGTGCTGCTGAGCGGGCTGACCACCCTGCATTCCCCTCCCCCACCCCGCTCGTATACATTTGCGTTTCCCCCCGCACGCCAAGGAGCTGCCCCCCATGACTGCCCTCACCCTCGTCATCGGCAACAAGAACTACTCGTCCTGGTCGATGCGGCCCTGGCTGGTGCTGCGCCAGGCGGGCATTCCCTTTGCGGAGGTGCGCATTCCGCTATACCTGCCCGAGTCGGCCGCACCCCTGGCTTCCTGGTCGCCTTCGTGCAAGGTGCCAGCGCTGCACGATGGCGACATCCGGGTGTGGGATTCGCTGGCGATCTGCGAATACCTGCACGAGCGTTTTCCGGATAAACAGTTGTGGCCGGCCGATGCGGCGGCGCGGGCGGTGGCCCGCTCGGTGAGCGCGGAGATGCATGCGGGCTTCGGCGCGCTGCGCGAGCACATGTCGATGAACATCCGCGCCCGCTATCCGGGCAAGGGGCGCACGCCGGAATGCATTGCGGACATCGAACGCATCCTGGCGATCTGGACGGATTGCCGCGCGCGCTTTGGCGGCGGCGGCGATTTCCTGTTCGGGCACTTTTCCATTGCCGATGCGATGTACGCGCCGGTGGTGCTGCGCTTTCAGACCTATGGCGTGACGCTTACGGGCGCTGCGCGCGACTATGCCGATGCGGTGCTGGCGCTGCCTGCGCTGCAGGCCTGGGTGGCGGATGCGGTGGCGGAAACCGAGCGTATCGAGATGTTCGAACGCGGCGTATAAGGCGATGGGGTGGCGACGGTGATACGCTGAAAAAAGACTGTGGGATTTCCTATTCTCAAAACAAGGTAAAGCCGCATGCACATCACGAATTACGCAGACCTGCTGAAGGCCGCCGGGCAGCAACCCGAACCGCAGCGGCTTCTTTTCGTTTTCACCCAATCCGAACTGCCCGAAGGCTATACCGAAGCCCAGAAACAAGGTTTTGAGGCCGGGACAGGGGGCGTTTTAACCCCCCAGATGTGTACCGACAAAGCCCTGGACGAGCTGGGTGATTTTTGCGATCTGGTGAACGAGTCGCGCCAGATGGGACCCGATTGGAAAATCGTGTTCGTCGCCAGCCTGCCAGGGCGCGGGGGGGTGATGTCGAGTACCGAAGAGGCGCAGGAACACTTGAAGACGATGATCCATTCCATACAGAATGGCGCGATCTCCAAGTATCTGGCATTCGACCAGGACGGGAATCTGGTTCAGTTCTCCTGAACAGCAGTTTCACGCATGAAGCGGTGGGATCACTGACGCGGGTGCCTACGGTTTGCGCCGCTGTTTGACGAAGCGCACGATCCTGTCCAGCTGGGAGTGCGCCTGCTTGCCGGCCCGCTCGGATTGCTTGGTCAGTTCTTTTTGCACCATGGCGTTAAAGGCGACCAGGTCCTGCCGCGGATAATCGTCCTGCACGCCGCTGTCCTGAAAGAACTCGGCAATCCAGACTGCATCGAGTTCGTCATTGCCGGTCTCCAGCAGATATTCCATCGCAGCTATCTCGACGTAATCGCTCAGTTTGGTCATCGCGGCTCCCGCTGGCGCTAGCGCACCCGGCCCAGGCGTCCGTTCTGGCTGCCCATGTACCAGAGCTGGCCCTGGGCATCGACGATCATCTTGCGGATGCCCGCCCCGGGCGTAGGCAGCTTCACGACTTTCAGTTCGCTGCTTTTTGGGTCGAGGCGCACCACGGTGTCGTGGCTGATTTCGTTGGCCCACACGATGCCGGCGCCGTCCACGGTGACCGCGTAGGCGCCGCCCCCCGCGCCGGTGGGCAGGGCCACTTCGCGCACCACGCGGCGGGCGGCGGGATCGACCTGCACGAGCTTGTTGTGGCCATACAGGGTGACCCACAGGCTGCCGTCCGGCGCGGTGGCCATGCGGCGCGGGCGCGAGCCCTGGGGCAGGGCCAATTCCGACATCGCGCCGGTGGCGGGGTCGAGGATGCCGAGGCGGTCGTCGCCCATGCGGCAGAACCACACCCGGCCCTGGCGATCCAGGGTGAGGCCGTAGGGGCCGCCCGAGCTGGGATATTCGATGATGCGCCCGCTGGCCGTGTCCAGCCGCCCGATGCGGTTGCCGCTTTGCAGGGTGAACCAGATGGTGCTGCCGTCGTCGCTGATCACCAGGGTATGGGGGCCGCCGTCGCGCGTGGGCGTCGGCCACTCGCGCATCGCGCCGCTGGCGGGATCGAGGCGGCCGATGGTGCCGTTGCCGTTGCCGGTGGTCCACACGATGCCTTTGCGGTCGACCAGTAGGCCATGCGGATGGTGGCCGCGCGGAAGGTTCCATTCCTTGAAGGTCTGGCTGGCGGGATCGAAACGCGCCACCTTGTTGCCCGCCATCACGGCGATGAAGATGGAACCGTCCGGCGCCACCGCCGGGTCGCGCGCGAACGCCGGGGTGGGCACGGCCCATTCGGAAACCTGGCCGCCGAAGCTGGCCGGGGTGCCGGCCGGGGTGCCGTAGTGGGAGCCGCCCGCCCAGGCCAGCGGGCTGATGAGGGCGAGGATCAGGATTAGACGTGTGTTCATGGCTGCCTCCTGACAAATTGACCCCGCGCGGCCGGCGGGCGTTCCCCGTTTTTGGCTGACGCAGTGCTTACGGCCCTGCGCTCACCTCGGTGTTGCCGTTCGTGCGCCAACCCAAAAGAACGCAGCTTCGGTTTGCGGTTCTCCCGCGGCGGGACCGTTTCAAATGCCCGCAGGAATCAGGGCACAAACAAGTTCCTTCGGCTTCATAGGAACGTTTGAAGAAACGCCCCGATTTCCCGCGTACAGATCTCGCGGCTGACCTGCAACGCGTCGTTGTGCCCGCCGCGCAGCTCGACCAGGCGCTTCGGCTCGCGCGCGGCCGCGAGCAATGCCTGGCCGTGGCTGAAGGGAATGATCTCGTCGTCGGGGCTGTGCAGGATCAGCACCGGGCTGCTCACGTTGTTGAGCGCCGCCCGAGTGTCGTAGCGATAGCGCACCAGCCGGGACGCCGGGAACATGGGATACAAGGCCTGGGCCATCTCGGGCACCGACGTGAAGCTGGCGTAGATGATCAGCCCTGCCGGCGGATGGCGTGCGGCGAGCCCGGCCGCGATCGAGCCGCCAAGCGATTCGCCGAACACGACGATCCGTTCCGGCGCAAGGCGTTTCTCCTGCGTCAGCCAGGTCCACGCCGCCAGCGCATCCTGATCGGTGCCTTCCTCGCTCGGTTTGCCGCTGCTGGCGCCATAGCCGCGGTAATCGATGATGAGTATGTTGAGCCCGAGCCGGTGGAACACCTCGATCTGGTCGAGACGGTGCCCGATGTTGCCGCCGTTGCCGTGCAGATAGAGCAGCGTGCCGCGCGCTGCGGGCGCCGGGACGAACCAGCCGGCCAGCATTTCGCCATCCGCGGTGCGCAGTGTGACCGCGTCGAAGGGAAGTCCGATGTCGGCCGGGGTGGCCTCCACCTGCCGCGACGGCAGCTCGGGAAAATAGACGTAGCGTGCCTGGAACACATAGAGATAGAGCCCCAGACCCAGATACACGGCCGCGCCCAAACCCAGCACTGCTGCCCATCGCATGGTTCGCCCTCCGTGTCCGTGTGATTCCACTATAAAGATGGATGAGCAAAATGCCCAAGGCAGCCTTTGCCCCCGCATCCGCCCCCGACACCCAAGAGGAGACTCCCATGAATGCCGACACCGACGCCCTGACCGCCGAATTCAACAGCCTCGTTCCCCCGCCCGTGCCCCTGAGCCGACGCGGTTTCCTGGTCACCGCGCTGGGCGCGGGCTTTGCCCTGGCTGTGCAGCCGGTGATGGCCCAGACCGCGATCACCACCGACAGCGCAGGCCTCGCGGCCGGGGAAATCCAGGTGCCGACCCCCGACGGCAACATGCCGGCCTACCGGGCCCAGCCGGCCCAGGGGTCGAACTTCCCGGTGATCCTGGTGGTGCAGGAAATCTTCGGCGTGCACGAGTACATCAAGGACACCTGCCGGCGCCTGGCCAAGCTGGGCTACCAGGCCATCGCCCCCGAGCTGTATGCGCGCCAGGGCGACCCGCGCCAATACCCCGACATCCCGGACATCCTCGCCAAGGTGGTGTCCAAGGTGCCGGACAGCCAGGTCATGGCCGACCTCGATGCCTGCGTGGCCTGGGCCAAGGCCCACGGCGGCGACACCACGCGGCTGGGCATCACCGGTTTCTGCTGGGGCGGGCGCATCACCTGGCTGTATGCCGCCCACAATCCCGGAGTGAAAACCGGCGTGGCCTGGTACGGGCGCCTCTCCAGCCCGGCCAGCGAGATGACGCCGAAGCATCCGCTGGACCTGGCCGGCAAGCTGAACGGGCCGGTGCTGGGACTCTACGGCGGCGAGGACCCGGGCATTCCGCTGGACACCGTGGAGAAAATGAAGAAAGCCCTGGCGGATTCCGCCAACCCCGCCAGCAAGGCGTCAAGCATCCACGTCTATCCCGACGCGCCCCACGCCTTCCACGCCGATTACCGCGCCAGTTACCGCAAGGAGGCGGCGGAGGACGGCTGGCAACGCATGCACGCGTGGTTCAGGCAGCACGGGGTTTGAAGCGGACGGCGCATGCCACTCCGGGGCTGGGCCGGAATTGCGTCAGGCCGCCTTTGCCGGACAGCGCTCGCGGATGAACTTCAAGGCCTCCTCGGCCGGCAGGGGCTTGCTGAACAGAAAGCCTTGCATGAAGTCACACTGGTGCTGGAGCAGAAAGTCGCGCTGGGCTTCGGTTTCGACGCCTTCCGCGATCACTTTCAGGCCGAGGTTGTGCGCCAGGGCCAGGGTGGCGGCGCTGATCTCGGCATCGCTCGGGTTGGTTTCGATGTCGCTCACGAAGGCCCGGTCCAGCTTGAGCACCTGGATGGGCAGGCGCTTGAGGTAGGCAAGCGAGGAATAGCCGGTGCCGAAGTCGTCGATGGCGAGCAGGATGCCGATGTCACGCAGGGCCTGCAGCTGGCCGATGGCACGTTCCGGGTTTTCCATGGCGACCGATTCGGTGATTTCCAGTTCGAGATCGCTGCCCTTCAGGCCATGGCGCTTTAATGCCGCCTCCACGGTTTGCACCAGGCCCGCCGAGCGCAGCTGTTGTGCCGAGAGGTTGACCGCCATGCGGATGTCCGCGATCCCTTCCGCCCGCCAGGCGCCCAGTTGCCGGCAGGCCTCATCCAGCACCCAACTTCCCAGGGCTTCGATCAGGCTGGACTCTTCCGCGATGGGGATGAACTTGAGCGGGGAGATGTCGCCGAGCAGCGGGTGGCGCCAGCGCGCCAGGGCTTCGACGCCGAAACACCGGCCATCGCCGGCACACACCTGCGGCTGGTAGTGCAGATGCATCTGCCCGGTGCGCAAGGCCAGGTGCAGGTCGTTCTCCAGTCGCAGACGCTCGCCGGCGGCGGCATTCATCGCCGGCGTGAAGTATTGGACATTGTTCCGGCCGAGTTCCTTGGCGTGGTACATGGCGGTGTCGGCATTCTTCATCAGGGTCGGCCCGTCCTCGCCGTCGCTCGGGTAGACGGCGATGCCGATGCTGGGGGTGGAACGCAATTCCTTGCCGTCGAAGAGGTAGGGCTGGCCGAGCGAACGCAGGATCTTGTCGCCGAGGGGCGCGGCATCCATCTCGTCCGTGATGCGGGTGAGGACGACGACGAACTCGTCGCCGCCCAGCCGCGCGACGATGTCGCTGTCCCGCACGCTGTCCCGCAGCCGCCGGGCGACCTCGATCAGCAAGCGGTCGCCGACATGATGGCCCAGGGTGTCGTTGATATTCTTGAAGCGATCCATGTCGATGAACATCACCGCCACGCGCAGCTCGTCGCGATGGGCCGAAAGCAGCGCCTGGTCGAGGCGGTTTTCCAGGTTGTAGCGGTTGATCAGACCGGTGAGCGCGTCGTGATGGGCGAGATAATCGATGCGCGCCTCGTTCGCCTTGCGCTCGCTGATGTCGGAATAGCTGGCGATATAGAACATGATTTTCTGCTCCGCATCGCGGATGACGGAAATGGACGCCCACTTGGGATACACCTCTCCCGTCTTTTTCTTGTCCCACAGCTCGCCGTTCCAATAGCCGTTCTCCTGCAGGCAACGCCACAGGTCCTCATACACGGCCCGGGGCGTTTTGCCGCTGCTCAGCATATGCGGATCCTTGCCCTGGACTTCGTCGAGGCCGTACCCAGTTTGCGCAGTAAACGTGGCGTTCACGTTGACGATTCGATTGAAGCGATCCGAGATCAGCATCGCCTCGCCGCTACTGTGGAAGGCGTTGGCATACTGGCGCAGCTCTTCAGCTGCCGTTTCGGCGTTTTTTCGGGCCTGTTCCAGTTCGCTGCGTCCGCGCGCAAGGTTCTGGACCATGTCGTGCATCGCATTGGTGAGTTGCCCGACCTCGTCCCCGGCGTCTGAAAAAATGTGATTCGACAGGTCGCCCTGGGCAATTCTCTGCGACCATTTCAGCAGACCGGCGATTCGCACGCTGGCCCGCCGCGATACATAGAAAGCCATGCCCAGGAGCATGGCGCCGCCCAGGAAGCCGACGGCCAGGTTGATCTGCAGATTGCGGTTGGTGGCGGCGATGAGATGTTCGCGGCTGGCGGCAATGTCTTCGATGGTGTGCCGCATCAGGGTTTGCATGGACTTCTGGATGTTCGTGAGGTGCCGATTCTCGATCCGGGTCAGCAACTCGATTGCGGATTCTTTTTCGAACTCCGAACTGAGGCGTACGGCCTCATTGATCCCCGCGAGGTAGATCGCGATGGCCTTGTCCAGGGCCACGGCCTCCTGCTGGGTCGAGGGATGCTCGTCTGCGGCGTGCCCGGAAATGGCCGGCAAATCGGCCTTGATGCGTTGCACGATACTGTTCAGATCGGATTTGACCTGGGTCATGTCTTGCGCGCTTTCGCTGGCGAGATGCTTGAGGCTTAAGGCCCGCACATTGGCGATGCCTATGTCGATGTCCTGAAGCGTCTTGAGGCGTTCACCGCTGGCCGAGTACATCTCGCTCAGGGCCTTGACGGAATTCTGCAACGCGAAGGCGGAGACGATGACGGCCCCTGCGCCGATGACCCCGACCATGGCCATCGGGACGATCAGTTGACGGTACAGCGAGCGATTCCTGAAGTAGGCGAACATCTAGCCCCGGCTGTCTTGTAGGATGAGTTTTCGTATCGATGCCGCGGAAACGGGATCAAGGCGCGCCCACGGCAAAGCCCTGGGCCAGAAAGATGTCCTTGACGGCCTTGGTTCGCATGAATTCCAGAAAGGCTGCGACTTCTCCGTTCCCTGCCGAGGCTTTGAGTGGCGCGATGTAGTAGCGAATGGGCTGATGTAATTTTTTGTCGAGGGTGTGCAGGTGTCGCAGTTGATCCGTCAAATGGGATTTGAACAATATGCCGACCGTGCTTGGGCTCGATGTGGCGAGCGATTCGGCCAGCAGTTCGATGTTTTTTCGCGTCTGGATCTTGTGCTTGACCCGATCCCATAGCCCCGAGACTTCGAGCGCTTCTTTTGCGTGGCGGCCAAACGGCGCAGTGCTGGGGTCTCCGATGAGGATGGTCGTGACCCGGTCGGACGCGAGTTCCTGCCAATCGAGGCGTTCGATCGGACTGTTTTTGGGGCTTGCCACCACGAGGACATTGCCCCAGGCGCTGAAAATCCGGTCCGATGCCACCAGGTCGTTGGCAACGGCAAAATCCATCCATTCGCGATCGGCCGAAACAAATATGTCGGCATTCAGCGCGCCGCCGCGCAGACCCTTGGCGAGGAGCCCGGACGATTTGCAGAGGTAGGTGAATCGAACCGGGTGGTGTGTACGATACAAATCCCCGACCTTGTTCATGGCATCGCAGGTGGAGTTGGCCAATGCCAGGGTCAGCTCGCCCGCCCGCGCATGCGAAGAAGAACAGAGGGCGATGAGCAAGAATAATGAAATGAACAGCCCCTGACGGGAGGGAGAGATCATGTAGGCCCTTCTTGTTTGGGGTGTCATGTTCTTATCGGCGAATTTCAGGGCTATCTGGAGTCGTTTCGAATATACGCAGAACCGTCATTTTTGAAAACCCGCCGAATTAACAATTACTTATATGCGAATACGTTGCGCGATTGACGCGGGTCAGGCCGGGGTGGGGGCATAGGGCAAATCGGGGCGGCAAGGAGCTCAGAATTTCGGGATGTGCAGCGTGCGGCTGATCATCAGCGAGCCGGAAACCGCGAACATCAACACGAGCGGGTGGAGTTGCCAGGGACCGATGTGGGTCACCCCGAACCAGAGCTGGTTGCCAATCGCACCGTTCACGGCGGCGACGGCGATGACGACGACGAGCAACAGCGAGCTGGGGATCGGCGTGCCCTCGAAATACCTGACTTTGTCGCTCCCGCTCGACAGGGTCTCGGCGGTGATGTTGTAGCGGGCGAGGCGGCTCACGCCGCACGCAACGAAGTAGATCAGGATCACGTGGTCCCAGAGTCCATCCATCCCGGCTCCGTAGGCGATGATCGCCGGCGCCACGCCAAAGGAGATCACATCGGCCAGGGAATCCAGCTCCCGTCCCAGCAACGAGGTTTGCTGACGCCAACGCGCGACGCGGCCGTCGAAAACATCGAATATGAACGCCAGCAAAACCAGGGCGCAGGCAAACAGCAGGTGCCGCACGTCCTGGCTCTGCAAATAGCTCATCACGGCAAACAGCGCGCCGACACCGCAGCTTGCATTCGCCAAGGTAAACCAGTCCGCGAGATGGAAGCCGCGGATCATCGAGAGATGCTTGCCTTGTTTCATGGGGATCCTCAAGCAGACCGAGTGGCCGGAACGTTTATCAATATAGGTGAACTATGTGACGCGACTTGATGGGGGGCTGCTTTGACAGCCGGAGAAAGACATTGCTATGGTGCAAATGCCAGTTAGTATTCAGACCGTTCCGGAATTTTTCGTCTGCCATTGCAGCCGCACCCATGGCAAAAATAATCAGTCCCCTTCCATTCGTGCACCCGAGCAAAAAGGCCTTGATGACCGGGGCCGCGCGCGAGGCGAATGTCGACCTGCCACACCCGCAAGCCGCAAGCAATGGATCCGTCTTTGCCGGCTTCAGGCGGGTGCTTCGCCTGGGCACGCTGATCTTCGCCCTCATCATCACGGTGCTGTTCGCCCTGATTTTCTACCAGCACCAGCGCGCGGAAGAGGCCGTTCGCTCGGTGGAGCATACGCGGCAGGTCATCGCGTACATCGACTCGCTGCGCACCTACCTGCTCAATCTGGACAACGCGGTTCGCAAATACGCCGAATCGCAAAACCGGTCCGACCTTGATCCCGCTCTGATATGCCGCCAATCGACGTGTCCCAGTGCCGAGCAACTGATTGCGTTGATCGGTGCGGACGCCGCCCAGGCTGCCCGCCTGGCGCCTCTGCCGTCACTGCAATCGGCATTGGAGGCTGGATTTGGCGCGCTCCAGCAACGCGCAGAGGCGAATGGCACGGCCACGCCTCCGCAACGGGAACTGGGTGGATTCGACAAGTCGGCCATCGAGCAGATTCACCGCATTCTGATCGAGACCGGACGGGAGGAACTGAACCAGCTGGAAACGCGGGAAACGGCACGCATTCACGACCAGAATTTGTCGTCGATGCTGTTGGGCGTGGCCGGGCTGTGGACGGGACTGGCCCTGCTCGCGCTGTATCGGGAAACCGGTCGCCTGATCGGGGCCGGGATCCATGCCGAGCAGACGATTCGGCAACTCAGTCTTCACGACCCGCTGACGGGGCTGGCCAATCGGCGGTTCCTGAAAGAAAACGAAAAGCATTTGATCGCCGTCGCGAGGCGCTCAGGGATAAAGATGGCTGTCCTGGCCGTCGACCTGGACGAATTCAAGGCGGTGAACGACCGCTATGGGCATGCGGCAGGCGATGCGGTTCTGGTGACGTCGGCGGAACGGATGAAGCGCTTGCTCCGCGAGTCGGATGTGATCGCGCGTTTGGGCGGAGACGAGTTCGTCATCGTGCTGGGCCAGGTCGACAATGCGGAGGCTGCGCGCGAGGTCGCAGGCCGCGTGGTGCTGAGCCTGAGTCAGCCCATCCCGCTTGCTCAGGGGGGAACCGCACACATCGGGGCGTCGGTGGGGATCGCCATGTGCTGCGATGACGGAGAAACGCTGGATGAGCTGCTGAAACAAGCCGACGCGGCGCTTTACGCGGCGAAACGCGACGGCAAGCACACCTACCGCGAGGCCGGCGCTGCGGGCAGATAAGGCCGCGCTCGCGATGGGACGCCGGGACCACTATCACGTCTATGTGATCGAACTGTCGAAAGACGTTCTGTACGAAAGCCGATTCAGGAAAGCCAACCCCGGTTACGTCACGGGCAAGCCATGCGTGTACGTCGGCATGACGGGATTGGATCCCGACGTGCGCTTCGACAAACACAAGGCCGGCATCCAGTCCAACCGCTTCGTCGAGCAATTCGGTCTGCGCTTGTTGCCCGATCTGTATGAACTGTACAACCCGCTGTCGTATGACCACGCGCGCGACCTGGAAGTGGAGCTGGCGATCGATTTCCGTGAAGCGGGCTACGGGGTCTGGCAGGCTTGAGCAGGATGCGGTCGCTGAAATAATTCCGCGATTGATCCCGCTGCGGGCTTCAGCGCGCCCGCGCCCTGGCGAGTTTGGCCTTCAGCTCCGGCATGACGGCGGCGGCGGCCTTCTCGCCTTCCAGGATGGCCAGATGTCGGCCCTCGAAATCGGTGCTGCTCACCGCGGCCGTCCTCGGCCGGATCACGACGTCCGCATCCTCCAGCTCGTGGCGGCTGATGGCATGGCCCATGATGGCGAAGGTCTGCAGCAGCACGTCCAGGGTGCCGCTGAGCTTGTCGCGGCGGCTCACGTTGGAGATGTCCACGGCGATGACGAAGTCCGCACCCATGCTGCGTGCGGACTGGGCCGGTACCGGCGAGGTGAGGCCGCCGTCCACATAATCGCGGCCGCCGATCTCGACAGGCTGGAACATGCCCGGCACCGCGCTGGAGGCGCGGACCCCCATGCCCGTATCGCCCCGGCGAAACAGCACCCTCTCGCCGCTTTGCAAATCGGTGGCCACCACGCCCAGGGGTTTGGGCATTTTCTGGATGGGCAGGTTTTTCACCTGCTGATTGATGAAGTCCTGCAGGGCCGCGCCCTTCAGCACCCCCCGGTTGGGAAAGGTCCAGTCCACCAGCATGTTCTCTTCCATCTGCAGGGCCAGATTCTGCAGCTCGAAGCCGTTCATGCCCGAGGCATAGAGCGCCCCCACCACGGAACCCGCGCTGGTGCCCACCACGATGTCGGGCACGATGCCCTGGGCCTCCAGCGACTTGATCACGCCGATGTGGGCGAAGCCGCGCGCCGCGCCGCCGCCCAGAACCAGGGCGATCTTGAGCGGCGGTTTCTGTACGGGGACGGGGGTGGGGAGGGGCGGTGCCGGGGGCGGGGCCGCACAGGCGGAAAGCAGGGCGGCGATCAGAAGCAGGGTCAGACGGCGCATGAAAAATAACGATCTCTGGTTGGATACGGAACGTATGGGCGGTTAATCGAACCGGCAGGTTCCTCTCAGCCTTGCCGAGGGATCAAGAATTCTGCCGGCGAATGCCGGGCTAATACTACCTGCCCACACCGGCTTATTTGGTGAGCGCCATGAACAATTGCGGCAGCCGCTCGACGTGGTCGATGGCTCTTTAATGCCGATGTCCTCGCCCCGCTTGCGCGCGTCAACTGCTGTTTCTATTTCCCCACTGCACAGATGTTCTTTCCCAGCTCCAGCTCCTGCGCCTTGCGCGCGTCCGGATGGGCCAGCCCCGCATTGGCCCGCTTGATCTCGACATAGGTCTCGGGAAACTCCGGCAGGCTCGCCAGGACGTAGTCGCGAAACGCCTCCTCGCCCTCGGCCAGCTTCAGCAGACCCGGATTGCGCGCTTTAAGCTCGCCCAGCGTGGCGCGGTAGACGCCGTTTTCATCGCCTGCCGCGATATCGCTGAAATGGGCCGGCAGCACCAGCGTCTCGTCCGGCAGCTCGGCCATCCGCATCAGAGAAGCGTAGAGCAACGGGGCCCATGCTTCGGCCCTGCCGCCCAGATCCGGGCGGGCGATGGACTCCAGGAACAGGCTGTCGCCGCTCAGCAGATAGCGCCCCTCGATGAGAAAGGCGACCATCCCCAGGGTGTGGCCGGGAAAATGCAGCACCTTGACCTCGGCCTGGCCGATGCGAAACGTCTGCTCCGCCTCCAATGGGCGATATGCGATGCGGGCGGGCAGCATGTCCATCGGGTGGATCGCGTCATAGGGATGCAGATGGTAGGGAATATGGTCGCGCTGACCCAGTGTCGGCCCGCCGCTCAGGTGATCGGCATGGAGGTGGGTGTCCAGCACCCGCTCGATCCGGGCACCCACGGCGGCGGCCAGTTCGTGATAGGTCTCGATGTGCCGGGCCGGATCGAACACCGCGGCACGCTGGTCGCTCACCAGCACATGGCTCAGGCAGCCGCGGGCCGGACGCACCACCTGGAAGAGCGAGAAGCGCTCGTTTTCCTCGACGGGGCGCCAGTAATAGAAGTTGCCCCAGGCTTCCATGCCGCCTTCCATGTTCACCGCATCGAAACCCAGGCGGCGCAGCCCTTCGGCAACGTAATTGGAGGTATTGCCCTCGGCGCAGACGGCGAGGATGGGCCGATCACCGGGCAACTGCGGCATGAGCTGCGCCTGCACCCCGCGCATCACGGCTTCGGTGACATCCTCCTCCTCGCCCTCCAGGTCGAGCAGCTCGAAATAGGGGATATTGAGCGTGGGTACGGCACGCGGGCCTTCCACCCGCCAGCGTTCGAATTCATCACGGTTGCGCACATCGAGGATGAACATCGGCTTGTTGCGCAACAGCCGTTCCCACACCTTCTGCGGATTCGCGGCGGTGGAGACCTTCTTCAACATGGGCGCCTCCTTGCGGCGCGTGGCTCAGATCCGCCGCATACTGTATTGACCGGGCGACTCAGGCCAAGTTGCAGGCGGCGCAGCGGCCATTCACGCTAGCACTTATGGCGACCATGTCAATTTGCGCTCGCGGCAGAAGCGAACGCTCGAATGGCCGCAAGGGCAGGATACTCAGTCACGCGAGGCGGCTGTCGACCGATCGTAATCGGTCGATTAAAGCCCGCCGCATTCCCGTCAATCGCCCCGCACAGAAACCCGCGTTGCCGGCGGACGGCGCGCGCGTCGCGACCCGACTACTTGGTGAGTGCCATGAAAAGCTCAGATGACTTTTGGCTACGGCCGCTGCTTTTGCAGCTTAACGTTCGCTCCACTCACGTTAGCCTGCGCCGAAAGCTACCCTTCATGGCACTCACTTGGTGAGTGCCATGAAAAGCGCAGGTAGCTTTTCCGGCAGCCGTTCGACGTGGTCGATGACGGTGAACTGGCGGCCGAAGATGTCGCCAACGTATTCGTCGGCCTTGGGATCGAGGCTGATGCAGTAGGTGAAAATCTTGTCCCGGTCGAGTTCCTTCACCGCCTGGCGCGCGTCCTCGATGAGCAGGCGCTCGTCGTGGGCGTCGACGTCGGATGGACGGCCGTCGGTGAGGATGAGCATGAGCTTCTTGTCGGCCGGGCGCGCACCGAGGTAATGCGCGGCATGGCGCATCGCGGCGCCCATGCGGGTCGAATAGCCCGCCTCCATCGCGGCCAGCCGTGCTTTGACGTCGTCGTTGAAGTGCTCGCCGTAGCCCTTGATGTGCAGGTAGCGCACGTCGTGGCGGGTGTTGGAATGGAAGCCGGCGATGGCGAACGGGTCGCCGAGTTTCTCGATCGCCCAGGCCAGCAGCGAGACCGCTTCCTGGCTGAGTTCGAGGATGGTCTGGTCGGAGCCGGCCGCCTTTTCGTTGAGCGATTCCGACAGGTCGAGCAGCAGCATGACGGCGATATCCCGTCCGTCGGTGCGGTGGCTCATGTTGATGCGCGGGTCGGGGGTGGCGCCGCCCTTGAAGTCGATCAGCGAGCGGATGGCGACGTCGAGGTCGAGTTCGCTGCCCTCTTCCTGATAGCGGATGCGCACCTTGTCCTGCGGCTTCAGGAGGTCGAGCATCTTCTTCAGCCGCTTGGCGAGTGCGCCGTGCTTGGCGAGCAGGCGATCGATGTCGGCGGCATTGCCGCTGGCGTGCAGCGCCTCGTACACGCTCGCCCAGTCCGGGCGGTAGGTCTGGCTCGCGTAATCCCACTCGGGATAGTGGCGCGGCGGCAGGCCGCGGATTTCTTCGCCCGGCTCGATCTTGCGCTTCTCGTCGAAGGCTTCTTCCTCGTCGCCCGCCTCGATGAATTTCCACAGCTGGCGGTTGTCGTCGCGGTAGTCGACCACGGTGTCGTCGAAGTGCACTTTGGCGAACTGGTCGCTCTGGCGACGCGTTTTGGCGACGTAACTCAAGGCCAGCGCAGCAATTTCCTGGGTGCTGGACTCACCCTCGGCCATGACGGCGTGGAAGCGGGCGACGAAGTCCTTGAGGGCGGCATCGGTGTAGCTGTGATCGGGATCGAGCAGCGCGCGCGACAGCATCGCCATGCGGTGGCGCAGGCAGGACGTGGTTTCCGGATCGCATGCGTCTTGCACCGGCTTCGGATGCAGCGCGAGGAACAAGGTGCGCAGGCCGGGGTATTCGCGGATCAAGAGCGTCTCGATGCGGCAGTCCTCGAAGAACTCGACCGCCATGCGCTGGAACGGGCTCCAGTTGTCGGCGACCTGCGCCTCGGACCAGCGGCGGTGGCCGACGATGTGGGCGAGCACGGCCCGGTAGCGGTCGATGCCCGAAATTTCTCCGGCGTCGTCGAACACGTCGGGCAGGCGGATGCCGAGTTTGTCGTAATAGGGAATCGGCTTGCGCAGTTCGTCGAACGCGGTGGAGTACGGCACCAGATGGTCGCTGTCCTGCCACAGGCCGCGCAGGTACAGATCGAGCTTGCGCTCCACATCCACCAGCAGGGTGCCGTGACGTTCGCGCTGCAGCACGGCGCGTGCGTCGGCCGATTGCAGGCTGAAGTAATCCTTCTGCCGCTCGGGATGCGTGCGGTAGTTGCGGATGCCGTATTCGACCCAGCTTTTCAGGCCGGCCAGCGTGAGCTGGTTGAGCAGGGCCGGCGCCTGCGCGAGAAATTCCGGCAGCCCGGGGCTGGGGAAGGTGGTGTGGTGGCCGTGGATGGAGCCGGTGGTGCGCTCCATGAAATCGAGCGTGATGTCGAGATAGTGCTGCAGCAATTCCTGCGATTGCAGGCGGCGCGCCACCGGCGCCAGCGTCTGCAGGAAGGGGGTGATCGCTTTGCCGTTGGGCGACTTCTGCATGCGCTGGATCAGCGCCATCACCGCCGGCAGCGCGGATTCGCCTACGACCTTTGCGGTGGACGGCCACTCTTCCATGAACGCCAGCATCGGCTCGACGCCGCGCCCCAGCTTGCCGATGACCCGGCCCGCTTCGAGGTAGGCGTCGATGCCTTCGCGCGTGAGCACCGCCAGCGCTTCCGCCATGACGTCGTCGAACACCTCTTCGACTTGCGGGAAGCGGGTGTCGAGCTGCTTCCAGTAAGCGGCCATGAGGGGATGCTGGTATTCGGTGGCGTTAGTCATGATTGGCGAGACTCAGCGCACGCCGAACTGTCATTGCGAGGGGCGCAGCACCCTGAAGGGCATAAACTCCGCGGCAATCCAGAGGCCGTCGCACATGCAAACGGCTGGATTGCTTCGCTTCGCTCGCAATGACGGGCTTGTTCAGGAAAACGTGGCATCGATCGCGTGATCCAGCGTTTCGCGGATGTCGGCGTCGTCGGTGATCGGGCGCACCAGCGCCATGCGACAGGCGTCGCGCGGGTCCACGCCATCCTTGATCAACGTGGCCGCGTACACCAGCAGACGCGTGGAGATGCCTTCGTCGAGGCCGTGCCCCTTGAGGCTGCGGGCGACGCCGCCGATCTTCACCAGCTGCGCGGCCACCGCTTCGTCCATGCCGGTTTCCTTGGCCACGATCTGCGCTTCCAGCGCGGCATCGGGGTAGTCGAAGTCGAACGCGGTGAAGCGCTGCTTGGTCGACTGCTTCAGGTCCTTCATCAGCGTCTGGTAGCCGGGGTTGTAGGAGATCACCAGCTGGAAGTCGGGGTGCGCGTGGATCAGCTCGCCCTTCTTGTCGAGCGGCAGGGTGCGGCGGTGGTCGGTGAGCGGATGGATCACCACGGTGGTGTCCTGGCGCGCCTCGACGATTTCATCCAGGTAGCAGATGGCGCCGATGCGCGCGGCGGTGGTGAGCGGGCCGTCGAGCCAGCGGGTGCCGTTGGCTTCGAGCAGGTAGCGCCCCACCAGATCGGACGCGGTCATGTCCTCGTTGCAGGCCACGGTGATCAGCGGCTTGCCCAGTTTCCACGCCATGTATTCGACGAAGCGCGACTTGCCGCAGCCGGTCGGGCCCTTCACCATCACCGGCAGGCGGTTGCGGTAGGCGGCCTCGTAGAGTGCGACTTCGTTCTTCTGCTGCTGATAGAAGGGTTCCTGCTCAACCTTGTACTGGTCTTTGTAGTTACGGCCGCTTTGCTTAACGTTCGCTTCGCTCACGTTAGCCTCCACTGAAACTTCGTTTTCGATCATTTTCATTCCTCGCTGCGGAAGAAAAAACGCCCCCAGTGTGCACCGGGGGCGTTACTTACTGCTTAGTGCATGACCTGATTACTTATGCACGCCCAGCTTTTCACGCCAGCCGGGGTAGAGCTTGTCGGCGTCGCCGGGGAAGGACTCGAACGCGCGGGCAAATTCCTTGTGCTCTTTCGCGTATTCGATCGGATCGGCGCCCGACTTCCAGCACTCGTACGACTGACGCAGCGAGATCGCACCGGCCGCCGGGCTGTCGATGTGGCCGTAGGAGCCGCCGCCGGAGGTGTTGATGACGTTGCCGTGACCCAGGTTCTCGAAGAAGCCGGGCAGACGCAGTGCGTTCATGCCGCCGGAGATGATCGGGGTGGTGGGCTTCATG
>JAIBFA010000087.1 GCA_019459325.1 Thiobacillus sp.
ATCCCGGGGGGCGGCCCCGGCTTGCTTAGGGGCCGCGGGGGGGGCGGGGCGCCCTCGATGGACACGGGCGCAAAGGCCGCCGACCTCGACTTTGACTCGGTGCAGCGCGGCAACCCGGAAATGGAACGGCGCGCGCAGGAAGTCATCGACCGCTGCTGGCAACTCGGCGACAACAACCCGATTCTCTCCATCCACGACGTCGGCGCCGGCGGCCTGTCCAATGCGCTGCCCGAACTGGTACACGGCGGCGGCCGCGGCGGCCGCTTCGAGCTGCGCGCCGCGCCGTCGGAAGAGAGCGGCATGTCGCCGCGCGAGATCTGGTGCAACGAGGCGCAGGAGCGCTACGTGCTGGCGATTCCGCCTACGCGTCTCGACGAGTTCCGCGCCCTCTGCGAGCGCGAGCGCTGCCCGTTCGCGGTGCTCGGCGAAGCGACCGAGGATAACCACCTGCTGGTGACCGACAGCCATTTCCAGAACGCGCCGGTGGACGTGAGCCTCGATGTGATCCTCGGTAAGCCGCCCAAGATGACGCGCGATGTCGTACATCAAGCTGCCGTGCCGCCGCCGCTGGCGCTCGACGGCATCGACCTCAAGGACGCGGTCTACCGCGTGCTGGCGATGCCGGGCGTGGCGTCGAAGATGTTCCTGATTTCGATCGGCGACCGCACCGTCGGCGGCCTGACCGCACGCGACCAGTGCGTGGGGCCGTGGCAAATTCCCGTGGCCGATTGCGCAATCACGCTGGCCGGCTATCAGACGACGCAGGGCGAAGTGTTCTCGATCGGCGAGAAGGCGCCACTGGCCCTGATCGACGCCCCGGCGTCGGGGCGCATGGCGATCGTCGAAGCGGTCACCAACCTTGCTGCAGCCCGCGTGGACGGTCTCACGCAGGTGAAGCTGTCGGCCAACTGGATGGCACCGGCCGGCCACCCGGGCGAAGACGCAGCGCTGTTCGATACCGTGGCCGCGGTCTCGAATTACTGCCAGGCGCTGGGCGTCTCGATTCCAGTCGGCAAGGACTCGATGAGCATGAAGAGCGTGTGGCAGGACGGCGACGGGAAGAAGGCGGTGACCTCGCCGATCTCGCTGGTGATCTCGGCCTTCGCCACCACCCCCGATGCGACGCAGCATCTGACGCCGCAATTGCGCACCGATGCGGGCGACACCGATCTCATCCTGATCGACCTGGGGAGGGGCAAGAACCGCCTCGGCGCATCGAGCTTCGCCCAGGCCTTCAAGCAGGTGGGCGACCGCTGCCCGGACGCGCCGGTCGCCGACGCGCTGAAGGCCTTCTTCGACACCGTGCAGGGGCTCAATGCGGCGGGCACGCTGCTCGCCTATCACGACCGTTCCGACGGCGGCCTGTTCGCGGCCCTGTGTGAAATGGCCTTCGCCGGCCACTGCGGGGTGGAGGTCGACGTCGACGAACTGTGCTCGGAGAAGATCCGCCTCGATGTCGAGGACGAAGGCATGCCTGAACCAGACATGCAGGATCCGCGCGGCTACTCCGAGCGCATCTTCAATGTGCTCTTCAGCGAGGAGGCCGGTGCGCTGTTGCAGGTTCGCCGCAGCGACACCCAGGCGGTGATGCAGGCCTTCTTCGACGCCGGCCTGCGTGGCGAGTTCTACATCATCGGTCAGCCCAATGCGCTCGACCGTGTGCGCGTGCTGCGCAAGGAGCGGGTAATCCTCGACGAGGCGCGCCCTGATCTGCAACGCGCCTGGGCGCGCACCAGCTACGAAATGGCGAAGCTGCGCGACAACCCGGCCTGCGCCGAGCAGGAGTTCGCGGCCCACGCCGACGTCGCCGACCCCGGCCTGCGCTATGCGCCGAGCTTCGACATAAAAGAGGATATCGCCGCGCCCTTCATTGCGACTGGAAAGCGCCCTCGGGTGGCGGTGCTGCGCGAGCAGGGCGTCAACGGCCAGGTCGAGATGGCCGCCGCGTTCGATGCCGCCGGCTTGGCCGCGGTCGACGTCCACATGAGCGACATCCTGTCCGGCCGGGTCAGCCTCGCCGATTTCAGCGGGCTCGCCGCGTGCGGCGGCTTCAGCTACGGCGACGTGCTGGGCGCGGGCGGCGGCTGGGCCAAGTCCATCCTCTTCAACCCCCGTGCGCGCGACCAGTTCGCGGCGTTTTTCGGTCGCGCCGACACCTTCGCGCTGGGCGTGTGCAACGGCTGCCAGATGATGAGCCAGTTGCACGATCTGATCCCGGGCGCGGATGCCTGGCCGCGTTTCGAGCGCAACCTGTCGGAGCAGTTCGAGGCGCGTTTCGCGCAGGTCGAAGTGCTGGCCTCGCCGTCAATTTTCTTCGCCGAGATGGCGGGATCGGTGATGCCGATCGCGGTGTCGCACGGCGAAGGACGGGTCGTTTTCCGCGACCCGGCGCATGCCGGGCAGGCCCAGTCCACCCTGCGTTACGTCGACCATCGTGGCGCGCCGACCGAGACCTATCCGGCCAATCCCAATGGCTCGCCGGGCGGGCAGACCGGGTTCACCACGGCGGATGGTCGTTTCAGCATTCTGATGCCGCACCCTGAACGCGTGTTCCGCGCCGCGCAGCTGTCGTGGAGGCCGGATGGCATGGCCGGGGCGGCCCCGTGGCTGCGGATGTTCCGCAACGCGCGGCGTGCGGTTGGGTGATGCGGGTCGTCTATGCGAAAATAGCGGGCTTTGCCGCATTGAAACCCGCTGTGCCGGGTTAATTCTCTCGCCATGAATGCACCCGAAAACCTCCTGACGGATGACCATCTGCGCGCGCAGGTCAAACTGCTTGGCACCCTGCTGGGCCAGGTGGTGCTGCAATTTGCCGGCGAAGACGTGTTCGAGGCGGTGGAAACACTGCGCCGTGGCTTTGCCGATCTGCAGCAGCAGGAAGACCAGCAGCGTCGCACCGAGCTGATGGCGATGATCGATGCCATGCCCGCCGGCAAGGTGGAACTGGTGGTGCGTGCGTTCTCCAGCTACTTCATGCTGGTCAACGTCGCGGAAGAAAGCTTTGCCCACCGCAACCGCCGCCGCATGCTGTCGCACGGCATGCCGCTGTGGGAGGGCTCGTTCGACCACACTCTGGCCACCCTCAGAGCGCAGGGCATCTCGGTGAGCACCCTGCAGGACATGCTGAACCGCCTGCACTACGCGCCGGTGTTTACGGCGCATCCCACCGAAGCGCGTCGCCGTGCGGTGATGGAAGGGGTGCGCCGGGTGTTTCTGATTTGTGACCAGATGTACAGCCAGACGCTGGGGGTGAACGACCAGCGCGAACTGGAAGCGCAGCTGGCCGCCGAGATCCAGGTGATGTGGCGCACCGACGAACTGCGCAGCGCCAAGCTGGAAGTGCGCGACGAAGTGCGCAATGGCCTGTATTACGTGCGCGAAAGCCTGTTCGAGGCGGTGCCGAAGGCGTATCAGTATTTCGAGAAGGCGCTGCGCAAGCATTACGGTGTGAACGCCGACGGCGTCGCGCCGATCAGTGTGCCGAGCTTTATCCGCTTCGGCTCGTGGATCGGCGGCGACCGCGACGGCAACCCCTTCGTGACGGCTGACGTCACCGAGTGGACCGTGCATACGCAGATGCAGGAAGCGCTCAGGGAATACCGAACGCGCGTGCTGGAACTGCGTCAGACGCTCACCCACAGCAGCGGCTGGTGCACGCCATCGGCTGCTTTCCTGGAACGACTGGGCGAGTATGAGGAGGCATACGGCGAGCAGGTGTTCCGCGGCACGGCGGTGCAGATCTACAGCCGCGAACCCTACCGCCGCATGGCGGCGATGATGCTGGCGCGGCTGGATGCCAACCTGTCCTATGTCCATCAGTGCCTGGCCGACGTGCCGAGCTTCACCTCGCATCTGGCCTACGAGAATGCCGCGGCCTTCCTTGACGATCTCTATCTGCTGCGCGATTCGCTGATCAGCCACGGCGATCGCATCGTCGCCATGCAGGATCTGCAGGCGCTGATCCGGCTGGTCGAAAGCTTCGGTTTCCATCTGCTGCAACTCGATATCCGCCAGGAATCGACGGTACACACGCGCACGGTCGCGGCAGTGCTGCAGCAGATCGACCCCGATTTCGATTACATGGCCGCCAGCGAGCCCGAACGCCTGCAGCGGCTGGCCGCGTGGATTGGCCACATCGATCCGATCGAGGTCAACGACGCCGCGTTCGACGATGAGGCGCGCGAGGCGCTTGCCGTGTTCCGCCGTATGGCGAAACTGCAGGCCGAAGTGGGCGACGAGGTGTTCGGCGCCTACGTGATCTCGATGACGCACAGCGCGTCGCACGTGATGGAAGTGATGTTGCTGGCGCGGCTGGTGGGCTTGTGCGGCCACAACGGGCGGGACTGGTCCTGCCGCATCCAGGTGGCGCCGTTGTTCGAGACCGTGGACGATCTGCAGCGCAGCCAGGCGATTCTCGACCAGTTGCTGTCCAACAAGGTGTACCGGGCGCTGGTGGCGGCCGACGGCAACCGCCAGGAAGTCATGCTCGGCTATTCGGACTCGTGCAAGGACGGCGGCATTCTGGCGTCGAACTGGAACCTCTATCAGGCGCAGCTTTCCATCATCGCGCTGACCCAGCAGTACGGCGTCGAATGCCGTCTGTTCCACGGGCGCGGCGGCACGGTCGGGCGCGGGGGCGGCCCCACCCACGATGCGATCCTGTCGCAGCCGCCCGGTACCGTGAACGGCGAAATCAAGTTCACCGAACAGGGCGAGATGCTGTACTACAAGTACAGCAACCCGGAAACCGCCAACTACGAAATCGGCATGGGCGTGACCGGCCTGCTCAAGGCCAGTGCCACTGCGCTGGCGCAAAGCGATGTGCGCTATCCGCAGGCGTATCTCGACTGGATGCGCGACATTGCGGCGGCAGGCGAGACGGCCTACCGCGCACTGATCGGCGCCCCGGGTTTCATCGATTATTTCTACGAGAGCACGCCGGTGACTGAAATTGGCCTGCTCAACATCGGCAGCCGGCCGTCGCACCGCAAGAAGGCCGACCGCTCGCTGGGATCCATCCGTGCGATCCCGTGGGTGTTCGGCTGGGCGCAGTCGCGCCATACGCTGCCCGCCTGGTATGGCATCGGCAGCGCGTTGAAGGGCTTCATCGACAGCCAGCCGGACGGTCTCGCACACCTGCAGGCGATGTATCGCGAGTGGCCGTTCTTCCGCAGTCTGCTGTCCAACGTGCAGATGTCGCTGACCAAGGCCGACATGGAAATCGCCGAGGAGTACGCGCGCCTCTGCGATCACCCCAATACCATGGCGATCTACCGCACGATTGCGGATGAATTTGCGCTCACCGTGGCCGGCGTCAAGCAGGTCGTGCAGATCGAAACCCTGCTGGAGGACAATCCGTCGCTGGCGCTGTCGATTTCCCGCCGCCGGCCCTACATCGACCCGATCAACCATATCCAGGTGCTCATGCTGAAGCGTTATCGCACCGACAGCGTATGGGAATCCGAACAGGATACTTGGCTGACCCCGCTGAAACGCTCCATCAATGCCATCGCCGCAGGGATGCGCAACACCGGCTGAGTTCAGGAATTACGCTATGGCGATCCCTTCCCCCAGTCGGCCGAAGCGGCGCGGGCTGATTGTCTCCATCGGTCTCAATGTCGTGCTGCTGCTGCTGGCGTGCGGCCTGGTGCTGTATGCCTTCATGCTCAATGTCGATCTGGGCGATGTAAAGCGGCACCTGTCGAAGGAAGTCGAAACCCGCCAGCAGGCCGAGCGCTATCTGATCGAAACGCGCAACCAGCTGACCGACAGCCTGCGCGAAATCGAGCAGCTCAAAGCGCAACTGGCCTACAAGGAAACCGATGTCCAGGCGGCCATTTCCACCAAGCCTGCATTGCCGGTGATGGTGGGGTTTCGTTCGTCGATATTGGGCAAGGGGCTGGTTGCGGTGATTGAAAACACCAGCGATCGCTATCTGACGGTATTGCTTGCCGTGCGCAATCCCACCTTGTCGACCACCCAACGCTTCAAACTCGAACTGGCACCCAAATCCAGCACCGATTTCGGCCACATCGAAGGCTGGCAATTCGCCTCGGGCGACGAGGTGGGGCTGTTCAACGACGAGTTCGGCGCGTTGAGAATCACGGTGCCGTGACGGCCTGAGTCTGAGGGGGCGCGGCTGCCGTCGGGCCAGAATTTCAGCGGCTGCCCGCGCCGGCGCTGATCAGAACCGGGTACGCAAGCCCAGCGTGATCAGCGAATGGTCCTGATGGAAGCCACCCAGGGTGCGTGCGTCGCCGTCGAAATAGTGTGCCGCGATATAGAGCTCGTGCGGCTCCCAGCCGACATAGCTGAGTTTCGGGCTGAGGTAGATGTCCTCCACGTTGAAACCGCCGGAAAATCGCATGCCGGCTTTCCATCGGCCCTGGGCGAAGGTCGTTTCGATTTCGCCATTGGCGCCGTAATACTCCTTCAGTTCCAGAATGCTGCGATCGGTTTGCAGCGCGTGGGCAACCAGTTGCAGATTGACGCGGGTGTCCTTGCCGCCGGGGAAAAACTCCAGCGCGCCGATCCAGTCGAGCGCATGGGTCCTGTCCATCGCGGTGGTGGCGAGGGTCACGGGCACGTCTCCGGTGTAGCCGAGTTCCATGCGCCAGGTGAGGCCGCCGCTCACCAGTTCCATGTCGGCGCCGACGAAGGTGTTGAACGGATGCACTGCGGTGAGCGAGAGCGTGGGCAGGTCGACCTGGTAATACGGCAGCGACTGCCGGGTGCGCGCCAGCGTGATGCCGAAATCGAACGGCTCGCCGGCTTTGGTGAGCCGGATGGCGCCGCCGCCGCTGCCGTGTTCGTCTTCGTCGATGCGCGCGCCACTGACCCAGGCGGTGAGTGCCGGGTCGATGCCGATGACCTGGCCGGTGGTGCGGTTGATCGGGCTCCATACGCTGGCCACGTCCGGTAGCTGTGCGCCGCGGAACAGCGGCAGCCACACCGCATCCAGTTTGTAGTCGCCGAAGGTCTGCTCCCAGCGTGCGGCCAGTTGCGCGCGGCGGCGATCGGACAGCTCGTCCAGGCTGAAGCGGGTGAGATCGACGCGGCTGACGCGGTCGGCCAACGGGATTTCGTCGGCACGGCCCCAAATGATGGTCTGCGCGCCGAGCGTCAGGCGCGTGTCGCCATTGCGGTAGCGCACATAGGTATCGCCGTAGTCGGCGAGCATTTCGCGGTGCTCGGCAGTGCCGCCGTCCTGCGTCATGCCGTCGAGGCGCGCGCCGGCGCGCAACTCCCAGTTGCGGCTGGGTTGCCACAGCACATAGGCGCTGGTCCGCAACGTGGAATAAGTATCGGCTTCCGGCGCGTCGGGCAGGGCGCCGGCTTCCAGCAGCAGGTCGTCGACGCCGACCTTGACCGTGGGCCGGAAGCCGCGCGCCACAGGCTTGCGGCTGCGCGCGCTGGGCGGTGGCAGATCGTCCGCCGTACCGGCCTGCGGCGCCGCCTCGGCCGGGCTTGTTTCGCCTTGCGTTACCCGCGGTTTGCGCGTCGTGGTACGCGGCGGCGGCAGATCATCCGGCGCCTCCTGCGCGACCAGGCGCGGCGGCGGCAACTCGTCGACGGCATGAACAGGCAGGGCGGCGAGTGACAGGCTCAGGGTCAACAACAGCTTTTTCATGGGCGGTACTCCGATTCCAGGCTTTCATCGGCCAGGGCTTGCGAGGTGAACAGTTTGGCGGGCAGTTTCTGGTCGTACAGTGCGGCGTCGACGACCATGCGGGTTTCGTGGCCGCTGGCCAGATCGATCATGCGGCTATCGGTCACAGTCCAGTAAGCCTGGTTGCGTTTTTTGCTGCGCAGCAGCCAGCGCTTGCTGGGGGTGGCGGGGTTCTTCTCGAAATAGTCCACCCGCTGCGGAAGGGCCGTGGCGGGGTCGATCCAGCTGATGCGCCTGCTGTAGACCGAATCCTTGGGGTCCAGCGGCACGCTTTCGAGCACCTCGCAGAGGATGCCGTTTTCGGTCTGCCTGCCGAGCAGGCGGTGGCGGTCTTTCGACGGCTTGCGTTCCTGCAGGTCTTCGAAAAAGAAGTCCGAGCCGACAAAGCGGCCACCCTTGCGGTCGCTCGAAATCCGCCTCACCCGGTCAAGGGCGGGCAGATACAGCCACTGGTCGGTACTGCCGTCGGCCTTGTCGATGCTCAGCAGGCCGGTTCCCGCGATGTCCTCGGGGTCGAGAAAGCGGATCAGGTTGGCGGTTTCGCCGCCCGATTTGTCGAGCCGGTAGGTGACGAGTTCGCGGATACGCGGCGCGCGATCCTTTTCGGTGAGCACCATGCGGCCGAGCGTGGTGAGGTCGCGGCCGTTGGGGCGGTCGTAGACCTTTTGCGCCAGATCGGAGGCCTCGTCGGCACGGGCACTCGCTGCACCGAGCAGCAGCGCGAGCAGCAGGAAACGAACGAGAAGCAACAAAGGGGTGAGGGACATGTGATTTACGGGCGTGCGCATACTGACCAACGGTTTTGTCAGCCTGAACTTTACCGCAAAAGGGGGCGGACGCCCTGGCCCGCGTCGCACTGGATTTCAGGGCTCTGATGTGATAAAAAGACATGGTTATCTGTTGTGAGGGCGCCAACATGACGTCGACCACCCTGGAATTGCTCCAGAAATACAGCGTGCCTGGCCCCCGGTACACGTCGTACCCGACCGCGCCGTATTTCCACACGGGCTTCGGCGAGGCGGACTGGGCCGAGGCGCTGACCGCGCCGGCACCTGACCGCGGGCTGTCGCTGTATGCCCATATCCCGTTCTGCGACTCGCTCTGCTACTACTGCGGCTGCAACATGGTGGCGACGCGCGACTACAGCAAAACCCAGCCGTATCTGGTGGCGCTCGAACATGAGATGGCGCGCACCGCACAGCTGGTGGATTCGAATCGTGTGGCGCATCAACTGCACTGGGGCGGCGGCACGCCCACCTATCTCAATCCTGACGACATCCGCCGCCTGATGGCGATGATGCGAAAGTACTTCACCCTGGCGCCCGACGCCGAGATCAGCTGCGAAGTCGACCCGCGCGAACTGACGTTCGAGCATCTGGCGGCGTTGCGTGAGGTGGGTTTCAACCGCCTGTCGTTCGGCGTGCAGGACATGGATCCGAACGTGCAGCAGGCGGTCAATCGCATCCAGTCGGAATTCCTGATCCGGCAGGTGCTCGACTGGTCGCGCGAGCTGGGTTTTTCCAGCATCAACCTGGACCTGATCGTGGGGCTGCCGAAGCAGACCGTCGACAGCTTCCGCCGCACGCTGGAGCGGGTTTCAATGTGGGCGCCCGACCGCCTGGCGGTGTTTTCCTACGCCCATGTGCCGTGGCTGAAAAAGCACCAGAACCTGATCAACGAAGCCGAGCTGCCCGATTCCGCCACCCGCTTCGGACTGCAGCAGGCGGTGAACGAAATGCTGGGGGCGGCAGGCTACGTCAACATCGGCCTCGACCACTTTGCGCGTCCCGAAGACGAACTGGTGTGTGCACAGCAGAACAAGACGCTGTGGCGGAATTTCCAGGGCTACACCACCCACAAGGATTCCGACATTCTCGCTTTTGGTGTGTCCAGCATCAGCCAGACGGCCGACGTGTACATGCAGAACGACAAGAATCTCAAGCGCTATCAGGATCGCGTCGCCGAGACCGGCCTCGCCGTCGAGCGAGGCTACAAGCTCACCCGTGACGACCAGATCCGCCGTGACGCGATCACCCGGGTGATGTGCGACCTTGAGCTCGACTACACTGCCTTTGGCCGGGAATGGAACATCGCCTTCACTGACTACTTCGCGGACGCGCTGGCCGACCTCCGTCCGCTTGCCGACGATGGGCTGGTCAACATTGCGCCGGACAGGATTAGCGTCACCCCCGCCGGCCGCCTGTTCCTGCGCAACATCGGGATGTGCTTCGACCGCTATCTGAAGGAAGCCGCCTGCGAGCAGCCGCGTTATTCGCGCACGGCCTGAGGCTTGCAGGGGCCGGCGGCAGCCGCCGGTCCCTGCCTTTATCCGACGCCTCGCATTGGGTTGACAAACCCGCTGTCACTTCGCGATAGTCTGCTCATAACAAGCGGAGAACAGCGGAAGATGGGGTTTGACCGGATCAGCGCGGCGATCGCTACGCATGGCGCTGAATAGGCGGCGGGCGGCGGCGTGAAATCAAAAGGCCTGCTCAGGCATCGCCTCCTTTTCCCGCTCGCCACCGGCTTGGGCTATTACCTGGGCGCCGTGCTCGGCGTGGCGGCCTCGTCCATGTCCGAGGGCATCTCCATCTTCTGGCTGCCGAACGGCATCCTGCTGGCGGCCCTGTTGATGGTGCCCCGGCGCGACTGGCCGCTGTATCTGGCCCTGGCCGTGCTGGCGGAAATCGCCGCCGACCTGCCCACCTTCACCCTCGCGCAAGCGCTCGGCTTTGCTGCCGTTAATCTGTTCGAATGCCTGTTGGCCGCCTGGCTGCTACAGCGCGTCGCCCGCCCGTTCAGGCTTGACCGGCTGCGCCATGTTGCCCTGTTCGGGCTGGTCCTGGTGTTCGCCAGCGGGCTGGCGGCGCTGCTGGGGGCATCGATCTATTCGCTGAGCGTCCCGGCGGCTACCTCGTTCTGGACCTTCTGGATGATCTGGTGGCTGGGCGATGGCCTGGGTGTGCTGCTGGTTACGCCGCTCCTGCTGGGCTGGCTGCAGGGCGCACCGCAGCCGTCCGAACGCCGTCGCCTTGAAGCCGTAGCGCTCTTTGCACTGACCCTGGTGTTCACGCTCTGGATCTTTTCGCAGCCCGCCCATCTTGGCGACAGCTTTCCCCGAAGGGCCTTCCTGCTGCTTCCGCTGCCCCTTTGGGCAGCTGTCCGCTTCGGGGTGCGGGGCGCGGCCAGTATCGGGCTGCTGATCGCTGCCATTGCCATCACCGCCAGCGTCCATGGGCTGGGCCCCCTGGCGGCGTCCACGTCGGGGATTACGGTTCTGCTGCTGCAGGAGTATCTGGCGGTGCAGGCATTCACCTCCCTCGCTCTGGCCGCATTGCTGCAGGAACTGCAGGATCGCAATGAACGCCTGCATATTCGCGAACGGGCCATCGAGGCGATCAACGACGGCGTGGTGATCATGGATGCGCGAGCGCCGGGGATGCCCATCGTTTTCGCCAATCCGGCCTTCGCGGCGATGGCAGGCCGTCCGGCAGACGAACTCCTCGGCCGTCCCCTGTTCCAGAACGAGGGAACGGGCCAGGCCGGGCACGTTGCCGTGCCCGATGCGCTGCGTGAGGGAAAGCCCACCAGCACCCCGCTGCATTCGCTCAGACAGGACGGCACGGAATTCTGGAGCGAGTTGCGCACGGCACCGGTGCGCGACGCGCGCGGACAGATTACGCACCACGTCGCGATCCAGCACGACATGACCGAAGTGAAACGTAACGAAGCGGATTTGCGTGCCGCGCACGATGAACTCGACCGCCTGAACCGCGAGCTCGAAACCCGGGTGGAGGCGCGTACCCATGAACTGCAGTTGGCCAACCAGTATCTTGAGGAGCTGGCTTCGATCGATCACCTGACCGGCGCCAGCAACCGGCGCCATTTTCTGGAGCAGGCGAGGATCGAGATCAGTCGCGCCAAGCGGCTGGGTCTGGCGCTATCGGTGATCATGCTGGACATCGATTTCTTCAAGTCGGTCAACGACCGCTTTGGGCATGAAACCGGCGACAAGGTACTGGTGGCGCTTGCCGCCACCATCCATGCCACGCTGCGTGGCGGCGACATTTTTGCCCGCCTGGGCGGCGAAGAGTTCATTCTCATGCTGCCGGGCCAGGATCTGCCCGACGCGTTCCAGATGGCAGAACGTCTGCGCCTGCTGATCGCTCAAAACGAGGGGTCGGGTTGCCCGGTCCCCATCACCGTCAGCGCCGGTGTGGCGCGGCTGGAAAAGGCGGCGGATGAAATCGATGACCTGTTGCGGCGCGCCGATCAGGCGCTCTATCAGGCCAAGAAACAGGGCCGCAACCAGGTCTGTGTGTGGCCGTTTACCCCGCAGAACCCGCCGGATGGCGCATAGGGAACGCTACGCCATCACACGGCGTCCGCGTGCCTCTCTCCCCCGCCCCGGTTTCCTGAAAGACTAACAGCAGCCGTTGCCGTCTTCGCGTTTGGGGCAGCCTTCGGGCCGGTTGCGTGGCGGCAGCGGACAGCGGTTGATCTCATCGGCGCCGCGCTGGAAGTAACAGGTCAGCATGCTGGACGTGATGCCCAGCAACCAGAACACGAAGAAGCCGATGGTGTAGGCGGCGATGCGATGTTCGATCATAGGCTCGCCGCGATACACGATCTCCAGCGGGTCGAACAGGGTGGTGAAAATGATGTCCGCCACCCCGGCAACCAGGAAGGATGGCCACAGAATGTGGATCAGGCGCTGCATCATGGCGTGCTCCTCCGCTGTTCGCAGGATTATTCTTCCGGATTGTTCATTTTGCGTTTGAACCAGGCCGACAGGAAAAATCCCATTCCGATGATGAAGAGGATGGTGAACAGGCTCAACAGGCCAATCGGGCTGGTAAACAACAGATCGAGTACGACGTCCATTTCAGTCTCCCTGTAATTGAACGGTGGATTCAGTGCCCGTGCGTGAGCACGACGGGCTGGCTGAATGGGGTGTGCAGCACGCCGGACAGACGCCAGCGGGATGCGCTGTCGGTCAGCTGGGCATGCCATTTTCCGCTCGGCAGCACGGGCAGCGCGACGCGATAGTGTCCGTCACCGGCGTGATCGAGTGTGAGCGTCTGATCCATGCCCTGGCGGGTGGGGTGCGCCAGGGTGAGCGTCAGGTGCGCGGGATACGTCTCCAGGTGCCCGCCCAGTGCCAGCGTCAGCCCACCCGCTTCGTTCGTCAGCGTGGCGGTCAGTGCCAGCGCGCGCGCGGCGTCGTCGCGCGCCCGCGTCTGGTTGATGGCGAGGCCGGCCTTGTAATAGTCGCCGACCACCAGACCGTCGGCGCTGGTGGCGGCGATCCACACGGTGGCGATTCCGGCGATGACCGCCGTGGCGGGCAGGCTGATGAGAAACCACGGCCAGGGTTCGCGATACCAGGGTTTGGATTGCAGGGTGCTATTCATCATGGTCGTCACCGGTTGAAGAATTTGGTGGCCACTTCATCCTTGATGCGCGGATCGTCGGTGGCTTGTATCGTGAACGTCACTTCGATCGAACGGCCTTTCAATTCGACCGGGTCGGCAATCAGGCTCACGGGGATGTCGATGGTCTGCAGCGGTGCGGCGGCGATCTCGCGGCTGCCGGTCATCACCTGCAGGCCTTCGATGCCTTGCGCCTCGATCGTATAGCGATGCGTCCGGCCGTCCTTGTTGATGAGCTGCAGACGGTAGACGTTTTCGATCATGCCCTCGTCGGTTTCCTTCGACAGCGCGACGCGGTCGCGCACCACGTCGACACGCAAAGGCACGCGGGTGGCAAGGCTCCACACGAAGGCGCCGGCGATCAGCGTCAGCAGCACGGTGTAGATGATGGTGCGCGGACGCAGCACGTGGCGCAGAATGCCGGCGTCGGGGTACTTTCCCTTCACCACGTTCTCGGTGGTGTAGCGAATCAGCCCGCGCGGGTAACCCATCTTGTCCATGATCTGGTCGCAGCCGTCGATGCAGGCAGCGCAGCCGATGCATTCGTATTGCAGGCCGTTGCGGATGTCGATGCCGGTGGGGCAGACCTGCACGCAGACGCCGCAGTCGACACAAGTGCCGAGGCCGGCCGCCTTGTAATCGGTCTTCTTGCTGCGCGGCCCGCGCGGCTCGCCGATGGAGCTGTCGTAGGTCACGGTCAGCGTGTCGGAATCGAACATCACGCTCTGGAAGCGCGCGTAGGGGCACATGTACTTGCACACTTGCTCGCGCATGAAACCGGCGTTGCCCCAGGTGGCAAAGCCGTAGAACAGGATCCAGAACGTTTCCCATGGGCCGAGGCTCATGCTCATCACCTCGGCGGCCAGCGTCTGGATCGGCGTGAAGTAGCCGACAAAGGTGAAACCGGTCCACAGCGCAATCAGCACCCATACAGCATGCTTGAGGCCCCGTTTGCGCAGTTTGCCGGCGTTCCATGGCGACTTGTCGAGTTTCCTGCGCGCGACGTGGTCGCCTTCCAGCCAGCCCTCCACCCACATGAAGATTTCGGTGTACACGGTTTGCGGACAGGCATAGCCGCACCACAGGCGCCCGGCCACCGCCGTGAAGAGGAACAGCGCCAGTGCCGAGAGGATCAGGATGGCGGTGAGATAGACGAAATCCTGCGGCCAGAACACCAGCCCGAAGATGTAGAACTTGCGCGCAGCCAGATCGAACAGCACGGCCTGGCGGTTGTCCCATTGCAGCCAGGGCAGGCCGTAATACAGCACCTGGGTGAAGAGCACCAGCGCGATGCGCCAGTTGGCGAACACCCCATGTACTGCGCGCGGCTGGATTTTTTGCCGGATCGCGTAGAGCTGTTGCTCGGTCGCGGCGTCGGCGGAGGCGGGCTGCTTGTCGTCTGTCACTGCGTTTTCCGTGTGGAGTCTGAGCCGCTTGAACGCACTGTCCGATGAATCCGGCCCAATGCGTTCAAGCGGCTCGCCGGATCCCGTCCGGCGAGCGCTTCATTATTTACCGCTTTTGCGACAACCCGTATACATAAGCCGTCAGCAGGTGCAGCTTGGCTTCCTTGTTGGACGTGGTGCCGAGGGTTTGCGCCACTGCGGGCATGACGCCGTTACGACCCTTGGCAATGCTCTCGATGATCGCCGCCTCGGAGCCGCCATACAGCCACACTTTGTCGGTGAGGTTGGGCGCGCCCATCGCCTGCATGCCGGTGCCGTCCGGCATATGGCAGGCGGCGCAGTTTTCCTCGAATTTCGGCTTGCCGGCGGTCGCCAATGCGGCGTCGTGCTGGCGACCCGACAACGACAGCACATAGTGGGCCACGGCCTTGGTGCCATCGGCGCCCAGTGCGTCGCCCAGCGCCGGCATCACCCCAGCGCGACCATCGGTGAGGGTGGCCTTGATGGTGTCGGGGTCGCCGCCGTAGAGCCAGTCGCCATCGGTCAGGTTGGGGAAGCCGCGGGCGCCTGCCGCATCCGAACCGTGGCATTGCGAGCAGTAGGTCAGGAACAGGTTCTTGCCGATGGCGCGCGCATCCGCATCGGCGGCGACGGTGGCAACATCCTGCTGCATGAACCCGGCATAGACCGGCTGGAATTTGGCTTCGGCCTTTTGCACTTCTTCCTCGTACTCGCCGAGCTGTGTCCATTTCAGCACGCCGGCGTAATTGCCCAGTCCGGGCCACAGGACAAGATACACCAGCGCAAACACCAGGGTGCCGTAGAACAGTCCCAGCCACCAGCGCGGCAGCGGATTGTTCAGGTCCTGCAAATCGCCGTCCCAGGTGTGTTCGATCAGTTCGGGCTTCTCGCCGGGGGCGAGTTTGCGCGTGGTTTGCGACTTGAGGAACACCCAGGTGCCGATGATGCTCACCAGGGTGATGACGCTGATGTAGATCGGCCAGAAGCCGTGTGTGAAATCACTCATTGCTTGTCTCCTTGTTTGGCTTCCGTGTCGTCTTCGTCGAAGGGCAGTTTGCCGGCGTCGTCAAAACGCTGCTTGTTGCCCTTGCTGAATGCCCACCAGACGATGCCGATGAACACCACGATGAAGATGACCGTAACGATGCCGCTGACAGTTCCGCTGTCCATGGCGCACTCAGTTTTTCGGGGCGTGGACGCCCAGGACCTGCAGGTAGGCGATGACCGCATCCATCTCGGTCTTGCCTTCCAGCTCGCCCGGCGCGCCGCTGATGTCCGCGTCGCTGTAGCCGTGGCCGACCAGGTTCAGCCTGCGCATCTTGGTCTGGATCGCCGCGTCCTTGAGCGGGCGGTCGAGCCAGGGGTAGGCCGGCATGTTCGATTCCGGCACCACGTCGCGCGGGTTCAGCAGGTGCGCCACGTGCCAGGCGTCGGAATAGCGGCCGCCGACGCGCTGCAGGTCGGGGCCGGTGCGCTTGGAGCCCCACAGGAAGGGACGGTCGTAGACGAACTCGCCGGCGACCGAATAGTGGCCGTAGCGCTCGGTCTCGGCGCGGAACGGACGCACCATCTGCGAGTGGCAGCCGACGCAGCCTTCGCGGATGTAGATGTCGCGTCCCGACAGCTGCAGCGCCGTGTAGGGCTTGAGGCCCGCCACTGCGGTGGTGGTGGAGGTCTGGAAGAACAGCGGCACGATCTGCACCAGGCCGCCGACGCTGACGATGAGGATGGTCAGCACGATCAGCAGACCGAGGTTCTTTTCGATGGTTTCATGCGAAATCATGGTCGGTCTCCTTAGGCGTGGACAGCTTGCGGGATGGGGGCGTCATTCACCACGCGTCCCTGGCGTGTGGTTTGCCAGACGTTGTACGCCATGATCAGCATGCCGGCAAAGAACATCGTGCCGCCCAGCAGGCGGATGCCGTAGAACGGATACATGGTGTTGAGCACCTGGGCAAAGCTGTAGGTCAGCGTGCCGTCGGCGTTCGCCGCGCGCCACATCAGGCCCTGCGCCACCCCGGCAATCCACAGCGCAGCGATATACAGCACCACGCCGATGGTGGAGAGCCAGAAATGCCATTCGATGAGCTTGGTGCTGAACATCGACTCGCGGCCGAACAGGCGCGGAATCAGGTAGTACATCGAGCCAACGGTGATCATCGCCACCCAGCCCAGCGCGCCGGAGTGCACGTGGCCGATGGTCCATTCGGTATAGTGGGAGAGGGCGTTGACCGTCTTGATCGACATCATCGGGCCTTCGAAGGTCGACATGCCGTAGAACGACAGCGCGGTGACCATGAACTTGAGGATGGGGTCGGTGCGCAGCTTATGCCAGGCGCCGGACAGGGTCATGATGCCGTTCATCATGCCGCCCCAGGAGGGAGCCAGCAGCATCAAGGAAAACACCATGCCGAGCGACTGCGCCCAGTCGGGCAGCGCGGTGTATTGCAGGTGGTGCGGGCCGGCCCACATGTAGATGAAGTTGAGCGACCAGAAGTGGACGACCGACAGACGATACGAGTAGATCGGACGGCCGGCCTGCTTGGGAATGAAGTAGTACATCATGCCGAGGAAGGCGGTGGTGAGGAAGAAGCCCACCGCGTTGTGGCCGTACCACCACTGCACCATCGCATCCTGCACGCCGGCGTAGGCGGAGTAGGACTTGGTCATCGTCACCGGCAGTTCGGCGCTGTTGACCAGATGCAGGATCGCGATCACCAGGATGTAGGCGCCGAAGAACCAGTTGGACACATAGATGTGCTTGGTCTTGCGCTTGAGGATGGTGCCGAAGAAGACCAGTGCGTAGGACACCCACACCACGGTGATCAGGATATCGATCGGCCATTCCAGCTCGGCGTATTCCTTCGAGCTGGTGTAGCCCAGCGGCAGGGTGACCGCGGCCAGCACGATGACCAGGGTCCAGCCCCAGAAGGTGAAGGCCGCCAGCTTCTCGGCCCACAGCCGCACCTGGCAGGTACGCTGCACGATGTAGTACGACACCGCGAACATGGCTGAACCGCCGAAGGCGAAAATCACCGCGTTGGTGTGTAGCGGCCGGAGACGTCCATAAGAAAGCCATTCGATGCCAAAGGTCAGATCCGGCCAGATCAGTTGCGCAGCCAGGAGCACCCCGACCAGCATTCCTACGATCCCCCACACCACCGTCATGATGGCGAACTGGCGGACGACCTTATAGTTGTAGGTTGTCGCTTCCATACACGTCTCCCGTGATTAATAACTGGATGAGCATATGCGAATGTAATGATGCGTTTCGCATATGCGGATAAATATATCTATTTATAAGAGAGTGTGTCAAGTTGCCGCACCCCGTAAGTACCGGGTGTGCGAGCCAAGTGTTGTTTGCTTGCGAAAACGAACGACATCCCTGTTTTTTATGCCAGATTTAGACTTGGTATAGCCCAATTCGCGTCCAATTGATATGCATCACCTGCCCAAACCGGTCACGACCCGCATCTGCATCATCCGCCACGGCGAAACCGGATGGAATGTGGAGCGGCGCATCCAGGGGCATACCGATATTCCGCTCAGCGAGGTGGGGCGGGCGCAGGCGCTGGCGATGGCGTTCAACGCGGCACACCACCGGTTCCATGCGATCTACAGCAGCGATCTGGCGCGGGCAGTGGAAACGGCGCAGGTGCTGGCGCAACGCGAAGACCTGGACGTGAAATTGCTGCCGCAATTGCGCGAGCGCCATTTCGGACTGTTTCAGGGCATCACCGCCACGGAGGGTGCCGGGCGTTACCCGGACGCGTATGCGCACTACGTGGCGCGTGACCTCGATTACGATTTCGGGACGGGCGAATCCCTGCGCCGGTTCGCCGAACGGGTGACGGACGGCATCGACTGGCTGGTGCGGCATCACAGCGGGCAGACGATTGCGGCGGTGAGCCACAGCGGCGTGCTGGATGTGGTGTATCGCCGCGCCACCGGACGCCCGCTTTCCACGCCGCGCGACTTCAAGATTCCCAACTGTGCGCTCAACTGGTTCCATTTCGACGGCCAGGGCTGGCATCTGGAGGAGTGGGGCGATCGCCACCATTTGCAGGACGTGCTGATGGAGCCGCCGGAATGAGCACGCCGGCAGAATGGGTGGTGTTGTTCCGCCACGGCCACAGCGAATGGAATCTCTCCGACCGCTTTACCGGGTGGACCGACATTCCGCTGACCGAAATCGGTCTCGCCGAGGCGGCCGCTGCGGGGCGGCGGCTGGCGCAGGCCAGGTTTGCCTTCGACGAGGTGCATGGCTCGGTGCTGCAGCGCACCCGTCAGACGGCCGAGGCGCTGCTGGCCGCAATGGGCACACCCCAGGTGCCGCTGTTCACCACCTGGCGCCTCAACGAGCGGCATTACGGCGCGCTGCAGGGCATGAACAAGCGTGAGATTTTTGCGACCTGGGGCGAGGAGGAGTCGCGCCGCTGGTGGCGCGGCTATTTCGAACCGCCGCCTGCGCTGGACTGGAACGATCCGCGCCATCCGCGCTTCGATCCGCTGTATGCGGCGCTTGCGCCGGAGCAATTGCCCGCCAGCGAAAGCCTGCGCGACTGCCAGCGGCGCATGCTGCCGTATTGGCACGACGTGCTGGTACCGCGCCTGCGCGCGGGGCGCCGTCTGCTGGTGATCAGCCATGGCAACACCCTGCGCGGGCTGGTCATGCAGCTGGAGGATTTGAGCGCCGAGGCGATGGAAAAGGTGGAGATTCCGTCCGGGGTACCGTTGGTGTACCGCTTCGCGCCGGATCTTTCGGTGACGGGGCGAGCGTGGCTGGAGGACCCAGCCGCAACGCCCGCCGCTTGAGTCAGCTGATTCCCAGGTCCTGCGCCAGCCCGGCGTGGGTGATCCTGCCGGCGTGCACGTGCAGTCCCGCCTGCAGTCCGGGGTCGGCCGCCAGTGCGGCCAGTCCCTGCTCCGCCAGCGCCTGCACGTAGGGCAGGGTGGCATGGGTGAGCGCCTTGGTGGCAGTACGCGCCACGGCGCCGGGCATGTTGGTGACGCAGTAGTGGACGATGCCCTCGGCCACGAAGAAGGGATGGCTGTGGGTGGTGGGGCGCGAGGTTTCGGCGATGCCGCCCTGGTCGATGGCCACATCCACCAGCACCGAGCCCGGCGGCATGCGCTTCAGCGAGGCGAGGCTGATCTGGCGCGGTGCGTGGCGGCCAGGAATCTGCGCGGCGCCGATCACGATGTCGGCGTATTCAAGGCTGTCGGCGATCGTGTCGGGCGAGGAGAAGCGCGTCTCCACCCGTGCGCCGAACTGCGCTTCGGCGTGCGCGAGCTTGTCGCCCTGGTGGTCGACCAGGGTGACGCGCGCGCCCAGTCCGACTGCCGTGCGCGCCGCGCTCATTCCCACGACACCGGCACCGATGATGAGCACCCGTGCAGGCGGGACGCCGGGCATTCCGCTGATCAGCTTGCCACTGCCGCCATGCGAGGTGTGCAGCCCCAGCGCGCCCATCTGCGGCGCCAGCCGTCCGGCGATATCGGACATCGGCTGCAAGAGCGGCAGGCCGCCGCCCGCCTTGCTCACGGTTTCGTAGGCGATGGCTGTCACGCCGCGTGCCATCAGTTCGCGCGCAAGCTCCGGCGCGGCGGCCAGATGCAGGTAGCAGAACAACAGCTGTCCTTCGCGCAGCCGCTTCACTTCATCCGGCTGCGGCTCCTTCACCTTCATCACCAGATCGGCAGCGTAAACCTCGGCGGCGGTGGCCACGACCGCTGCACCGGCGGCGCGGTAAGCGTCGTCAGTGAATCCCGTCGCGTCGCCGGCGCCAGCCTCGACGCTCACCCGGTGGCCGGTCTCGGTCAGGAGGCGTGCGCCCTCGGGCGTGAGTGCCACCCGGTATTCGTGATTCTTGATTTCCCTGGGAATGCCGATGTGCATGACGGGTCTCGCGGAGGATGGATGCCCCGCAGCATAGCCAAAGCCGCTGCGTGCTTGAAGTGTAGCGGCTAGCGGGGCACGGGATCGAGGCGGCGTTCGAAGCGGTAATACGCAGGCGGAATCTTGTCGAGCCTGATTTCACGCGTGCCCCAGCCGATCGGGAGGCGGCCGACGCTGCGGTAAGGCCCCATCATCGACGGTGCGGCCTGCACGTCGTAGAGCCCGGGAGCAAGCAGGCGCGCCGAGAGCGTCACGCCGCCATCGCGGGCGTGGTGGGCGACGCCGACAAACGGACGCGCCAGCGGTTCGCCGATGAACAGGCCCTGCCCGGGCATCTGCACGCTCTTCCAGTAGGCCTCGATGAGGGTTTCGCCCTGCAGATAGTGCGCCATGACGATGGCCGGAACCGGGAATTTGGCCGGGAAGTTGCACGGCTCGACCACTGCGCCGTAGCTTCCAGTGGCGCCCGCCTGCAGCCAGGCCAGGCTGCTCATCTGGCTGCCGCCGAACAATTCGCCGCCGGCCGAGGTGAGGTGGTCGCCGATGGCGCCGGGCAGATAGGTATTGCTGTCGAGCGCGGGCACATGGGTCAGCCCGGTGAAGTAGAACATCACGTCGGACTTGTTTTCGAGCGCGGTGGTCTCGACGATTTCGACGGGAAGGATGGGCTGCATCTGCGTGCGCAGTACGTGATACCCGGCGGCGCGCACATTGCGTGCGCGGTCGCTGGTGCTGACGAGGTACGCGGTGCCGGCCGGGTTGCTGCCGTCGGCGGCGACGCCGCGGTCGATGAGTTGTTTCGCCTCCGCCACGCTGGCAGCGGCCAGACTCATGGTCGGACGGATCTTGTATGCGGCATGGGGGCGTGCTGCGCCGCTGTTGAAATAGGGGCTGGACTGCGTCGGCTTGCAGGTGCTGGCGCAATACGCGGGATCGAAGCCGAAGGCGAACGCGGATGTGATCGACATGCAGTCGACCCGGTAGGGCTGCGCCCAGGTCAGCGCGTAGGCCTGGACGTTTTTGGGCGTCTTTCGGTCGACTTGGCCCTTCAGCTTGACGAATTCCTCGCGGGCAAGCGTGCTGCGGCCGGGCTTGAAGCGCACGTGGATCAGATTGGCGGCAGGGATGCCGCGCTTGTCGCGGTAATACGCGGCGATCGCCACGCTGTCGGGATCGTCGTCGTTGACGATGACGCCCAGTTGTTCAGCTGTGAGGCCGGGCTGGGCAAAGCGGGTGACGACAGGGTGGTCCGGCGCGGCGTGCGCGGCGGTCTGCAGCAGCAGGCCGATGGCGAGCGCGCGCAGCCATTTCGTTGCTGTCAGGCGAGGCGCTGCACGCATTCGCGCACCAGTTCGGGCCCGCGATAGATCAGCCCGGAATACAACTGCACCAGCGTGGCGCCGGCGTCGATTTTTTCCTGCGCGTCGGCGCCTGACAGGATGCCGCCGACGCCGATGATCGGCACCTCGTTCTTCAGGTGATGCGCCAGCGCGCGGACCACGCGCGTGGAGGCCCCGCGCACCGGCGCGCCGGAGAGGCCGCCGGCCTCCCCGGCATTCGGCAGGCCGGCGACGGCATCGCGCGCAAGGGTGGTGTTGGTGGCGATCACGGCGTCGATGCGGTGCATCATCAACAGCGCGGCGATCGCGGCGATCTGCCCGTCGTCGAGGTCGGGCGCGATCTTCAGCGCGATCGGCACGTATTTGCCGTGGCGCTGGGCGAGTTCGGACTGCCTGAGCTTGATCGCGGAGAGCAGTGCGTCGAGCGCCTCGTCCTTCTGCAGCTCACGCAGATTCTGCGTGTTGGGCGAGGAGATGTTCACCGTCACGTAGCGGGCGTGGGCATAGACGGTGTCGAGGCAGGCCAGGTAATCGTCGACCGCGTGCTCGTTCGGCGTGTCCTTGTTCTTGCCGATATTGATGCCGAGCACGCCGGCGAAGCCGCTGGCCTCGACGTTCTTCACCAGATGGTCGACGCCGAGGTTGTTGAAACCCATGCGGTTGATGATGGCCTCTGCCCGCGGCAGGCGGAACAGGCGCGGCTTCGGGTTGCCGCCCTGCGGGCGCGGCGTCACCGTGCCGATCTCGATGAAGCCGAAGCCCAGCGCCGCCAGCGCGTTGATGTGGGCGCCGTCCTTGTCCATCCCGGCGGCCAGCCCCACCGCATTGGGAAAGTCGATGCCCATCACGTGCACGGGTTTTCCCGTCGCGCGCGGCAGCAGTCCCAGCAGGCCGAGCCGGTTCGCGATGTCGAGGCCGGCGAGGGTGAAGCCGTGCGCGTCCTCGGGGTCGAGCGAGAAGAGGGCGGGGCGGATCAGCGGATAGAGCATGGTTCAGGCAGCAGGTGAGGAGGGAATGGAATGGCGCGTGGCGGCCTCGACCGATCCCGCAGCCGGGTCGTCGAACACGGCCTGGTCGAACGCGTTCTCGCTCTTGGCGACGATGCAGCTCACCGCGCAGTCGCCGGTGACGTTGACCGTGGTGCGCATCATGTCGAGCAGGCGGTCGACGCCGATGATGAGCGCGATGCCTTCGACCGGCAGGCCGACCTGCCCCAGCACCATGGTCAGCGTCACCAGGCCGACCGCGGGAATCGCAGCGGTGCCGATCGAGGCCAGCGTGGCGGTCAGCACCACCAGCAGATAGTCGGTGAGCGAGAGGTCGATGCCGTAGACGTTGGCGATGAACACGGTGGCCACGCCCTGCATCATGGCGGTGCCGTCCATGTTGATGGTGGCGCCCAAGGGCACGGTAAACGAGGCGATGCTGTTCGGTACCCCCATCTTGTATTCCACCGTGTGCAGGGTGACCGGGATGGTGGCGCCCGAACTGGCGGTGGAAAACGCGAACGCGGCCGGATCGCGCATTTTTTTCAGGAAGGTGATCGGGTTGAGCGAGGCCAAGAGGCGCAGCAACAGCGAATAGACGCCGAACAACTGGATCGCCAGCGCCGCGGTCAGCGTCAGGAAATAGGCCGCCAGCGGCAACAGCAGGTCCAGCCCCTGGCTGGCGAAGGTGCGGGTGATCAGCGCGAACACGCCGTAGGGCGCGAGCCGCATGATCCACTCGACCATGTGCATGATCACCGCGTCGAGGTCGTTGAAGAGGTTGAGCACGTGCTTGCCGCGTGCGCCCGACATCGTCACCGCCACGCCGAACAGCAGCGCGAACACGATGATCTGCAGCATGTTGCCTTCCGCCATCGCCGCCACCGGATTGGTCGGCATGATGTCGATCAGCACCTGGGTGAGTGGCGGCGCCTCCTTGCCGGAAAAGCGGGCGGTCGTCTCGCCGGCATCGAATCCCTGCCCGGGGCCGACGATGCCTGCGAGCGTCAGCGCGATCGTCACCGCGATCGCGGTGGTTGCCAGGTACAGCCCCAATGCCTTGGCGCCGATGCGGCCCAGCGCCTTCAGGTCCGACAGGGCGGTGACGCCCACCACCAGCGAGACGAACACCAGCGGCACCACCATCATCTTCAGCGCGGACACGAACACCGAGCCGACCACGTGCAGCAGCCCATCCACCAGAAACGTCTGCAGCCAGGGCCCCGCGCCGAACTGGTTCAGCGCAACGCCCAGCACGATCCCCGCCAGCATCGCGATCACGATCTGCCGAGTGAGGCGGTGGGTTTCAGGCGCGGCCATGCGGGTGCGGTGCGGTCGTCAACATGGCGCGAGTTTAACAGGGCAAGGTCCCGGGCTGCCGCTGGGCGGCGTGCGATGTTATCCTGAGCTTATGCGTGTTCACGCGCGTCTGTCTGTTCAACGCCCATTCTGTCCCTACTCATCGATAAGCCCATGACTACCCCGTATTTCCTGCAACGACTCGTATTGCTTTTCAGCCTCCTGATCGCGCCGGCTGCGTGGAGCGCCGCCAACGTTCCCCCGCCCCCACCGCTGGCCGCAAAATCATGGGTGCTGATGGATGCCGCCAGCGGCAGCGTGCTGGTTAACCACCAGGGCAATACGCGCCTGCCGCCCGCCAGCCTGACCAAGCTGATGACCTCGCATGTCGCGGCGCTGGAACTCCAGCGCGGTAAGGTCAAAGAAAGCGATCTCGTCATCATCAGCGAAAAAGCCTGGCGCATGGGCGGCTCCAAAATGTTCGTTCACGTGGGCGATCAGGTCGCGGTGAAAGACCTGCTGCGCGGCATCATCGTGCAGTCGGGCAACGACGCCAGCATCGCGCTGGCCGAGCATCTTGCGGGCGGCGAGGACACCTTCGCCACGATGATGAACCAGGAAGCGAAACGGCTGGGGCTTGCCGACAGCCATTTCGTCAATGCCACCGGCTGGCCGGCCGACGGCCATTATTCGAGCGCACTCGACATGGCCAAGCTCGCGCGGGCCATCATCATCGAGGACCCCGAGCACTACGCGATGTATGCCGAGAAGGAATTCGTCTGGAGCGGCATCAAGCAGCCCAACAGGAATCTGCTGCTGTGGCGCGACCCGACCGTCGACGGCCTGAAAACCGGCCACACCGAAGAAGCCGGCTACTGTCTGGTGGCCTCGGCCAAGCGCGACGGCATGCGCCTGATCGCCGCCGTCTTCGGTACCGACAGCGAAGCCGCGCGCGCAGCCGAAACCGGGAAGCTGCTGGGCTACGGATTCCTTTTCTTCGAGAACAAAATCTTCCACAAGCGGGGTGCGGTGGTGACCGAAGTGCCGCTATGGAAAGGCGCTGCGCGCACGGTCAAGGCAGGCGTCAACGCGGACTTGGCCGTCAGCGTGGCCCGGGGCACCGTCGACACCCTGAAGACGCGGCTCGTACTCGAACCGACGCTGATTGCGCCGGTGAAGCAGGGCCAAGTCATCGGCAAGATCGAGGTTCTCCAGGGCGACAAGGTGCTGAGCCAGGCCGACGTGGTCGCGCTGGAAACCGTCGAGGAAGGCGGCTTCTTCCGCCGCATCTGGGACAGCATCCGCCTGTTCTTCAAAGGGCTGTTCGGCTGACGCCAGCCGGCTCCCTGCAGTTGAATGCGGCCCCGGAAGTGGGCCGCTTTTTTTGGCCGGTTGCTCAAAGTCGCCCGCGCCGTTCAAAACCCACCGTGCAGCAACACTTTGGATTAAATTGTCATAAACTGGTGGAGGATTCCGGTAGACCTTGCACGCGCTTGGATCAGGCCCATGCCAAAATCACTCAAAGCCATTACCTATGCCATCGGCGCGCTCATCGGACTGCTTGTCCTTGCTGCGATCGCTCTGTTTCTTTTCCTGGATATCAACGCCTACAAGCCCCGGCTTGAAGCGGCTGCCTCGGATATCACAGGGATGGAAGTCAGCGTCAAGGGGCGTTTGGGAATCGCCTTCTTCCCCGGCTTGCGGGTCACGCTCGAGAACGTGCATATCCGCAACCGCGGAACGGAGCTCGTTACCGCAAGAAAGGCCCGGATCGGAGTCGATTTCCTCGCCCTGCTCGACAAGGACGTCCGGATCAAGACGATCGTGCTTGAACAGCCGAGCCTCTCCATCGAGCGGGATCGCGATGGCAGGTTCAACTACCAGAAATCAGACAAGCCCCGTGGACCCTTGCCCGACCTGAACCTGGCAAAAATGTCTATTTCAGACGGCACGCTCCGCTACCTGGACAGGCAATCCGGAAAAGGCTTCGAAGCCGCCGAGTGCAACCTGGACGTCAGCCGCCTGCAGCTTTCGAACCGGGATCGCCCGGGCATCATGAAGAACCTTTCCCTCGCGGCGGAAGTCGTCTGCGGGACGGTGCGGACCAAGGAGTACGCCGCGTCCGACCTGAAATTCACGCTTGCCGGGCAGCGCGGGGTCTTCGATGTCAAACCGCTCACGATGCGGGCCTACTCTGGACAGGGAGCCGGGACCATACGGGGAGACTATACCGGCGCGGTTCCCCGCTACCAGGTCAGCTATACCCTTTCGCAGTTCCACCTCGATGCCTTCCTCAAGCCCGTGTCGCGGAAACAGGTCCCGGAAGGCTCGGTAGACCTCACCGCAAACCTGTCGATGCAGGGCAAGACCATAAAAAAAATGAAGCAGACCATGCAAGGCCAGGTCTCGCTGCGCGGCAAGAATCTCATCCTCAAGGGCCGCGACCTCGATGAGGAGTTCGCCCGCTTCGAGTCCAGCCAGACCTTCAGCCTCATCGACATGGGCGCCCTCTTTTTTGCCGGGCCTGTCGGCCTGGCGGTCACCAAGGGCTACGACTTTGCGAGCGTCCTGCAAGGATCGGAGGGCCGCAGTGTGATCCGGACGCTCGTCTCGGACTGGAAAGTCGAGCGCGGCGTCGCGCGGTCGCAGGACGTGGCCATGGCGACGAACAAGAACCGGGTCGCCCTCCAGGGCGGACTCGATTTCGTCAACGAGCGGTTCGATGACGTGACCGTCGCCTTGATCGACGACAAGGGCTGCATCCGGGCGCAGCAAACCATCCGTGGCCCATTCAAGAAACCGGTGGTGGAAAACCCGAGCACCCTCAAGGCGCTCACCGGGCCGGTGGCCAGGTTGTTCAAGCAGGTGGGAAGGCTTTTTCCGGGTGGAGGGTGTGAGGTGTTCTACGCGGGTTCGGTCGCGCCGCCGAAATAGGGGGCGACGGAAGCGGGCAGCAATACCTGCTTGGAATGTTGGAAAAAATGATGCGATAGGGGCCCTATGGAATATGTCCGAATTCGGCCCGGAGCGGCCGGTCAGAGATGGAACCGCGAATGGCTGTAGTTCGGCCGAAGCCGACATTGACCGAGTCCGGATAGCAGTCGATTGTGAATGACCGCTTTATTCATCCGAATCACTGCATCCGACCCGACACTGCCAGTCACCGCTGTCCGCTGTTGGGTGCGCTTCAAGTTGCAGTTGATCTCATCGTGCCCACTCGGTGCTGTGGGACCTGGATTCCGCCATCGCAAACACGATCAAACAGCCTGGTCGAACCCGGCGGGGATGCGTAATACGGTCGGGACCCGATGTGGTTGTTAAGCGGTCAGTCCCAGCCCAGTTGACTCCTGACATAATCACTTGGATACACTTTTCCATTCGAGCGTACGTTTCCAAGAGGGTGCGTCTTGATCTCCCGCTTGGAAGCGCTTTCGACGTCGCCACTCCAAGTCTCAATCACGTGATGCGCGGTCACTTCAAGGTCATGCCAACCGTTCGTCTTGGTGTCTGAAACCGCGAGCGTCAGGGTTACGTTATCTATCGTGTAGCCAATCGGGTCAGGCCCACAGGCTGGAGCGCCATGAGTGATTGCCCAGTAACTCATGGGGAAGTTCTTCAACACGGGTCTGAGGCGCCTCCCCTCCTCAACGAAAAGCCACAGATAGTCTCCGTCGCCACCCTCGGCACAATGTGGGCTGTGGCTGATGTTCATGCGCACTCCGAGCGCTCGCACGCCCACAGCAAGGTTATAGCGTGCGGTGTCTAGACGCAGATTAAAGCCATCGATACGTGTTGTGGCATCTTCGGTGATGGTGCTGCGATACTGGCGGACAACTTTATCGCTCTTTGAGTCGATAACGGCGACGACGAATCCCTTTGCGGGTACCCCGTCCTTATCGTTCTCGATAATGTTGCCCTGCCCGTCCTTCAGCTCGTGGAAAAAAGCGGCGATCATGAGGCTCGCATCAAGGGGATGTGGCTTGCACACGAGATCGATCAAGTTTCCCTCATATTGTCTCGGCCGAAAATCAATGGTCGTTCTTCCCGCGAAAGCGGCACCGACCCGAATCGCATTGCAGGATCGTTGATCATTGATCGAAAGAGAGACCGGTTCAGCGGCAATGAATGCCTGAAGTGATCCAGACTTCCTTGCACCCGTTTGCTTGGCAGCACGCGGTGTTTGCACAAAATACGATAGGGCACCGTTATTGATTTCACCCATGACTGCATGCCGCGCCGAGCAGTCCCACTCCCGCTCAAAGTCGGCGTCGTTACCCTGGCAATCTCGGAATGATTCCGCGAGCCACACCTCAAGGTTTCCGTCCTGATCCAAATCAGAGACGTTGACAATGGGGTCACGGTCATTATTCGAATGAAATCGCCACGGTATATCAATCAACTGGAAACTGTCGGTGTTCATCACGAGCATGATCCGATTGTCAGTGATCAAGCTTCTGGCATCTCGAACCGGCAGAGGGTTCGTAAGTGTCAGCTCCATTAGCACACTGCTGTGCTCCGGATGCTCCCAGAGCGTTGCCTCTACTATCCATAGATCATTGCGTTTCAACTCGCCGACAAGGGATTGCATCTTCGCCTGGGCGGCGCTGCCCATGGCCCCGACTAAACCCATCAACCATGAAGATGTGGCGTCGGCAGTCGTGGCAGCGCCGAGACCTATAGACGACGATCTAGCAGGCTTGAATTTGACTTTATCCTGCAAGCTAAGGCGTGTGTACTTGAGCGTTGGCAACGATACGGCCTGCGGCTCCGATATCCATGTCTTGCAGAGTTTCTGCATCCATGCGGCCCTGGCTAACGCCTTTCGGTCGAAACAGCGTGCTCCATTGTCCGTTGATGCGCTCAACATCTCGTCTCTCGCCGCGCCGGACTGAGATTTGTTCATCAGTTCAAGTGCCTGCTTTCGCAGATACTGCGCCTCGCCGGATGCATCCTGGGCAAGCCAGGCCCAGTCGGGATCCGCGCAGCGGCTCAATCGACCCGCAGACAACTGTTTCAAGGCAAATTCGGTTGACAATGATTTGCCACCATGGTCAAACCACTGCTTGAAGACCTCGCAAGGAACATCCTCTCCCAGCGTGTCGAGCTCCGCGACGATGGCTTTTCGTAGCGAGCCAGCGGACTGTAGCTCGCGCGATAACACCAACCAGGGATTGACAGGATCGTTGCGGTAATCGATCTCGTATTCCCAACGGAGAGCAAATGGATCAACGAAGGCATGTCTGAGACGCGTCATCTGATGCAATGTAGTGCCGAGCGCTTCGACCGGCCAGGCATCGGGAGCATTGAGTACTGACAGGAGCTTTGCGCGCAGGTAGGCAGCCCGGCGCAAGCCCGCGTCGAAGCGATCCTCACCATCGTGGCGCTCCGATACGAACCGGTCAATATAAGGTTTGCGCAATGGAGGCAAGTCCCTGTCCGGCGCGATTTCGGCCTCCAGTCTCTGCATCATGGCGGCAAGCTTAGTGTCCGCAGGCAGCAGACTCGCCCACAAACGCAAGACCAGCACACAGTCGTCTGGCCCGGTGCCCTGGCATCGGTTGCTGGCGAGGAAGCGCGCGAATTTCTCGCGCAATATCGGTGTTGCTCGCGCCGCGAAGCGACGCACCTTTTCCTGGTTGGCGTAGTACTCCTCCATCGTGCGTCCGCCCTGGGAACCGCTGCGCTCGCGTACACAGAAGCCGAAATCGGACTCCTGCTCGGTGTTCTGCTTTTCCGCGACGGGGTTCAGCCGAAAGGGAATTTTCGGGTCGCGCTCGAAGGGATTACGGTCTGGGTTGATCCAGGCAATTTGCGGCATGCAGTTCCACAGGGCAAGAAACGCCATGGGCTCTGCATTCCAGTTCTCGAACGGTCCATAAAGATGTATCACTCCTCGCCACAGTTTCTTTTCTTTGGCGCTGCGTATTTGTGCGATTTCACCGGGAAACCACGAGGCCACTTTCGCAACAATGTCAGAGGGCTTGTCGAACGTAAGCAGTCTGGATCCGCGACCGGCGAATATGAGGCCGTTCTCGCGGACCTGTTTCTCCAGCCGAGTGAGTTCGGGCATGGCGTACAGGCGATCAATGCGCTCCGGCGTTGCCTCGCGCACGAAGAAGTCGGTCACTCGGCTCTCGTCGGTCTTGACCATGGCCTCGATCTCGCGGACGACAGCTTCGAACTCTGTCGGGGTGAGGGGCGGCAAATGCGTAATGCCAGAATCATCAGCCGAGGCGACGGAACACAAGAGGCACCAAAGCGCGGCAAGAATGGATCGGAGGGGCATGATGGCCAAGGGGTTCATCTGGTCGGGCCGTCAGTATATGCGGTCAGACACGACTCCCATACCGTTCGGATTGGTTAGGCTGGCTACCCTTCTGGCGGTAACGGTAAAGGTCCGCAGCGAAAATGCTGAGGGCCTTCCCGCATCCCGACCTGAAGGCCTCTTCTGGGTTCCTTGAGGCCAAAGGCAAGGCAACCAGAAAGCGGCCATTCGGCTCCAAATAAAGGGATGATTTCATGGACCGCTCTGGCCGAGAATGCGACGGTCGACAACCCAGCCATGGCAGGCAGGTCATCGGCCAAAGGCGACAACGGCTTTTCGATTTACCGCGTCCGCTGTACTCGCAAGATCGGTCGTTGGCTCGCCTCGCGCTCCTGAATGAACGCTTTTCTCAGTTCGGACGGCAGAACCCGACTCTTAAGTGATACGGCACGGTGTATTTGTCCAACGTCCGTTCAAGCCAAAACGGACGCGCAAGCACGAGGTTTACTGCGTCAAGCAAACCAGGGGCGAATCAATCCGCGCCACCACTTCCGCCGCAATGCTCGCGGTTCAGGACTCTCGGACAGCTTCCTTTTTTTCCTGCCAAGGCCAACGGCCCTCGACTTCCAAAGTAAGCGCCCAGCCCAAGGCCGTCCTGACCAGCACGAGGAGCGCCAGAGTCGCAAGGTTCATCAGCGTCAATTCCAAGGTTACGGTGCGAATGATGTCGGCCGCCACCAGAAGTTCGAGTCCGACTAGCAGAGATTGACCCAGCAATATGCGATAGCTCTTATACGCATGCTCGAACTGCTTTCTGGACTGAAGAAGCCAGCGCACGGTGCCGACGCTGATGAAGGCAACCATGATGACGATCGCGAGGACTTCGATGCCCAGGATGACCCATTCGATTAGAGTCTGAAAAGAGAGCATTTGCCTAACTTCTCCCGCTGTTTCGCTGTTTGCTAAGGGCCAATGTGAATCGCTCCTGTTTCCTGGTCAATCCAG
>JAIBFA010000013.1 GCA_019459325.1 Thiobacillus sp.
GAGGCCAAACACGTCACCAAGCTGGCGCTTCTCCCTGCCCACCATGCGCGACGCGAACGGCTCTGGGTAGATCGACGGCTTGGTGCGCGGTGACACCTCAGCTGCGTTGATGGCGATTGGGTCTGTCTTTTTTTGCATGAATGTCTCCAGAGCACGGAAAGTGATGGCTAACAGGTATTTACCAGACCCGTCGGTCAGTATTATTAAGGCAGGCCACGGCCAAGAGAAACCTGTCTACCCGCAGCCATTATTCTGCTTTCCGATTACCGTGCACAGGTCGAGTCAATCCTTCGCTGTGAGAAGTTGAACGGCCTTCCGCGCCAGTGGGGTGACCAGCAGGACGGCTGGAAACGCAAAGAGCCACGCAGTAAGCCACGCACTACTCCATAGATTTGAGAAGTTCGTTACCAGGCCGATAGCGCGAAACGTCGAAATTCCGGAGACCAACAGGGACATCAGCCCCGAAAGAATCAGGCTGAATAGCAGCGGTCCGTATTTCCGGGGAATCATGCGAACGCCTCCAGGTTTTCTGCGAAGGTCAGGCCTGTGCCGGAGACACGATGCAGGGCCTCGGAGAAGTTTTTTCCAAACATCCTGGCCGTCTTGATGTCGCCTGCCGGGAATGAATCGGCCGGCGCGGAGTGGCCTGCCTGAGCCATCATGCCCGACCAAGAGCCGAGTCGATTGGCGGCTTCGTCGTAGGGAACACCGGTGTGTTGCTCGGGAAGGATAGGGTTGCCAACCCAGAGCATCCCGTGCTGCATGCAAAAAACGAACATCGACATCAGAGTTGACTGCTTATCGCCGGATGGCAGCGACGACACTGTGAACCCGGCAGCCAGCTTGCCATTGAGCTGCTGGGTACGCCACATGCGTCCGGTGGAATCCATGAACGTCTTGAAAGGACCAGAGACGCCTCCGAGGTAGGTCGGTGAGCCAAGAATGTAGCCGTCGTACTTGAGCAGTTCATCGGGCGTCTTGATGAGGTCTTCTGCTTTCAGCATACGGACCTCGGTGTTTGGCACGCTATTGGCGCCTTTAGAGACATGGGTGGCAATGTGCTCCGTGTGCCCGTGGGCGCTGTGGTAGATGATGGCAAGTTTTTTCATTTCTCTTACTCCGGACAGTAGTGGGATTTCTTTCAGGAAGACGCCGCTCTCATCGCGCTATCCCTGCAATGAGGACAGCGGACAAATAGAGGCCCAGACCAAAGACGGTGTGATTGACCACGCTTCGGATGCAGTTCTTCAGTGGCGTCGGCGTTTTGGAGGCAGCAAAGCCTGATCCCATGGCCGGTTGCATCACAAAGAGCGGGGCCACGACAGTGCTCATGCCTACCAATACGGCCGGAACCAAGGATGGGGCACGTGTCCAGCCGATGCCGTAGATACTCACGAGCAACCCCGCGAAGGCGATACCTGTTGCATAGTGGGTGAGCCAGCCCAGTGTGAGTTCACCAGGAATCGGCTGCGCTTTCCCGATGGATGCGTGGGCGAACCTGCCACGCAATAAGTGCCCAACCCATCTCCCGATAAACGCGAAATTGAGTGTTTGAACACCCATTCTCTTGAGGAACGTCAGCCATACGTCCATAACAACGGTAGCTCCGATCCCGATGAAAGCGATGTTGGCGATGTCTTGTAGTAGTGTCATGAGAATCCCTTTTCTGTTGACTGATGGACTTGTTGAGCGCACTGTACAAGTTTAAGTCAACTTCAAGTCAAGGGGTCGTCAGATGGATATTTCAGAAGTCGCCAAACACGCGGGGGTGCCTGCTTCGACGCTGCGCTACTACGAGAAAAAAGGGCTCATAGCCTCAGTGGGTCGACAAGGGATTCGACGCAGGTTCGCACCTGGTGTGCTGGATCAATTGGCATTGATTTCGCTAGGACAGGCAGCCGGACTCTCTTTGGATGAAATTCGCTCCATGTTCTTGCCCAACGGGCAGCCGAGCATCGACAGACAGATTCTGGCCGCCAAGGCGGACGAGATCGACTCGCTGATCAAGCGACTGAAAGCAATGAGCCGTGGGCTGCGACATGCGGCAGCCTGCCCCGCGCCTAGCCACGCCGAGTGCCCGAGCTTCCAGAAGCTTCTCAAAGCGGCAGCTTCTGGCGCCATTGAGAAACGCTGGAGGACTACTGAACTAAAACTTCCCAGCAAATAGAAACTGAAGCCGAGCCCCCCCCCCGATTGTGCGACGTCGCATGCAATTCGTTGAGGGGACGACCTGTGAATGCAAGCGTATTCCGCATTCGCATTCCCATCGATGGCGAATGCCCGTTTGCAGGTGCATAGCTGACCTAGGCGGCGCAATACGCCACCGGCGGCTCAGGCCGAGCAGCGGTCGCACGTGTACCCCCCCACGAGTGTCGGTTGGTTACGGCCTAGTAAAAGAACTCAGGAATGCCCAAGAAGGGGCCTGCCCCCCTTTGGTTGAGAAAAATGGAGACATGAAGGAGCAGAGGCGCAGAAGGCTCGAATGATCGCGGCCCAACTACGCGATAGATGGAGTTCTCCGTCTGCACGAGGCCTGTCTCACGGTCGATTGCCTTGACCGTCGAGGTGATCCAGCATTGACCAGAGCCTTCGACGGTTCCCAACAACTTGGGCACCGACTGCGTCTTCCCGCCGGTCGTTGCATGCATCATGAGGACGTTCCACCCCTCGATCGCATGCCGAGCCGGCTGATCCACCGAAATACCGCGTTCCAGCAACTGCATCTCCTCGTCAGTTGCGAACGCCAGCCTAAATTTGTCCCGGTTAGCGCGGACAACCTCGTCCAGGCTCTTGGGGATCAGATCTTGCAGATGGAACACTCCCGGATCGTCACTCATTTCGCCAGCTCCCCGAGCCGCCCAAGCGGCCCTGGCGTCGATAGAAGCCAACTCGTGACGGTTGTCCGCCGAAAAAAGCACGCAGCCTCGGTCAGTGGGGCAATCTTGCGCCGGATCCGGCGTGCGCCGCCAGGAAGCAATACCAAGTCGAAATCCTGGTAACGGACGGGGTGTTCAGGGATTTTGTGCATGCGTCAGGGCCTCGGATGAGAAAGACCCAAGAGCATGCATCACGCACCGGTTTTAATCAATATAACGCATAGTAATCAATAACTTAGTATCAGTCCATGCTGATCCACCCAGATCTGCGCGGACGCGAAAATTCGCATCCAGGGGCCTGGTAGGCAGGGGCATTCACTCCCCGACCTTTCAGATCGACAGCTGCACCCACATCGGCCGGTGGTCTGATAGGTAGTAGCGCAGATAGGCCTTGTAGTTCTTCGCGTTTGCGCCGCCTTCCCATAGCTCGGGAAACACAACGGCGTCATAGTCGAACACGCCCTTGTTTCCCGTGAAGTGGTCCCTGGTCGTCTCCGGCAGGAAGGCTATCTGGTCGTAATTGGCATCGCTGCTGATGCTTGAGCCGATCTGCGTGGAGTGCTCGGGAAGATCGAGGCCGAGCTTTGTCAGAGCCTCGTAGATGGGATCGCCCGGTTCGCACTTGGGCATATTGAAGTCACCCAAGGCAACCAGTTCTCGGGTAAATGAGTAGGGACTCCTTTTTCTGAGGTCTGCCCATTTGGCCACTGCAAAGGTTTCCAATGACCGACGGGCGATCGACGCCGGCTTCTCATCCCCGTAATACAGATGGACGTTCACGAAGATCATGGAGGTCCTGCCAACCGAGAACGCCGCAAGATAGGGCGTACGGTCAAAGCCATTGAACTGGGCATCGATGCCCGGCAGCTTGATCGACTTGTGCCGCGAGGGCGGAAAGGCGATTTCGCCGACCTCTTCCAGAACGGCCAGCTTCCTGCTGTCGTACAGGAACGCCATGCGCTCATTGTTCCCCGCAGCGTCGGACATGAGGACGCGGAAGGATTTTGGGAGCTTCGCCTGAATGTCGAACAGGTCACCGAAGTTCTCGCGGCACTCCTGCACTGCGACGATATCGAACCAGCTGGCTATCTCGGCGATAAGCGACAGGTCCTGATCGCGCCGCTGCTGGGCGCCGAGGTTGGCAATGTTCCAAGTAGCAACGAGGAGCTTTCCCGCCTCGCGTTTCGGGATGGCGCGGGCTTTCCTGTGCTTCCGAAGGCGGGCAACCTCCGCGGCGACGTTGTATTCGAAGGGAAACTTCGGCTTTGGAAAAACAGGCATGGTCGGCCCTCTTAAAGCTTGCCAGAATCGAGCGGGGGAAGACCATCACTTCCTCGATAATCACAATCTGTCAACAAGTCTTCGCAACCCTATACAGTAACCGTGCTCCATTTGAGTCAGTTTAGTGCTGATCCCGTGGCATGTAGGCGTTGTCGTGCGTTATCGTAATCACGACAATTGTCGTAAAACCCGCCTATTCACGACAATGGCCCACCGTGGCATAGCTCGGGTGCGCAGCCGGATTAAGCACTGTTGGTCAACTTACGCTTTATTTTGTGGCCTCGCGGTTTATTGCATCTTTGCCCACAGCGCTTGGGCGACCTTTCGTGCCATAGCGTCCTTCTTCGGGTCCAAAGGATCAAGTTGAACTCCGTCCTGACCACCGACAAAAGCCGGGCCGCCAACATCATCGTCGTAAAGGGAGCCGTCTTCGTTAATGGCGTAGTGCTCGTCCTTGGTTAGGTCCACCCCCACGAGTTCGGCGAGGTAGAGCCAAGTCCAGCAGCGGATGGGATCGCGGCCGTCATGCTCTTCAATCAACTCGCGCATGGCACCGGTATTGCCAGACTCGGCCGCGATGGTCAGCCAACGTCTGGCATCCTCTTCTCTACCCATTCGCTCCGCGATTCTGGCAACGGCCGATGCATCCACGTCAAGGTCTACTCGGTCTTGCTCGAAGAAGGCGGGATCACCGAATTGTTCTGCGAGATCGAGAAGCGCTTGTTGGCTACCCAGGCGTGCTGCCTCACGTAGATGGTGTGCGTACTTCTGTGCGGTGGAAAGCGTGGCAGCATGTGCGTCAGCCCACTCCTTTTCAATGCCTTCCAAGACGCGCCCGCCCAGAGCCTGGTTGTACCAGTACTCGCTCCCGGTGTCTTGCGCGTCATCGGCATCTGCCGGTGCGTGAACGAGAGCAAGCGCATAGTGAGCATGGCCATTACCCTTGATGGCCGCGGCGTTGAGGCCATCAATCAGGATCGTCGACTCCCGGGCATCGGAACTAGACGGCACGGCCTCTAGGGCATTCTCTCGGTTGTCTTCACCCTCGTCGTCGTACCATTCGTGCCCCGCAGATTCGAGCCGCCAATGGGCGATCAAATCGGCAAACTTGATAACACCGATCTCACGTTCCAGCAGGAACGCTGGCAATGCCGTTGCAACAGCCTTGGCAGTCTCCGGTAGGTACCCGATGTCGAGACACCGCCGTTGGATCTGCTCACAATGAAGGGAGACCCGGCACGCGGGCGGCAGGTCTGTAAAAACGCTCTCTGCAGTAAGCGCAGCGTAGGAGTTATAGCCAAACGATGTGGCCAGCAGTTCGTAGATGTGGGCCCGCTTGAAGATGCTACCCGTGCTGGTCTGGATGTGCTGCTGTGCAGCGTATGCAAGTTCTTTGACAGTCATGACAACCCTTCCTCAATACCACGTCGTATTCGGGTCAGGCGCACACGTTTAAGTCCCCGACGACGAGGCTCAAAGAGAGGTTTCCAATGACAGTAGAGCAACGCCTTTTTTTACTCGTGTGCAAGTAAGGTGGGCACCTGCGGCTATCTTAGCCCAAGAAGCGCCTTACAGCTATCAGTGCAACGGCTGGCGAGTGAACTCGCCTTCAGAGGGAGAGACTGACCGGCCGACAGTCTTCGAGCACCCGGCGACAGGAGGGATCAAGCCACTGTGGCGACCGAACACGAATTGCCAAGTAACGCCTTATTTTGTGACTTCCGGCCAGTTGATGCTTGAAGGAGTATCAGGATCGCATCGGGACGGCCCACGAATCGGCCAGGATATGCTTAATTCTCGGTCATCTTTTAGCTAACGCCACAAGATGGCCATGATTCTTGTTAAAGACAAGGATTATGGCCATTTTCACGTCCAGACTCATTCCAAAAAAACATTGAAATCCGACGGCAAGATTGGCGGTAACGGGCTCCGCCAGGTGGAGTGACCGTCATGGCACTTACCAACACCGCGATTCGCAACGCCAGCCCACTAGAAAAGTTAGGGGGAGATACACGAAAGTCCGGCGGCTTGTTGCGAACCCTACCAATCACTGTTTTAATCAGACGCTCAATGCTTTGGAAGCGCAGCGCCGGCTGTAACGAATGCGTCGTTCAAATGATGCACAATTGACCCAGCGCACTTCTGTGGTACCCACCGCCAAAAAGGAACTCGACATGAGCACGAAAGACGAATTTGTCCGCAAAATGCACGCCAAGCTCGATCAATGGAATGCCGAGATCGATGCATTGAAAGCAAAATCCGAAGCCGCTGAAGCGGAAGCACGCGCCGAATACCACAAGCAGCTCGAAACCCTGCGCAGCAAGCGTGATGACGCCCGCAGCAAGCTGAACGAGCTCGAGTCCGCCGGCGAAAGCGCCTGGGAAGACCTGAAGGCCGGCGTCGAACTGGCGTGGGAATCGGTCAGCGAGGCTATGCGTTCCGCGACGTCCCGATTCAAATAAACGGTCCGGCCAGCGCCGGACACCTTTTCCACTCCCACACTACAGGAACCAAACCATGGCAAACGAGGGCTATCACGAGCCGGTCGAAACACTCAGCACGGAAACCCGCGACATGCATCGGGCGATCATCTCGCTGATGGAAGAACTCGAAGCGGTGGACTGGTACAACCAGCGTGTGGATGCCTGCACGGATCCGGAGTTGCGCGCCATCCTCAAGCACAATCGCGACGAGGAGAAGGAGCATGCCGCGATGGTGATGGAGTGGATCCGCCGGCATGACCCGAGGTTCGACAAGGAACTGCGGGATTATCTGTTCACCGACAAGAAAATCGCTCACGACTGATCCCGGGCCGGATTCGGCCTGGAAGGCACCCGGGGTCCGCCGGTGAGGGCAGCGCAGAGCCGGCGCAGTACCTCTGGGACGCTGGCACCGTGATCAGCCGGCAGGCAGGCGGTCGATCCAGGCACGCATCTCCAGCGGACGCTGGAAATAATAGCCCTGGAAGCGCTCGCAGCCCTGCTGGCGCAGAAAGGCAAGCTGGGCTTCGTTTTCCACGCCTTCCGCCACCACCTCGAAATGCAGGTGGCGCGCCATCGAGAGGATGGTTTCGACCAGGGCGACGTCGTTGGGATCGTGCGGAATGTCCTGCACGAAACTCTTGTCGATCTTGAGTTCGAACAGCGGCAGGCGCTTCAGATAGGCCAGCGACGAATAGCCGGTGCCGAAATCGTCGATGGCGAAGCGCAGCCCGAGCGTCGCCAGCTCGGTCATGCGCGCCACCGCCTCGGAGGCGTGTTCGACCAGCAGGCTCTCGGTTATTTCCAGCGTGAGATAGGTCGGATCCGCACCGGTGACGGCGAGGATCTCCTTGATCCGCTGAACGAAGTCGGCCTGGTGAAACTGCCGTGGACTGACGTTGACGGCAATGCGCAGGCCGCGGCCCTCGGCGTCGAGGCGGGCGATGAGCATGCAGGCTTCGCGCAGCACCCACTCCCCCAACGGCACGATGAGCCCGGATTCCTCCGCCAGCGGGATGAAACTGGCCGGCATCACCAGGCCCCGCTGCGGATGGCGCCAGCGTACCAGGGCCTCGGCCCCGATCACCTGTCCCTCCGCATTCACCTGCGATTGCAGATGCAGTTCGAAGCTGCGATCGCGCACCGCTTCGCGCAATTCTCGATCGAGCGCGTAGCGCTCGGCGATCGCCTCCTGCATGGTGGGCTCGAAATAGGCGAGCGCATTGCGTCCGCGTTCCTTGGCCCGATACATGGCGGTGTCGGCCTCGCGCATGAGGTCGTCGACGCTTTCCGCGTCCTTGGGGAACAGGGTGATGCCGATGCTGGCGCCGGTGATGTACTCCTGGCCGTCGAGGGTGACCGGGGTTTCCAGCGCACTGCGAATCTTCTCCGCGACCGCCATGACCAGGGAGCCGGCATCCTCCAGGCTGGCTGCCAGATCGGGCAGCAGAATGACGAACTCGTCGCCGCCCAGCCGTGCCACCGTATCGCCCTGGCGCAGGTAGTATTCCAGCCGCCGCGCCACTTCGCGCAGGACGGCATCGCCCATCGCATGGCCATGCACATCGTTGATGCGCTTGAACTGGTCGAGGTCGACGAACATCACGGCGCCGCAGCGCCGGTTGCGGCGCGCGGCCGCCAAGGTCTGGGCCAGCCGGTCGATGAACAGAACGCGATTGGGCAGGCCGGTCAGCGCGTCATGGTAGGCCAGACGCTCGATTTCGGCCTCGGCATGTTTGGCTGCGGTGACGTCCATGCAATGCCCGACATAGCCGAGGAACTGGCCTTGGGTGTCAAAGCGCGGGCTGCCCTGGTCGAGGATCCAGCGATAGTCGCCGCAGGCATGGCGCAGGCGGTATTCCAAGGCAAACGGTTCCCGGCGGTCGAAAGCGGCCTGATAGGTCTCGAGGCAGCGGGCGCGGTCTTCCGGATGCACGCCTTCGACCCAGCCCTCCCCCAGTTCCTGCTGAAGTGAACGGCCGGTAAAACGCAGCCAGGGTTCGTTGAAGTAATCGCACCCCTTGTCCAGGCCCGCGGACCATATCAGCGCCTGTCCGCTATTGGCCAGGGTGCGGAAATGCAGTTCGCTGTTGGCCAGGGCCTCGCGCAGCTCATACTCTTGCGAGACGTCGCGAAACACCAATACCACGCCCTGCAACTCGCCCTGGGCGTTGCGAATCGGCGCGGCACTGTCGGCAATGTGGTAGCGCGCACCGTTGCGCGCCAGCAGGATGGTGTGGTTGGCCAGCCCGACCACGCGTCCCTCGTGAATGACGCGTGCCACCGGAATCTCCGCCGGTGCGCCGGTGAGGGCATTTTCAATCACGAACACCTCGGCAACAGGACGTCCCCGGGCTTCCGCCTGGGTCCAGCCGGTAAGGCTTTCCGCCACCGGATTCATGAGGGTGATGCGCTCTTCGGTGTCAGTGGCCAGGAGGGCGTCACCGATGGATTGCAGGGTGATGGCAAGCCGCTCTTCGCTGGTGACCAGGTTCGCCCGGGCTTCCTGTACGGCGCGTGCCATGGCATTGAAGCTCTCGGCCAGGGTCGCGATTTCCTGCCCGCCCTCTTCAGGTACCGCCACGTCGAAATGGCCGCTGCGCAGGGTGTTGGCCGCCTGCGCCAGGCGCCCCAGAGGAGAGGCCACATAGCGATGCAACAGCCACCCCAGGAGGCCGATCACCAACAACGTGGCGATCAGGTCCGCGGCGCGCGCCTTGAACACGAACTCGCGCATCACCTGACGCTCGCGCGTGAGATCGAAGCTGACATACACCATGCCCTGCCGCTGGCTGCGCACCTCTTGCGCGCCGGCGGACAACTGGAACGGCTGCATGGCAGCAAGATGGACGCTGTCCGGTGTGATCGAAAAAAATGCCGGCAGCCGTCCCTGTTTCACCTGTTCGAACCGGCGCAGATCGAAATCCGGCAGTACCTCCGTCACCGGCCTGCCGCGCCAGGCATAGCGGTGGGCCGCCAGCACGCGGCCGCTGTCGTCGAGCAGCAACACTGTCGCCGAACGCGGGTCGGTCGCCACCTGGGCCAGATCCGCTTCCACCAGGCCGCGGCTGGTTTCCCAGCCCTGCTCGGCCATGCGCGCGAGATGGGCGGTATGGCCCAGCAGATCCAGCCTGGACTGCTGGTCGAGTTGCCCCAGCCGCTTGTGCAGTGCATTCAGCACCGACGCCCCCAGCACCACGAGCAGCAGCAGCGCCAGCCCCAGTGGCAGGGTGACCCGGAAGGGTAAGCGCCGTACCGTCATGTCGCCTCAGGCAAAAAACGCGGATCGGCCAGCCCTTCCAGTGCGGGAGTCTGCCGCAACAGGGCATTTGAAGTCATGATGCGGGCGACGTTGCCGGCGGCAGTCGCCAGGGCGGGGCGGGATCCATCCAGCCAGTTGCGGTTGGCCGCAAGGTCCATGAGACGGATGCCCTGAAGTGCCGCGCGCACCTTATGCGGACCGACCCCAAGACGTGGGGCCATCCGGCGAAAGGCATCGTCAGGCGAGGTGCGCAGATAATCCAGCGCCTGAAAATGACCCGCCAGCAACTGCCGGAAATTGTCGGGCGCGTGCGCCAGGGCATCCGCGCGCGCCGCCAGCACGTCGACGATCAGCCCCGGAAAGGACGTGCTGTCAAAAAGGCGTTGGGCGCCCTGGGCCTGCAACTGAGTGGCGAAAGGCTCCCAGCTGACCAGTACGTCCACCTCGTCCGCGAGATAAGCCCGCAACTGCCGATCGCCCGTGACCCGCACTCTCACCACCTCGTCTGGCGCAAGGCCGGCCGTTTCGAGCAATTTGGTCAGCATCAGCGCGCCGGATGCAGTCTCTTCGACACCGATGCGTTTTCCCCTGAGATCCTCAAGCCGCTCGATGCCGGGACGGCTCATGATGACATCCGCCCCCGCGGAGTCATCAAAGACCAGGATGACGCGCACGTCGAGACCGCCTTCGCGGGCAAGCAGACATTCGTCGAGGGTAAGCGTGGCCGCTTCCACGTCGCCGGTGGCCAGCGACATGAGATTGGCCGTGTTGGAGGGCATTTCCACCAGCCGCAGGGCGTTGGGGTCGTACAAGCCCAGATCGCGTGCAAGAAACAGGGGCTCGTAGCCGATCCAGAGGATACCCCCGACGCGCGTCAGGGGCGGCGGCGCGCTGCAGGCGGCAAGCGCCAGCGGCGCCAGCGCAGTGGCGGCCAGAAAACGGCGACGTCCCTTATCCATCCCTCCCCTTTCAGCAGGCTTCCCGCAATCGGCCCGTCCGGATGGGCAGGTTTGCCAGAAAACCGGATTCATGGGCAATATTCGCACGAACCCTATTTGTGTGTTCGGCGTGCCCGGCATTTTCTTAACCCCAGGCGCACGAGCATACTCATGCTCCGTGGGCCGGAAAATGACTTTTCGCATGCGTGCCTCGTCCCTATGCCACCCATCAAATTGAAATGAATGAACTGATCGCCTGGCTACCTCCCGAGTTGTCCTCGCTGCCGCGCTACGTGGTGGCTCTGGCGATCGGCCTGCTGATGGGGCTGGAGCGCGAGCGCAACCCGGCGGCCAAGGCCGGCTTGCGCACCTTTGCGCTGACGGCGCTGCTGGGGGTATTGGCGGCACACCTGGCGACCGAGCTGGGCGAACTGTGGCTGGTCGCGGTGGGGCTGTTTCTGGTCGGCGGCATGATGATTGCGGCCTACCTGCGTTCACCGCAGCCACCGGATGGCGATCCCGGCACGACGACAGTGGCAGCGCTGATGCTGTGCTATGGCCTCGGCGTGCTGGTATGGCGTGAGGAAATCCAGCTGGCGGTGATGCTGGGGATTGCGGCCACCGTGCTGCTGTATTTCAAGCCCGAGTTACGCGGCTTCAGCCAGCGCATGAGCCGCCACGATTTGCTTTCGGTGCTGCAGTTTGCAGTGCTGGCGCTGATTGTCCTGCCGCTGTTGCCGAACCGGAATTACGGCCCCTACGGTGCGCTCAACCCGCATCAGATCTGGTGGATGGTGGTGCTGATCGCAGGCGTGGGGCTGGCCGGCTATGCCGCGCTGCGGCTGGTCGGTCAGCAGCGCGGCGCGGTGATGCTGGGCCTGCTCGGCGGACTGGTGTCGTCCACTGCCACCACGCTCTCATTCAGCCGCCACGCCCGTGCCAGCAGCGCGATGGTGCCGATCGCGGTGATCGTCATCGTGCTGGCCAACCTGGTGGTGCTGGTGCGCCTGGGCGTGCTGGCTGCCTTGCTGGCGCCGGGGGTGCTGCCGCAACTGCTGCCGGTGCTGCTTGGAGGGCTGGTCGCCGGCGGGCTCGGCGCGGTCTATGGCGTGCGGCTGTTACGGCCGCAGGGCGAGTTGCCTGCGCTGGCGATGGGCAACCCCACCGAATTGCGCCCGGCGCTCGGTTTCGGCCTGATGTATGGCGTGGTGCTGCTGGCCGCGGCCTGGCTGTCCGACTGGCTGGGAAACCGCGGCTTGTATGCGGTGGCGCTGGTCTCGGGTCTGACCGACGTGGACGCCATCACCCTGTCCAGCCTGCGCCTGCACAATCTGGACAAGCTGTCGGTGGCGATTCTGGTCAACGTCATCACGCTTGCGGTACTGGCCAATCTGGTCTTCAAATCGGTGCTCACCCTGGCCATTGGCGGCTGGCAGCTGGCGCGCCATGCCATCGCCGGCATGGGGGCCATGGGCCTGGGCCTGGTGGTGACCTGGGCTATAATTCGCGGTTTTTCCGCCTAGTCATCGAGCCCATCATGGAAGCCGAAAGCCTCAATCAGATCGAATCCAAACTCGCCGACCTGGGCGAGCGTGCCACCCAACTCAGGGGGTTTCTTTGACTACGATCACAAAAAGGATCGTTTAGAAGAAGTTGTCCGTCTGTCCGAAGCCCCGGACTTCTGGAACGATGCCGCCCGCGCTCAGGAACTCGGGCGTGAGCGCAAGTCGCTGGAAGACGTGGTGGTGGTGCTCGACCGTGTGTCGTCGGGCCTGAAGGACGCCGGCGAACTGTTCGAGATGGCGCGCGAGGAGAACGACGACGACACGCTCGCCGCCGTGCAGGCCGACATCGCCGCCCTGGAACAGGACGTCTCCACCCTGGAGTTCCGCCGCATGTTCAACAACCCGGCCGACCCCAGCAACTGCTTCATCGATATCCAGGCCGGCGCCGGCGGCACCGAGGCCTGCGACTGGGCGTCGATGCTGCTGCGGCAATACCTGAAATACGCCGAACGCAAGGGCTTCAAGGCCGAGCTGCTGGAAGAATCCGAGGGCGACGTCGCCGGCATCAAGTCCGCCTCGATCAAGATCGAAGGCGACTACGCCTACGGCACCCTGCGCACCGAAACCGGCGTCCACCGTCTGGTACGCAAATCGCCGTTCGACTCGTCGGGCGGGCGCCATACCAGCTTCGCCAGCGTGTTCGTCTACCCGGAAGTCGACGATTCCATCGAGGTGGACATCAACCCGGCCGACCTGCGCGTCGACACCTACCGTGCTTCAGGAGCGGGCGGCCAGCACATCAACAAGACCGACTCGGCAGTGCGCATCACCCACCTGCCCACCAACATCGTGGTGCAGTGCCAGAACGACCGCTCGCAGCACAAGAACCGCGCCGAGGCGATGTCGATGCTGAAGTCCAAGCTCTATGAAGCCGAGTTGCGCAAGCGCCAGGCCGAGCAGGACAAGCTCGAAGCCGGCAAGGCCGACGTCGGCTGGGGCCACCAGATCCGTTCCTACGTGCTCGACAACTCGCGCATCAAGGACCTGCGTACCAACGTCGAAGTCTCCGCCATCCAGAAGGTGCTGGACGGTGACCTCGACGTGTTCATCGAGGCGAGCCTGAAACAGGGCGTGTAAGCAACAGCTTGTGACCGCGCGCAATAAGCGCGTGGGTTGCAGCTGCCGGGCGGCGACTTCCCCGTCATGCCCCTCGACGAAACCGCCGCTGCGATGCGCACCCCTTCCAGCGCTGCGCCCTTTACCCCGCCACTGCCGGAGATCCCATGCGCACCGAAACCCCCGTCACGCTGTTTCTGAAGGACTACACCCCGCCCGCCTGGTGGGTCGAGTCGGTCGACTTGCATGTTTCCATTCGTGACGACCACGCCGAGGTTCGCTCGCGCCTGCGCTGCACGCGCAACCCGGCCGCCGCGGGCGAGGCACTGGTGCTGAATGGCGAGGCGCTGGAATTGATGCGCATCGCGCTCGACGGCGTGGCGCTTGACGCCACCCGCTACACGTATGCCGACGACCTGCTGACGATTGCAGGGCCGTTGCCGGATGAATGCGTGCTGGAGACCCTGGTGCACATCGCGCCCGACCGGAACACCCAGCTCTCGGGTCTGTACCGCTCGCGCGACGGCTATTTCACGCAATGCGAGGCGGAAGGCTTCCGGCGCATCACCTTCTTCTCGGATCGTCCGGATGTGATGGCAAGGTTCGCCTGCACGGTCGAGGCGGATCGTGAACGCTTTCCGCAATTGCTCTCGAACGGCAATCCCGTAGCAGCAGCGGTGTGCGAGGACGATGCGGCCCGGCACTGGGTGCGCTGGGAGGATCCCTACGCCAAACCGGCCTATCTGTTTGCCCTGGTCGCGGCCAGGCTCGACGTTCTGGAGGACGAATACGTCACGGCTTCCGGTCGCCGGGTACGGCTCGCCGTCTATGTCGAGCCGGGCAAGCTCGACCAGTGCGGCCACGCGATGGCGGCGCTGAAAAAAGCCATGCGTTGGGACGAAGAGCGCTTCGGGCTCGAATACGACCTCGACCTGTACATGATCGTCGCCGTCGGCGACTTCAACATGGGGGCGATGGAAAACAAGGGCCTCAACATCTTCAACACCAAATACGTGCTCGCCCGCCCGGACACTGCGACCGACGCCGACTACCAGGGCATCGACCGCGTGGTGGCGCACGAGTATTTCCACAACTGGACCGGCAACCGCGTCACCTGCCGCGACTGGTTCCAGCTGTCGCTGAAGGAAGGCTTGACGGTGTTCCGCGACCAGGAATTCGGCGCCGACACCCATTCGCGTGCGGTCACCCGAATTCAGGAAGTGCGCGCCCTGCGCATCGGCCAGTTCCCCGAAGACGCGGGGCCGATGGCGCACCCGATCCGGCCCGCCTCCTACGCAGAGATCAATAACTTCTACACCGCCACCGTCTACAACAAGGGCGCGGAAGTCATCCGCATGATGCACACCCTGCTCGGGCGCGACGGCTTCCGGCGCGGCATGGATTTGTACTTCCAGCGCCACGACGGCCAGGCGGTCACCTGCGACGACTTCGTCGCAGCGATGCAGGACGCCTCCGGCGTCGATCTCGCGCTGTTCCGCCGCTGGTACGCGCGCGCCGGCACGCCCCGCCTGCATGCCACGGGGGCGTACGACGCCGCGACCCAGCGCTACACGCTCACGCTCACGCAACACCTCGCGCCGACCGCCTACGAAAAGCGGCTGGCCGAATCGGGGCAGCCCGTCGTCGAAGGCGTGCTGCATATTCCCGTTGCGCTCGGGCTGGTGTTGCCCGACGGCCGCGACGCACCGCTGCAACTCGCCGGCGAGCCCGAGGCGGTCGGCACCACGCGCGTGCTGTCGTTCACCGAGTCCACGCAGACCTTCGTCTTCGAGGGTATCCCCGCCGCGCCCGTCGCCTCGCTGCTGCGCGATTTTTCCGCGCCGGTGTTGCTGGAATTCGAACAGACCGACTTTGAGCTCGCGCACCTGATGGCGCACGATTCCGACGCCTTCAACCGCTGGGAAGCCGGACAACGGCTGGCGACGCGTGTCCTGCTTGCGGGCATCGCGGCGGGCGGCGACGGCAGCGACTGGATTCCTGACGCCTTCGTCGCCGCCTGCGGCCGCGTACTCGACGGCGGTTTGCGCAGCGACCCCGCACTCGCCGCAGAAGCGCTCAACCTGCCCGCCGAAGCGGTGCTCGCTGAAGCCGTAGTTGCGCAAGGCGGCACCATCGACCCGGAAGCCATCCACACCGCGCGCGTGAATCTGCGCCGCCACCTCGCCACGCATTTGCGCGACAAGCTTGAAGCCGTGTGGTCGGCGCTCGCGCCGAGCGAAGCGTATGCCCCCGACGGCGCGCAGGTCGGGCGGCGTGCGCTGCGCAACACGTGCCTGGCCTATCTCGGTGAAAGCGACGCCGAGTACTTGAAAGCCTCGGTCATGCCGCGCCTCACCGCCCAGCTCGCCCCCGGCGGCAACATGACCGACGAAATGGCCGCGCTGGCGACGCTCGCCAACCTCGACCTGCCTGAAAGAGAAGCGGCACTCGCCGATTTTTATACGCGCTGGGAAACCGAAGCCCTGGTCATCGATAAGTGGTTTTCCGTGCAAGCCACCTCGCGCCTGCCCGGCACCGTCGCACACGTGCGAGCGCTGATGCAACACCCCGCCTTCGACCTGAAAAACCCCAACCGCGTCTATGCCCTGATACGCGGCTTCTGCGGCGCCAACCCGCGCCACTTCCACGCCGCCGATGGCAGCGGCTACGCCCTGGCCGCCGACGTGATCAGCGAATTGCAGGCGACGAACCCGCAGGTGGCCTCAAGAATTGCGCGCAGCTTCGACCGCTGGCGGCAATTCGATGCAGGCCGCCAGGCGCACGCCCGTGCCGCACTGGAGCGCATCGCCGCTGTCGACGATCTGGCGAAGGACGTGGCGGAAGTGGTGGGGAATGCGCTGAATGCGTGAGATGCAGGCCTCGGCGCGGTGACACAGTGCACTCAGCCCTCTGCCACCACCGCCAGCACGGCCTCGCCGTAGGCCTCCAGCTTCTTCGTCCCCAGCCCCGATATCTCGCTCAGCTCCGCCAGCGTGGCGGGGCGGCGCGCGGCGATTTCGCGCAGGGTGGCGTCGTGCAGGATGACGTAGGCGGGCACGCCCTTCTCATTCGCGGTTTCGCGGCGCCAGGCGCGCAGGGACAGGAACAGCGGATCCTCGTCGTTGTGGACGCCTTCTCCGGAGCTGGGTGCGAAGCGTGATTTCTTGCTGCGGGCCGGCCGCACTTCGATCGCACGCAGCATGACGGTTTCCTCGCCCTTCAGCACCGGCTTTGCGGCGGCGGTGAGCTTCAAGGCGCCGTAGGCGGTGTGGTCCACTTCCAATAGCCCGCGCACCACCAGTTGCCGCAACACGGCGCGCCAGACCTTGTCGGTTTGGCTGGTGCCGATGCCGAAAACGCTCAACTGGTTGTGGCCGAACCGGTCGATTTTCTCGGTGGTCTTGCCGAGCAACACGTCGAGCACGTGGCCGGCGCCGAAGCGCTGGCCGGTGCGGTAGACGGTAGAGAGCAGCTTTTGCGCAGCTTCGGTGCCGTCCCACAGCGTGGGCGGATTCAGGCAGACGTCACAGTTGCCACAAGGGGGGCTGGTTTCGCCGAAGTAGGAGAGCAGCGCGACGCGGCGGCAGCTGGCTGCTTCGCACAGGCCGACCAGGGCGTCGAGCTTGGCGTGGCCGATGCGCTTGTGCGCATCCTCGGCTTCGCCCTCGTCGATGAAGCGGCGCTGGGTGACGACGTCCTGCAGGCCCCACGCCATCCACGCCTCGGCGGGCTCGCCGTCGCGCCCGGCGCGGCCGGTTTCCTGGTAGTAGCCTTCGACCGAGCGCGGCAGGTCGAGGTGGGCGACGAAGCGCACGTCGGGCTTGTCGATGCCCATGCCGAACGCCAGCGTGGCGACCATGACGACGCCGTCCTCGCGCAGGAATCTCTCCTGATGGCGCCGGCGCGTGTCGTTGTCCATGCCACCGTGGTACGGCAATGCGGTGAGGCCGGCCTGCCTGAGCGCGTCGGCGGTTTCCTCGACCTTCTTGCGCGTGCTGCAATAGACGATGCCGGCTTCGCCTTTGTGCTCGCCAAGGAAATCCAGCAGCTGGCGGCGCGGCTCGGATTTTTCGGCAATCCGATAGCGGATGTTGGGGCGGTCGAAGCTGGCGACGAACACGCGCGCGGCGCCGAGATCGAGCCGGGTGAGGATTTCGGCGCGCGTGGCGGCGTCGGCGGTGGCGGTGAGCGCGATGCGCGGCACCTCGGGAAAGCGTTCGTGCAGAGCGGAGAGGCCGAGGTATTCCGGGCGGAAGTCGTGCCCCCATTGCGACACGCAATGCGCTTCATCAATTGCAAATAGCGCGACGCGCGCCTGTTCGAGCAGGCTCTGGAAACGCGGCGTGAGCAGGCGTTCCGGGGCAACATAAAGCAGCTTCAGGTTCCCGGCCACGAAGTCGCGTTCGACCTGCATCGCCGCTGCGCCGTCGAGGCTGGAGTTCAGGAACGCCGCCGCGATGCCGAGCTCCTGCAGGGCCGCGACCTGATCCTGCATCAGCGCGATCAGCGGCGACACCACCACCGCGCAGCCTTCGCGCAGCAGTGCTGGAATCTGGAAGCACAGCGACTTGCCGCCGCCGGTGGGCATCAGCACCAGCGCGTCGTCGCCCGCCACGAGGGTATCGACGATGGCCGCCTGCTCGCCGCGGAACGCGGGGTAGCCGAAGACGCGGTTGAGCAGGCTTAAGGGGGTATCTGGCATGGGAAACAGTGGGTGGACAGAGTGATTCCGGCCCGGGCGGCCGGAATATCGGAGGGTCACATCGGATATAATTTTGTCACGTTTTGCGCGGTTCTTTGATTCAACCCCAAGGTTTTGCCATAAAGACCCCGACCGTTCGTGAACCTGCGAGGGTCTGCCGCGCCCTGACTGAGATGTTTGCCGATCGCCCCGGCCTCTGCACCCACCCCTTTTTCTGGTTCTGACAATGAATACCGAAACAAACACCCCCGCCCTCGACGAAAACCAGATTATTGCGGAGCGCCGCGCCAAGCTCGCCGCGATCCGCGAGGCGGGCGTCGCCTTTCCCAACGACTTCGAGCGTCACGACTACGCCGGCAAGCTGGCCGCTGCCCACGGCGAAAAATCCAAGGAAGCGCTGGAAGCCGAAGGCGTGCAGGTGCAATTGGCCGGCCGAATGATGCTGAAGCGCGTGATGGGCAAGGCGAGCTTCGCCACCCTGCAGGACATGAGCGGGCGCATCCAGGTCTACGTCTCCAACGACCTCGCCGGCACCGAGGCGCACGACGCGTTCAAGCACTGGGATCTGGGCGACTTCGTCGGCGTGACCGGCACGCTGTTCAAGACCAACAAGGGCGAGCTGACCATCCAGGCGAAGTCGATCCGTCTGCTGTCGAAGGCGCTGCGCCCGCTGCCGGAGAAATTCCACGGCCTCGCGGACCAGGAGCAGAAATACCGCCAGCGCTACCTCGACCTCATCACCAACGACGACGCGCGCGAGACCTTTCGCCGCCGCTCGAAAATCATTCAGGCGATCCGCGCCTTCATGGTCGAGCGCGACTTTCTTGAAGTCGAAACACCGATGATGCATCCCATCCCCGGCGGCGCCGCGGCCAAGCCTTTCGCCACGCATCACAACGCGCTCGACATGGAACTGTTCCTGCGCATCGCGCCCGAGCTCTATTTGAAGCGCCTGGTGGTCGGCGGCTTCGAGAAGGTGTTCGAGATCAACCGCAACTTCCGCAACGAGGGGCTGTCGACCCGCCACAACCCCGAATTCACCATGATGGAGTTCTACGAGGCCTACCGCGAATACCGCTATTTGATGGATATCACCGAGTCGCTGATCCGCGCCGCCGCGGTGGCCGCCACCGGCTCCACCACGGTCATTTATCAGGGCCATGAAATCGACCTCGGCAAGCCGTTTTCCCGGCTGACCATCGTCGACGCGATCCGCCACTATCACCCGCACTACACGGTCGAGCAGCTGAACGACCGCGACTGGCTGATCGGCCAGTTCGTCGCCATGAAGGCCAAGTACCGCCCGCAGGACGGGCTCGGCGGGCTGCAATTGAGCTTCTTCGAGGAAACCACCGAGGCCCTGCTGATCCAGCCCACCTTCATCATCGACTACCCGGCCGAAGTCTCGCCGCTGGCGCGCCGCTCCGACAGCCAGCCCGACATCACCGAGCGCTTCGAGCTCTTCATCACCGGGCGCGAGATGGCGAACGGTTTCTCCGAGCTGAACGACGCCGAGGACCAGTCCGAGCGCTTCATGGAGCAGGTGCGGCAGAAGGAAGCCGGCGACGAGGAAGCGATGCACTACGACGCCGACTTCATCCGCGCGCTGGAACACGGCCTGCCCCCCACCGGCGGCTGCGGCATCGGCATCGACCGCCTGGTGATGCTCTTGACCGATTCGCCGAGCATCCGCGACGTCATCCTCTTCCCGCAAATGAGGCGGGAAGCTTAAAGACAGCCCGCAGATGCGGCGTGAAGGCTGAACCCCTCCGCTAAAATCGAGCTCATTCGTCTATCCATTTTCCAGGCAAATCATCATGACCGACGCCTTCAATACCTTCGATTCCATTTCTACTGGCACCGGCAAAGCGCACTTCGCCTCACTGAGGAAACTCGAGACCGCGCTGGGCGTGTCGGTGACGCGGCTGCCGGTGTCGATCCGCATCGTGCTGGAGTCGGTGCTGCGCAATTGCGACGGCGTGAAAGTCATGCCCGAACACGTCAAACAGCTGGCGAACTGGAAGCCTAACGCCGAGCGCACCGAGGAAATCCCCTTCACCGTGGCCCGGGTGATCCTGCAGGATTTCACCGGCGTTCCGCTGCTGGCCGACCTCGCCGCGATGCGGTCCGCTGCGCAGAAAATCGGCAAGGATCCGAAGAAGATCGAACCGCTGGTGCCGGTCGACATGGTCGTCGACCATTCGATCCAGGTCGACAAGTTCGGCTCCCCGGACGCGCTCGACCTCAACATGAAAATCGAGTTCGAGCGCAACCTCGAGCGCTACCAGTTCCTCAAGTGGGGCATGCAGGCGTTCGAAACCTTCAAGGTGGTGCCGCCCGGCGTCGGCATCGTGCACCAGGTGAACATGGAGTACCTGGCGCGCGGGGTGATGGAACAGGACGGCATGGCCTACCCGGACACGCTGGTGGGAACGGACTCGCACACCACCATGATCAACGGTCTCGGGGTGGTCGCCTGGGGCGTCGGCGGCATCGAGGCGGAAGCGGCGATGCTGGGCCAGCCGGTGTATTTCCTCACCCCTGACGTCGTCGGCGTGAATCTCACCGGCAGCGTGAAGCCGGGCGTCACCGCCACCGACGTGGTGCTGACCATCACGGAAATGCTGCGCCGCGCGAAAGTGGTCGGCAAGTTCGTCGAGTTCTTCGGCGAGGGCGCCGCCGCGTTGCCGGTGACCGACCGCGCGACCATCGCCAACATGGCGCCGGAATACGGCGCGACCATGGGCTTCTTCCCGGTCGACGAGGCGACCTGCCAATACTTCGCCGCGACGGGAAGAAATTCGGCACAGGTCGACCTGATCCGCGCCTACTATCAGGCGCAGGGCCTGTTCGGCATTCCCAAGGCGGGCGAGATCGACTACTCGCAAACGCTGGCGCTCGACCTCTCGACCGTCGAACCCTCGGTCGCCGGTCCCAAGCGGCCGCAGGACCGCATCGCGCTGTCGGAGATCGAAACGGCGTTCGACACGCTGATGCAGAAGCCCAAGGCGGAAGGCGGCTACGACAAGACCGCAGAAGACCTGCGTCGCACCTATGCGGTCGAGGGCGGCGGCGAACTGCGCCACGGCAGCGTGGTCATCGCGGCCATCACCTCGTGCACCAACACCTCCAACCCCGGCGTGATGATCGCCGCCGGCCTACTGGCGAAAAAGGCAGTCGAGCTCGGCCTCTACACTCCGTCCCATGTAAAAACCAGCATGGGGCCCGGCTCGCGCGCGGTGACCGAATACCTGAAGGCCGCGGGCCTGCTGCCCTACCTGGAGCAGCTGGGCTTTTCCGTGGTCGGCTACGGCTGCACCACCTGCATCGGCAACTCCGGCCCGTTGCCGGAAGCGATCGAGAAAACCGTGCTCGACAACGACCTGGTCGCCTGCTCGGTGCTGTCCGGCAACCGCAACTTCGAGGCGCGCGTGCACCAGAACGTCAAGGCCAACTTCCTGATGTCGCCGCCGCTGGTGGTGGCCTTCGCGCTGGCCGGCCGCGTGCCCTTCAACGTCGAGAAGGAACCCATCGGCGCCGGCAAGAACGGTCCGGTCTATCTGAAGGACATCTGGCCGAGCAACGAGGAAGTCGCGGCGCTGCTGCACCATTCCACCGATGCCGGCGTCTACAAGAGCTACGACGACGTCGGCGCCGACAATCCTCTGTGGGACGGCGTGACCGCGCCCACCGGCGCGGTCTATGAGTGGGATGAACAATCGACCTATATCCAGGAGCCGCCGTTTTTTGCGGGCGGCAAAGTCGCCACACCGGCGATCAAGGGTGCCCACGCGTTGGCAATCTTCGGCGATTCGGTCACCACCGACCACATCAGCCCCGCCGGCGGCATCAAGCCGACCTCGCCCGCCGGCCTCTACCTCACCGAGCATGGCGTGCAGAAGGCAGACTTCAACAGCTACGGCGCGCGCCGCGGCAACCACGAGGTGATGATGCGCGGCACCTTCGCCAACGTACGCATCAAGAACCTGATGATCCCCGGCTCCGAGGGCGGCATCACGCTGAAGGACGGCGAGGAAAAGCCGATCTACGACGCCGCCATGGCCTACCAGCGTGAGGGCACGCCGCTGATGATCTTCGCCGGTGAGGAATACGGCACCGGCTCATCGCGCGACTGGGCGGCCAAGGGCACCACGCTCTTGGGCGTGAAGGCCGTCGTCGCCAAGAGCTTCGAGCGCATCCACCGCGCCAACCTCGCCGGCATGGGCGTGCTGCCCTGCCAGTTCAAGGACGGCGTCGACGCGGCCACGCTAAAGCTCGATGGCAGCGAAACCTTCGACCTCGAAGGCACCGAATCCGGCATCACCCCGCAGCAGGATGTCATGCTGGTGATCCACCGCGCCGACGGCAAGGTGGAGCGCGTTGCGCTCAAGTTGCGCATCGATACGCCGATCGAGGTCGAGTATTACAACAAGGGCGGGATCCTGCCGTTCGTGCTGGGCCAGCTGATGGGCTAGCTCCCCGGGGGTGGCTGGCTGATCCGCAGAATGGACGGACAAGCCAGGCTCGCGCAGTTTGCAATTGATGCGCGCATGCAGCGCTGGCTCAAAAACCCTGGGCTGATCGCTGCTACACTTCACCCGGTGGGCTATCCAGCTAATATTCGAGACTTGATCCGTGTGACGTGCTGCCAACAGTGCACACGCATCAAGAAATAAAAATACCTTCAACTCTTGAATTAGCCGGGCCCATGCATTAGCATTTTCTTAAAAACACATTACACGGGAGCACACCATGACGAAACGCGCTGTACTACTCACCCTCGCAGCCTTGGCTGTTGCCGCACTGCAAACCGGTTGCAGTGGTGACAAGACCTTGACCTACCAGGCCAATATCAAGCCGATTCTCGACGCCAACTGCGTGTCCTGTCATGTGCCCGGCGGCGCCGGCTACGACAAATCCGGCCTGCGCCTGGACAGTCATGAAGCCCTCATGAAAGGGACCAAGTTTGGCGCCGTGGTGGTGCCGGGTTCCAGCGTCAGCAGCACCCTGTACCGTCTGGTGTCGGGCCAAGCCGACCCGTCGATCCGCATGCCGCACGGTGCGGCCCCGCTGCCGGAAGCCGACGTGGCCACCATCGCTGCCTGGATCGATCAGGGCGCAAAGAACTAAGTCCCCACCTGGAGCATATCCAATGAGCAATCGCGGCTTCTTCCATTTCAGCGCCCTGCCGATGTCGACACGCATGGTCTACACCATGACGCTACTGGTATTGGGTACGGGTTACCTGTTCGCCATGCTGCAGGTGTTTTTCAGCCATGCAGGGCTCGACGGCAACGACAAGAATATTTCCGCCCAGGACATTCGCATCGCCTACCACGGCAGCGAAAGCGACACGCGCCTGGTCGCCGCGCTGAAAGGACCGATGGCGGGCATGCTTCCGGAATCGGAGCGGGCTGTCATTTTCAAATGGGTGGATTCCGGTGCCAAGCAGGAAGTCTTTGAAAGCGACGTGAAGCCGATCGTGCAAGAGCGCTGCCTTGCCTGTCACGACGGCAGCAACCCGCACATCCCCCTCCTGACCAGCTTTGATGAAGTGTCAAAAGTGGTGGCCAGGGATACCGGCGCAACCATCCCGACGCTGGTGCGCGTATCGCACATTCACCTGTTCGGCATCACTTTCATCTTCTTCATCGTCAGCAGCATTTTCACGCACGCTTACATGCGCCCCCTGTGGCTGAAATGCGTGATCATCGTCCTGCCCTTCCTGACCATCCTCACCGACATCTTCTCCTGGTACCTCACCAAGTGGATTCCCGGTTTTGCCTGGTTCATCATCGCCAGCGGTGCCCTGATGGGGATTTCATTCACCGCGCAATGGGTCATCTCGATGTGGCAGATGTGGTTCTACACCCTGCCGCCCGACATTGAAGAGTGTGGCGGCGTTCTGCCGGTTCTGGGACGCAAGTCGAATTAAGCTGCGGCTGTCCGTGACGGGCCGGATGAACGCTGTTCACCCGGCCCGTTTGCATTGCGGTCGTTGGGACGATTGGGGGGGCCCCAATAACGGACGTCAACGGGCGAATGCAACGCGATCTCCTGCGGGGGAACGTCAGAAAGTGAAAGTCACCGCGAACAGTTCGCTGATTTTGCCGGGCGCCTGTGGTTTGCTGACCACGTAGCCCTGAATTTCATCGCAGCCGTTCTGCCGCAAAAACTCCAACTGCTCGACGCTTTCAACGCCTTCGGCCACGACGCGCAGACTCAGGGAGTGTGCCAGCCTGATGATGGCATTGACGATTTCCGCATCGTCGCTACCGGTCAACACGTCGTCCACAAAGCTCTTGTCGATTTTCAGTGCATCGATCGGCATGCGCTTCAGTTGCCCCAGGTTGGAATACCCCGTACCAAAATCATCGATGTAGACGTGCAGCACGCGCTGACGCAGCGCATCGAGGATGCCGAAGGTGCGCGCAGGATTGTCCATCGCGGCGCTCTCGGTCACTTCCAGCTGCAAATGGGCGGGATCCATTCCGGTTTCCTTCAGGATGGTGTCGACATCTTCAATCAGGCGCGCGTCTGAGAGCTGACGTGGCGACAGATTGACCGCCACCGGCGGCGGATTGAGTCCCGCATCGCGCCACGCGATCCACTGTTCGCACGCCGTCCGCACCACCCAGCGCCCCACCGGAACGATGAGGCCGGTTTCCTCCGCCACCGGGATGAACTGTTCGGGGCCGACAATATTGCCCGAGCGGGGAAGCCAGCGAATCAGGGCTTCAAGCCCCACCACCCGGCCGCTGGCAAGATCGACCTTGGGCTGATACACCAGCGCCAGTTCGTTGCGTTCCAGGGCCTGGCGCAGGCCGTTTTCCAGCGAGAGTTGCTGCTGTGCGACCGTATTCAATTCGGTGCTGAAATACTCAAAGCCGCTGCGGCGCTGCTTGGCCTGATACATGGCCAGATCGGCCTGGCGCAGCAGCGTGTTGGCGTCGAGTGCATCGTCGGGATACACGCTGATGCCGATACTGGCGCCGATCGCATACCGCCGCGACCCCAGCTTGAACGATTCGACCAGCGCCTGCGTCAGCTTGCGCGCAACCCGGCCGGCGGCACGCGAGGCGGGGGGGTGGGTCAGGATGACGGCAAATTCGTCGCCCCCCAGACGGGCGACGAAATCATCGGCACGCAACTGCTCGTCCAGCCGGTTGGCCACGACGCGCAACACCTGGTCGCCCACTTCGTGCCCCTGCGAGTCGTTGATGTGCTTGAATCGGTCGAGATCGATGAACAGCAGCGAAACCTGGGATTTGTCGCGCTGCGCACGCGCCAGTGCATGACCGAGGAAATCCTGAAAATACGAACGGTTGGGCAGTCCGGTGAGCGGGTCGTGGTTGGCCAGCATGTCCAGCCGCATTTCGGAATAACGCCGCTCGCTCAGGGCCGCCGACACGAACAGGCCGCCCAGCGCCATCGTCATCATGCTGATCTGCAGCGCGAACACGTCGCGCGGCGTGGTCGCGCTCGTGATCCCGCCGTAGGAGACCACCGCCACGCCCATCACGATGATTGCCGCCAGGAAAATGGCCAGGCTCGCGCCGGTCACCGAAAACCGCAATGCCGCCCACAACACGGCCGGCATCATCACGAAGAGGACGATTTCGGCAGGCCGCAAGGGCTCGACGTACTCCATCATCACCAGGGTCAGCGCCATCATGCCGAGCACGAGCACCAGCCCTTCCAGTCGCGCGCCCTTGTTGGTCGGCAGCAAGTCCCAACGCGACGCTGTCAGCAACACAGGGGCGATCAGGTACACCCCCAGCAAGTCGCCCAGCCACCACACCCACAAGCCTCGCAGCAGCATATCGGCCGACAGACTGCCAAAGAAATGCAGACTGAGCACGCCGGTGAGCGCGCTGACCGCACAGCCCAACGGCGCGGCCACCAGCGCAAACTTGGCCACGCTGGACACATAATCGAGGGTGCGACTGAAAGGCTGCAGATAACGCGGCAGGGTGCCCATGATCCACGCGCCGGCCGCCGCACCGAGGGCAAAGCGGAACGCGTCTTCCAGCGGCAGGTTGAGGCTGTTGACCGCCAGCGAGCCGAGCAGGACTCCCACCACCCCCGCCGCGCCGAAACGCAGGCTCGCCATGGCGCCGATGCCGGCTGCCAGCCAGATGGCGGCGACCACGTGTGCCACATAAGCCGCAAGTTTGAGACTGAGCCAGCCTGCCAGTGCATACGCCAGCGCAGTAAGCCCGGCAATCAGCGCAAAGCGCCCGACTTCAGCGGGACTAGGCAGCGATAGACGGGCCAAGGGGTGAAACCGGTTTATTGCGTAGGATCGAGCTCGGCCCGCACCGACTCCAACGCATCCTTGAGCGTTTCTTCGGACAGGCCGTTGAGCTGTTCGGCCAGCATTTCAGCCGCGTCGATGGTATCGGCTTCATCGGGCAGACTGTCGGTGTCGAGGTTGGCAACGAACACAGCCGCCGCGCCCGTCACCTGCAGCAACTGGCGGCGTTCGTTCATCAACATTTCGAGTTCTTCGCGCAGCAGGCGGATCTCGTCTTCTTTCATGGCATGCAGCGGCATACATATCTCCTCATTCTGGTCAGCCGAACAGGGTTAGCACCCCGGTGTAGCCATATAAACGGTTGTGGGAAATTTCGCCGTTGGCAAAAAACCCCACCAGGGGAAAATCTCCGAGGACATCGCGAATCAGTCCCAGTTCCCGATTCGGCGCGCCGAACATGTGCTGGCCGCGCCCCAGGCAGGAATAATACACGCCGCCCCGGATCGGCGCGTTCATTTGCGCGCCGATGGCGCTGAGCATCCGCAGCAGATCCTCTTCGGCGGTTTGCTGGTCACGGCGGCAGAACAGCAGTTCATCCCCCGGCTCGACCGTCTCGCCGACTGCCACCAGATGGTTCTGGGGATCGACGCCCAGAATATTGCGCACCAGATAATCGCCGGTATCCGATCCGCGTACCGGAAGGCCGACAAAAATATAGCCTGCCGCGCGCCGCAGGTCGCGCGCCAGCACCTCGCCGATTTCCTCCTTCATCACGTCGAGTGCCGGACGGTGATCGAGGCTGCCGATGACGTTCTTGTTGGCGGTGGTGATGCGGTGGCGCGGACCCAGCGGCGAAATGCCCTGCGTCAGCCGGGTGGCCAGCTTGACCCGCTCGCTGAACAGCACGCCGGACAGCCCGCCGCTCACCACCCCATCACTGATCTGGGCAGTTTCGCCGCGCGAACTCGACAAGCCCCCGACGACGAACCCGCTCGACACGTGCGCGCCAAGGGCTTCGATCAGCTCCTGGATGCGCGTGTTGGCCGGGTCGCCATGGACGATGGCGAAATAGGCATCCGACGGCTGGCCCTCGATGTCCTGCGGCGTGCGCATCACCGGCAGCATACTGAAGTCGGCTGCTGCAAACTCGCCGAGCATTACGGCCATGGCGGGTTCTTCCAGATATTCCGCACCGGTCGCGCACACCCCGACGCCCAGGCTGCCTGTCCAGTGCGGCACGCCGGTCGCACTCTTGAAAAAAGCCAGAATCGCGTCGAGCTCGCCCGCGAAGGCATCCGACACGTACAGAAACCCCAGTGTCGCCGCGGAGGGAATCGCGCCCAACTGATCCATGCAGGCCTGCGCAGCCCGGGTCCAGTCGGCGTGGGCGGCGTGGGCAAACTTGAAAGGGGTACTCATGGGATCATGTCGAAAGATGAATCACACCGGACATGGCATTCCGGCCATCAGAACGACAGCCCGGCTGGCGGCAAAACACGGCAAACCCATACCGAACTCTCATGGCGTCCACCGCGTTCCGGCCATGCATCAGTAGCCCGTTTGGGCGCTGTGTGGCAATTCGCCTTCGCCAAAGAAACTCCACAGCAGATGGGCAACCACCTCGGGCGCAATCACGGTGTGCTGGTTATGCGTTTCCTGGAGTGCGATACGCAATTTTTTGCGCAACTCGGGATCGCCGGTCAGATCGAAAATAATGTCGACTTTCGCGCCCAGTGTCACCACCTCCATGGCGTCCTGGAACACGGGCACCTTGCTGTGAATGAAACCCAGTGCAACGGGCGATTCCAGATTACGGTGCGCGACGGCTACGATCTCCACGTTGACATGCTCTTCCTGGATTTTCTCCAGAAAATGCTCCGCAAATTTTTCACCGACTTCACCCAGCCCAAGCAGAGCGACTTTGACAACATGACCCATGGAACGACCCCTCTTATCAATTATGGTTGGAAACAGTAGAACCTGTTTTTTATCGATCGAGCAATCCGAACTGCCCGCCGGCGCACTGCAGGCGCACCGGAAGCATACGTACCCGGCACCCGCCTGTCGATACTGGATCGCAGCCGCTGTCGCACCCAAGCTACGCCTTCCGGCCTATTCATGCCCAATCAGCCAGGCGATATGATTCGGGCTTCGAATCAAGGCGCCCCTCATGTCAGACATTGCTCCGCTCCACCCCCCTCTTTCCCCCTACGCCAGCGGCATGCTGGAAACGGCAGGTATCCACCGCATCTACTGGGAAACCTCCGGCAATCCAGAGGGCATTCCGGTGGTGTTTGTACACGGCGGCCCCGGCTCCGGCACGTCGCCCAACCAGCGGCGGTTTTTCGATCCGGCGCGCTATCGAATTGTGTTATTCGACCAGCGCGGCAGCGGCCGCTCGACCCCCCACGGCGAACTCGCCGACAACACCACGCCGCATCTGATCGCCGACATGGAAGCGCTGCGGCGCGAACTCGGCATTGAATCCTGGCTGGTATTTGGCGGCTCGTGGGGCTCGACCCTGGCGCTCGCCTATGCCGAAACCCACCCCGAGCGTTGCCGCGGACTGGTGCTGCGCGGAATCTTCCTGTGCCGGAAAAGCGAGATCGACTGGTTTCTTTACGGCATCCGCGCCTTGTTCCCCGAGATGCAGCGGCAACTGGCAGAATTCATTCCCGAAGACGAACGCGGCGATCTGCTCACAGCCTACCACCGCCGGCTGATCGATCCCGACCCGGCGGTGCACCAGCCCGCCGCTTACCAGTGGGCCACCTTCGAGGCATCGTGCTCGACCCTGCTGCCCAGTCCGGAGCTCATCGCCGCCTTCGGCAGCGAACAGACCGCGTTGTCGCTGTCGCGCATCGAGGCGCACTATTTCGTCAACAACATCTTCCTGCCCGACAACAGCCTGCTCGCCAACATCGACCGCCTCCGCGCCATCCCCGCGATCGTCGTACAGGGACGTTACGACGCGGTCTGCCCGATCGTGACGGCCGACGAACTGGCGCGCGCCTGGCCGGAAGCGCGCTACGTGATCGTTCCCGACGCCGGCCATTCCGCATTCGAGCCGGGCATCTGTCGCGAACTGGTTGCCGCGTGCGACCGCTTTGCCGCAACCGGAGCCTTCGACTGATGACGCTGTCACCCTACGTTTTTGATGCCAGCGCCGAGAACTTCAACCGCCTGGTGCTGGAGAACTCGCACAAGGGTCCGGTGCTGGTGCACTTCTGGACCCCCAAGGCCGGCCCCTGCTTCATCCTGATGCCGCGCCTGGTCAAGCTCGCCGCCGAATACGGCGGCAAGTTCCTGCTGGTGATGTTGAATGCCGACGAGCTGCCGGAACTGGCACGGCGCTTCAGCGTGAACTCAGTGCCGACAGTGAAGTTCTTCTGGCGCGGCGAGGTCGCCCACACCATCCACGGCGCCGACCCCGACAGCAGTTTCCGCGAAGTGCTCGACCGCTTCATCGCCGGCGATGCCCATCGCGCCCATGCACTGGGCGTCGCCGCGTGGCAATCAGGCAACACCCAGCAGGCACGCATGCTGCTCGCCAATGCGGCGATGGCCGAACCCGACAACCTCGCGATCCCGCGCGACCTCGCCAAATTGCTGTGGGCCGAGGGGGACGGCGAACAGGCCCTGAAGCTGCTCGACAGCCTGCCGCCGGAAGCGCGCGCCGACGACATGATTGCGCCGCTCCACGCGCACTTGAATCTGGCGGAAACCGCGCGGCTGGCGCCGCCGCTGACCGAGCTGGAAACGCGCATCGCGCGCGATCCGGGCGACCTCGACGCGCATTACCAGCGCGCTGCGGTGCTGCTGGCGGCGGACGATTTTTCAGGCGCCATGGATGACCTGCTGTTGATCGCCCGCACCGACCGCCGCTACCGCCACGACCTTGGCCGCACCAGCCTGCTGGCCTTGTTCGATCTGCTGGGCGCTGCGCATCCGCTGACGCGGCAGTACCGCCAGGCTTTATCCGAATCGCTGCATTGAACTTCGATCACCCTGCCTTTTCGCCCTATCGGGAATTGATCGATGCACTGGACCTGGCGCGTGCGAGGCCCTCGCTGGACGACCTGAACGCACAGGCCGACGCGCTCGACACACGCAATGCACGCGACTTGCCCGTGCGCTTTTTCGCCCCCGACGGCCGCCTCTCCGCGCGCGATTACGAAACCCATATCCTTCACACCGGGCAGGTTCCGACCCGCGCCGATACCTGGCACGACGTGCTGAACGCGCTGGTGTGGATGCGCTTTCCGCGCTTCAAGGCCGCGCTGAACGCAGCTCACGGCGAGGCCCTCGCCACTGAGATCGACTCCCGGCGTGGGCGCCGACGCGACGCGTTGACGGTGCTGGACGAATCGGGGGTGTGGGTGATCAGCCGCGACCCGGCCTTGCCTGAATTGTTGGTCGGGCGTGCATGGCACGCGCTTTTCTGGGAAGCCCGCTCGCGGGTCGAAACCGAGATGCGCTTTGTGGTGGTGGGGCACGCACTGCTGGAAAAGGCGCTCGCGCCCTACCCGTCAATGACAGGAAAGTGCCTGACGCTGATTTCGGATAGCCTCGATCCCAACGCGGGGGAGGCGCGGGCGGTTACTGCACTCGGCGCGGTCGACACACCGCGCCAACTCGCCCCGCTGCCGGTTCAAGGCATCCCCGGATGGGATGCGGCTAACGCGCAGGCAAGCTACTACGCCAATCAGGAGGTTTTCCGGCCGCCGCGCTAAGCAGCCGTTGCCGGCAACTCGCCGCCCGCCACCCAGGCCTGCGCCAGCTCCAGCTCGTCGAACAGGCGGATATCCGCCGACATGAACAGTCGGTTCACCCACATGCTCCACGCCACCCACTGGTCGCCGGTGAGGATGGCGATGCGGCCGAAATCGTTCTTGTGCTCGCGCGAAAACTTCAGCTCCTCCCACGCAACGTCGACGCTGTACGACAGCATGTCGCGCAGGTCGAACAGCAGGTTGACCGCGCCCTGAAACTGGATCCCGTAGCCCACAGCCTGCTCGAATTCGCGGTAATCGTCCAGCGTGAACTGCCCCATCACGGTGACGGCAATCTGGTTGTCCTTGACGTTCAGGCTGATCATGGTGCGCTCCTCTGGAATGTGTTCCAACTATAGCGAATCAGGCCGGGTTGGGGTGGATGCGCGAACCGCCCACACGCCGGCTGCCGCCACCACCGCCATGCCGATCCAGGCGAGGAGCGGCAGCCGCTCGCCGAACAGTAGCACGCCGTACAGAGCGGAAAACCCGACCGTGGTGTACGCCAGCGAGCCGACTGTCAGCGTGCGGCCGCGATGGTAGGCGCGCGTCAGCGCCAGCTGCGCCACGGTGGCGGTGACGCCGATGCCGATCAGCCACGGCCAGTCGGCTGCCTGCGGAATATGGAAGCCGGCCACCGCCATCCAGGCGCCGCCGCCGACGGTCGCAATCAGGGTGAAATAAAACACCACCCGCCATTCGGATTCACCCAGCCTGCCCAGTTGTTTGACGTTGACGTAGGCCACCGCTGCCAGCATGCCCGACGCAAGGCCTGCCAGCGCCGGTAGCCAGGCCTGCCCCTGCACCTGCGGCCGCAGCAGCAGCACGATGCCGACAAAGCCCAGCAGCACCGCACCGACGATGCTCCGCCCGTGGCGTTCGCGCAGCCACCAGGCGGACAGCGCGGCAAGGAACAATGGTGCGGTGTAATTGAGGGTGACCGCGGTGGCGAGCGGCAGCCGTGCCAGCGCGTAGAAGAACAGCACCAGCGCGGCAAAGCCCGACAGCCCCCGCCAGACATGGGCCCGGAAATGAGGCGTGGCCAGCGGCGCCAGCAGCCGGCGCTGGCTGATGGCGATCACGCCCCAGATCGCGAGCAAGCCGAACGCCGAGCGATAGAACACCAGTTCGGCGGGGGAAAAGGTGGCGGATGCATGCTTCACCAGCACGCTCATCAACGCGAACAGCGCCGCCGCCACCAGCATCCAGCTCGATTTCATCTCAAGCGGTTCATCAGGAACAGTCGAAAAAAACGGGCGGTACCGACCGCCCGTGATGAATTTGAAAAAAAGCTCATTTCAAGTGCGGCTCGATCTCGCGCCGCCGGGCTTCATCGAGATGCGGCACAATTTCGCGCCGCAGGAAGGTATGGAAATGCATCATGCCGTCTTCCAGCGGCGACTGATACGGCCCGGTCTCCGAAATGCCCTGCTGATGCAGCGCGCGCCGCCCCTTGTGCATGCGCTCGCAGATGTCCTCGTCTTCCACCGCGGTCTCGTGATACGCCGCCTGCTCGGCCTCGACGAAGGCACGTTCGAACAGTGCGATATCCTCGGGGTAATAGAACTCGACGATATTGCTGCACGACTCCACACCGGTCGGCACGATCGACGACACGACCAGCACGTGCGGATACCACTCGACCATCAGGCCTGGATAATAGGTCAGCCAGATGGAGCCGTGCGCAGGCGTCCTGCCCTGCTGATACGCCAGCACCTGCTCGTGCCATTTCTGGTACACCGGCGAACCCGCCTTGGCCAGACCGCGATTCACCCCCACCGTCTGCACCGACCACCAGTCGCCGTATTCCCACTTGAGGTCGTCGCAGGTGACGAAATGGCCGAGGCCGGGATGATAGGGCGCGACGTGGTAGTCCTCCAGATACACCTCGATGAAAGTCTTCCAGTTGCACGCATACTGCGTCACCTGCACGCGGTCGAGCATGAAGCCGGAGAAATCCAGTTCGCGCGCCGCCTGCATGCCGGCCAGATCGGCTCTGACGTCCCGTTCGCCGGCGAACAGCAGCCCCTGCCAGTTCTTGAGGCCACTGCCATTGAGGTTGAGGCAGGGATTGCCGGGAAATTCCGGCGCGCCCATCAGCCTGCCCTGACTGTCGTAGGTCCAGCGGTGAATCGGGCAGACGATGTTGTTCGACGGCAGCTTGCCGCGCCCGGTCAGCATCAGCGCCTGGCGATGACGGCACACGTTGGACAGCAGCTCGATGCCCGATCCGCTGTTGACCAGAATTTTCGCGCCGTCGAATTTTTCCAGCGCGTGATAGTCGCCCGACTCGGGCACCATCAATTGATGGCCCGCATAGCCGGGACCGCGCTTAAACAAATGCTCGAGTTCCAGTTGGTAGATGACTGGATCGAAATACCAGGAAACTGGCAACTGAGGCGAAGTTAGCGACAAGGCGCTGGATTCGGCGAGATCGCTCATGGCGTACCCTACTCAAAACCAAGCCCCCTCCAGAAACGGTACTGGAGCGGCAAGCGTGATCGTGAAACGACCACCATTAAAATAATATCGGGGCGATAATCGCCCCGATGCCCACCGGATTTACGGATGAACTCCCTGCCTGGATACAACGCGGCACGACACAGGGAAAGCGGGAAATTCTAGCATAGCCCCCTGCCCCGGGGAGGCGCCTCCGCCCTGAATTTGTTAAAGTAGCGTCCTTTCTCCGCCGGGTCCGATATTCATGGCCAAATCCCGCGCCGCCACGCCTCCCAAAGATTACGAATCCGCACTGGCCGAACTGGACACCATTGTGGCTGAAATGGAATCCGGCCAGTTGCCCCTGGAAGCCTCGCTGACGGCCTACAAGCGCGGGGCCGAGTTGCTCCAGTACTGCCGGCAACAACTGGCGAACGCCGAGCAGCAGGTAAAAATCCTGGAAAACGGTAGCCTGCAGCCCTTCAGGACAGAAGACGCCGATGAGTGATTTTGCCGCCTGGACACAGGCATGCCAGGCCCGCATGGAAAGCGTGCTGGCCGCATGGCTCCCTCCCGCCCATATTGCGCCGCAGCGCCTGCACGAAGCGATGCGCTATGCGGTGCTGGGCGGCGGCAAGCGCGTGCGCCCGCTGCTGGCGTTTGCCGCCGGCGAGGTTGCAGGTGCCGACCCCGAACGGGTGCAGCATGCCGCAGCGGCGGTGGAACTGATCCACGCCTATTCGCTGGTGCACGACGACATGCCGGCGATGGACGACGACGCATTGCGGCGCGGCAAGCCCACGGTCCATGTGGAATTCGACGAGGCCACCGCGCTGCTGGTAGGCGACGCCCTGCAGAGCCTGGCGTTCGACATCCTCGCTTCGCAGCCGCTGGCCGCCGATGCGGCCACCCAGCTCAACATGGTGCAGGTGCTGGCCCAGGCAGCCGGCTCGCGCGGCATGGCCGGCGGCCAGGCGATCGATCTCGCCAGCGTCGGCAAGCCGCTCGACCTGACCGAACTGGAATTCATGCACATCCACAAGACCGGCGCGCTGATCCGTGCCTCGGTGCTGCTGGGTGCGCAATGCGGCACCGTGACCGACGCGACCACCGCCGCGCTCGACCACTACGCCAAATGCATCGGGCTCGCCTTCCAGGTGGTCGACGACGTGCTCGACGCCGAAGCGCCCACCGCCACGCTGGGCAAGACCGCCGGCAAGGACGCGGCCAACAACAAGCCGACCTACGTCAGTCTGCTCGGTGTGGCGCGCGCACGCGAACTGGCGCAGGAACTGCGCGCCGACGCCCACGCCGCACTGGACAAACTTGGCGCACCTGCCGCACGGCTGCGCCAGCTGGCCGACTTCGTGGTTGAGCGGACGTTCTGACATGACCACCTCTTTGCTCGACACCCTCCATACTCCCGCCGACCTGCGGGCGCTTGCGCCTGACGACCTGCCGAAGCTGGCGGCCGAACTGCGCACGTTCCTGGTGGATTCCGTCGCCCATACCGGAGGCCATCTGGCTTCGAATCTGGGCGCAGTGGAACTCACCCTGGCGCTGCACTATGTGTACGACACCCCGCGCGATCGCATCGTATGGGATGTCGGCCACCAGAGTTACACCCACAAGATTCTCACCGGACGTCGTGAAGCGATGGCTGGCCTGCGCCAGGCCGGCGGCATCGCCGGGTTTCCGCGCCGTGCCGAAAGCGAGTTCGATGCTTTCGGCACCGGCCATTCCAGCACCTCGATCTCGGCCGCGCTCGGCATGGCCGAGGCATTTCACCAACTCGGTTCCGACCAGCGCGCGGTAGCGGTCATCGGCGACGGCGCGATGACGGCCGGCATGGCGTTCGAGGCGCTCAACAACGCCGGCGCCACGGATCTGCCACTCTTGGTGGTGCTGAACGACAACGACATGTCGATCTCGCCCAACGTCGGCGCCTTGAACAATTATCTGGCCCGGCTGATGTCAGGCAAGTTCTACGCGGCGGCACGGCGAGCCGGCGAGAAGGTCCTGTCGGTCGCACCGCCGATTCGCGAGCTCGCCAAGCGCGCCGAGGAACACATGAAAGGCATGGTGACGCCGGGTACGCTGTTCGAGGAATTCGGCTTCAACTACATCGGCCCGATCGACGGCCACGACCTCGACGTGCTGCTGGACACGCTCTCCAACATCAAGCAGTTGAGCGGCCCGCAGTTCCTGCACGTGGTGACCAAAAAGGGCAAGGGCTACGAGCCGGCCGAAACCAACCCCTGCCTGTACCACGGGGTGTCGCGCTTCGACCCCGCCGCAGGAATGGCCGAAAAGTCCGGCGGCAAGCCCACCTACACGCAGATATTCGGCGACTGGCTGTGCGACATGGCAGCGGCGGACTCGCGGCTGGTCGGCATCACCCCGGCGATGCGCGAAGGCTCGGGGCTGGTGCGCTTCTCGCAGGAATTCCCGAAGCGGTATTTCGATGTCGGCATCGCCGAACAGCACGCGCTGACCTTCGCCGCCGGCCTCGCGTGCGAAGGGGTGAAACCCGTTGTGGCGATCTACTCGACCTTTCTGCAGCGTGCCTACGATCAGCTGATCCACGACATCGCGCTGCAGGACCTGCCGGTGATGCTGGCGATCGACCGCGCCGGGCTGGTCGGCGCCGATGGCCCGACGCATGCCGGCAGCTTCGATCTCTCCTTCCTGCGCTGCATTCCCAACATGCTGATTGCCGCGCCGTCGGACGAGAACGAGTGCCGCCGTCTGCTGACCACCGCCTTTCTGCACGCCGGTCCCTCGGCGGTACGCTACCCGCGCGGCAGCGGCGCCGGCGCCGCGATCGAACCCGGCCTCGAACCGCTCGCAATCGGCAAGGGCGTACTGCGCCGCAGCGGCCGCGATGTGGCGCTGATCGCATTCGGCAGCCTGGTCACGCCTGCGCTTGCCGCCGCCGAGTCTCTCGACGCCAGCGTGGCCGACATGCGCTTCGTGAAACCGCTCGACATCGACCTGCTGCGCGAGCTGGCGCAAGGCCATCACCTGCTGGTCACGCTGGAGGAAAACGCGGTGGCGGGCGGCGCCGGCGCCGGTGTGGCCGAAGCGCTGGCCGAACTGGGTATAAACGTGCCGATCCTGCATCTAGGCCTGCCCGACACCTTCATCGAACACGGCGACCCGCTCAGGATGCTGGCGAACTGCGGGCTCGACGCGGCAGGAATCGAACAGGCCGTCCGTCAGCGGATAACCCTATTACCCGAGTAGTTTACTCAACTATTCCAGCAGTTTATACTCAGTCTAAACTGCACAAAGACTTAAGGAGCCTGCCATGAACCAGATTTGCGATACCGCCGTTTGCATGCCGGACGTGCAAAGCTCGGCCGACACACGGCAAATCGCCATCAACAAGGTCGGCATCAAGAGCATCCGCCACCCGGTCCGGGTGGCGGACAAAAGCGGCGGCGTTCAGCACACCATCGCCACCTTCAACATGTACGTGTACCTGCCCCACAATTTCAAGGGCACGCACATGTCGCGCTTCATTGAAATCCTCAACACGCGCGAGCGCGAGATTTCGGTCGAGAATTTCGAAGGCATGTTGCGCCAGATGGTCGAACGTCTGGAGGCCGAATCGGGCTACATCGAGATGAGTTTCCCCTATTTCGTCAACAAGGCGGCGCCCATCTCGGGCGTGCAGAGTCTGCTCGATTACGAAGTCACCTTCGTCGGGTCCCTCGAAAACGGCCAGTACGTCCACACCACCAAGGTTGTGGTGCCGGTGACCAGCCTGTGCCCGTGCTCGAAGAAAATCTCCGATTACGGCGCGCACAACCAGCGCTCCCACGTCACCGTCAGCGCAAAAACCAACGGTTTCCTGTGGATCGAGGACTTGGTGCGCAAGGTCGAAGACCAGGCCTCGTGTGAACTGTTCGGCCTGCTGAAGCGGCCGGACGAAAAATACGTGACCGAACGCGCCTACGACAACCCCAAATTCGTCGAGGACATCGTGCGCGACGTTGCCGCAGCGATGAACGCCGAGCCGCTGATCGACGCGTACGCGGTGGAAGCCGAGAATTTCGAGTCCATCCACAATCACAGCGCATACGCGCTGATCGAGCGCGACAAGACGAAGCAATAAACGCTGCGCGCCAAAGCGACAAGGCCTGCAATGCAGGCCTTGTCGCTTTGGCGGGCAGCCCCAAATCAATACCGCTGCGTCAGCGTCATCGTCTGCCCGTCGCGCTTCATCTCCATGCGATTCAGAAAACTCATCCCCAGCAGCGGCATGCTCAGACCGGTTTCCACCACCATGCCGTCCACCTGATTAAGCGTAATGCTGCCGACCTTGACCGTGTTGAACTTGACGCGCCAGGCCGGCACCACACCCGCGGCGGTGCCGACGCCGACAGCCTGACCTGCCTTGTAGTCGAGCCCCATGCGTTTGGCTTCGGCTGCATTGATGGCGATGCTGGTGGCGCCGGTGTCTACCAGGAAACTTACCGGATAGCCGTTGAGCGACCCGGCGGCCGCAAAGTGTCCACGCGCATCGGCAGTGAGCGACACGCTCTGGCGCTCGCCGGTCGCGGCTCCGCCTGCAAACGATTGCCCCATGCCGAGGGTGCGACGTTTGCCATCGACAGCGAAGCTGGCGCTGCCGGAATCAGCGGCAATCAGCTTCACCCCCTGTACCGTCTGCCCCACACTGAGCGTGCGCGGCTTGCCGCCGTCGATGCTGACGATGGCCTTGTCCTTGAACAGCCCCACCACCGACACGCTGGCCGCCCACGCCGCTGTGCAGACGAGCCACCCTGCGGCTATGATGCTTGCGATTGATTTCTTGCTGAGAGCCATCATGCATCCTGTTTTGATTTTTCGTCATTCCCCCACCGAAGGGCCGGGGTATTTCACCACGTTTTTGGACCGCCACGGCATTCCCTGGAAACTGGTGCGCATCGACGCCGGAGACGCCGTGCCCGATACCCTTAACGGCGTTTCCGGCATCTGCTTGATGGGCGGACACATGAGTGTGAACGACGATCTTCCCTGGATCCCGCCGCTGCTGGCGCTGATTCGCCAGGCCGTCGCGGCTGACATCCCGGTGATCGGCCACTGTCTGGGCGGACAGCTGATGGCCAAGGCGCTGGGCGGTTCGGTCGGCGCCAACCCGGCCAAGGAGATCGGCTGGGGCGACGTCCGCATCACCGACGCCGAGGCCGCGCGTCCCTGGCTCGGCGATGCCACGGCGCCCATGCTGGCGTTCCACTGGCACGGCGAGACCTTCAGCCTGCCGCCCGGTGCCACCCGCATCCTCGACAGCGCCTTCTGCGCCAACCAGGCCTATGTGCTGAACGACCGCCATATCGGCATGCAATGCCATGTCGAAATGACCCCCGAACTCATCGCCAGTTGGTGCGACAACGGTGCCGCCGAAATCGCTGCCAGCGACAGCCCCGGCGTGCAGTCGCCCGACGCGATTCAGGCGGATCTGGCTGCCCGCACCGGCCGCCTGCATCAGCTGGCCGACAAAATTTATTACCGCTGGATTCAAGAGCTTAGAAAATAATCGTGCAGGCGCCCCGAGAAGACCCTAGACAGCCGCATCGCGCGGCGTAGGATAGGCACCGGAGTCATATCCAGTCCCAAATGCATCACCTGAATACCTGAAACAGGAAATATTGGAGGATTTATGCAAAACGTCGACTACACCAACTTCGATTTCGGCGAACGCCTGAACAGCTTCATTCACGAAGTGATGAATTATGGCGGCGCGCCCCGCACCGAAGCCGACCTCACCGAGGGCCAGAAAGTCTTCGTGCGCGCGGTCAAGCGCGAAATGGTCAAATACGCCGACCCCAACCGCCACGGCTACCCGCACAACCTGCTGGAACAGATGGAATCCTTCACCCGCACCATCGGCGACCTGCACAACTCCTACTTCGACTCGGGCATGCGCAAGGTCAGCGATTGTCTCTACAACCGTTGGAAAATGCTCTACGAAGAAACCAAAAAGCTGGCTGCAGCCGGGGCCGACACCAAGCCTGCCTGGGTCGACGTGATCAAGACCGAGCAGACCGACATGCCGGCCTTCTTCGACGCCTAAGCGCTTGTAAAAATACAAAAAAAGCCCGGGCCGTCCGGGCTTTTTCATTTGCACGATTCAATATCAAACCCGCTTATCCTCAAATAAAAATAAAGGATTATTCAGGCGTCAGACCGGGTGCTATGCTGCCCCGACTTGAATAACCCTAAAAAGTCTGAGGAGACAGCATGTCCAAACTGGTACGCCCCCACGGTGGCGGTGAACTCAAACCCCTGCTGCTGACGGGCGACGCACTCGCCGCCGAAAAATCCCGTGCTGCCTCGCTGCCCAAGGTCAAGATGTCCTCGCGCGAAACCGGCGACCTCATCATGATGGGCATCGGCGGTTTCACCCCGCTGGACGGCTTCATGACCCACGGCGACTGGGAAGGCGTGTGCGACGGCTTCAAGATGGCCAACGGCCTGTTCTGGCCCATTCCCGTCACCCTCTCCACTGATGACGAGACTATCAAGGCCGGTGACGAGGTCGCACTGGTCGACGGCGAGACCGGCGACATCATGGGCACCATGAAGGTGACCGAGAAATACAGCATCGACAAGGCGCACGAGTGCATGCAGGTCTACAAGACCACCGACCTCGAGCACCCCGGCGTCAAGATGGTCATGGCCCAGGGCAAGTACAACCTCGCCGGCCCGGTCAAGGTCCTGTCCACCGGCAGCTTCAAGGAAGAATACGGCGACCAGTTCATGACCCCGGCCGAAACCCGTGCCGCGTTCGAGAAAATGGGCTGGTCCAAGATCGCCGCGTTCCAGACCCGCAACCCGATGCACCGCTCGCACGAGTACCTGGCCAAGATCGCCATCGAGACCATGGACGGCGTGCTGGTTCACTCGCTGCTCGGCGCGCTGAAGCCGGGCGACATCCCCGCCGACGTGCGTTCCGAAGCCATCAGCGTGCTGGTCGACAACTACTTCGCTCCCAACACCGTGATCCAGGCCGGCTACCCGCTCGACATGCGCTACGCCGGTCCGCGCGAAGCGCTGCTGCACGCCCTGTTCCGCCAGAACTACGGCTGTTCGCACCTGATTGTCGGCCGCGACCACGCCGGCGTCGGCGATTATTACGGTCCGTTCGACGCGCAGAAGATTTTCGACGAGATCCCCAAGGACGCGCTCGAAACCAAGAACATGAATATCGACTGGACCTTCTGGTGCAAGAAGTGCGGCGGCATGGCCTCGCAGCGCACCTGCCCGCATACCAAGGACGACCGCATCCTGTTGTCCGGCACCAAGGTACGTTCGATGCTGTCCGAAGGCCAGGACCTGCCGGTTGAATTCAGTCGCCCGGAAGTGGCCAAGGTGCTGCAGAAATACTACGCCGGCCTCTCCGCGGAACAGAACGTCAAGGTCGAGTTGAAAGGCCACTCGGCAGCATGATTTTTCCCTCCGACAGCCATGCCGGAGGGGGTGTGCCCTGTTCGCAGCAAGGATCGATCAGGGCAAGGGTTTTAGGACACGAGCCTACCGGAAGCGGATTCGCGAGTCGCCCCGGCCAAGGACGGGTTCAGTTCTAAGCGGACCGCGACGTACGCGGATTGTTAGCTAACTTTAGGAGACTGTAATGCCAACCTATGTTCGTACCGACAAGTGCGACGGCTGCAAGGGTCAGGATAAGACCGCCTGCATGTACATCTGCCCGCACGATCTGATGAAGCTGGACAAGGACGGTTCGGAAACCGGCCATGCCATGCGCGCATTCAACCAGGAGCCCGAGCAGTGCTGGGAGTGCTATTCGTGCGTGAAGATCTGCCCGCAGCAAGCCATCGAGGTCCGCCACTACGCCGACGTCGTGCCGCTGGGCGGCATGGTGCAACCGCTGCGTGGTTCCGACTCCATCATGTGGACGATCAAGTTCCGCAACGGCACGCTGAAGCGCTTCAAGTTCCCGATCCGCACCACGCCCGAAGGCTCGATCGATCCTTTCGGTGGCAAGCCGACTGCCAGCCTGGCCAACATCACTGCGACCGGTTTCTTCACCGGCTCGGCCGATGGCGGCATCACCAAAGGCTATCGCGCAGGCAATCCCGCAGAACTGATCCGCAAGTAATCAAGAGAGGTAAACGAAATGGCTGGAGAATTTGGTAATCCCGAAGTTATCCAGGAGGAAGTCGACATCCTCCTGATCGGCGGTGGCATGGCTTGCTGCGGCGCCGGTTACGAAGTCATGCGCTGGGCAGACGCCGCCAAGGCCGAGCTGGGCATGGATCTGAAAATCAAGCTGGTCGACAAGGCCGCGATGGACCGTTCCGGCGCCGTGGCGCAGGGCCTGTCCTCTATCAACACCTACATCGGCACCGATCAGGATCCCGCCGACTACGCCCGCATGGTCTCCAACGACCTGATGGGCATCACCCGCGACGACCTGGCCTATGACCTCGG
>JAIBFA010000036.1 GCA_019459325.1 Thiobacillus sp.
GCGACTGGCAAGCCGAGCGGTCACATTCCGACGACCGCTTCTTGCGATACGTGCCACAGAACCAGTGCCTGGACACCTGCCACCTTCAGCCACACCGGCGTCGCCCCGGGCACCTGCTCGACCTGCCACAACGGCACTGCGGCAACGGGTAAACCGACCACGCACATCCCGACCACACAGGCGTGCGACACGTGCCACAGAACCAGCGCCTGGACGCCTGCCACCTTCAGCCACACCGGCGTCGCCCCGGGCACCTGCTTGACCTGTCATAACGGCACGACCGCGACCGGCAAGCCAACGAGCCATATTCCCACCACAAAATCCTGCGACACCTGCCACAAGACCAGTGCCTGGACGCCGGCCACCTTCAGTCACACCGGCGTGGCCCCCGGCACCTGCTCGACTTGCCACAACGGAGCCACGGCGACTGGCAAGCCGAGCGGTCACATTCCGACGACCGCTTCTTGCGATACGTGCCACAGAACCAGTGCCTGGACACCTGCCACCTTCAGCCACACCGGCGTCGCCCCGGGCACCTGCTTGACCTGTCATAACGGCACGACCGCGACCGGCAAGCCGGGAGGACATATCCCGACTACCGCCACCTGCGATTCGTGCCATAGGACAACGGTGCCATGGACCAGCCCGACCATGAATCACGCCGCGGTTGTCAGCGCCACCTGCGAGTCATGCCATGGCGGGGCTTACACGGCGGCGGGGGCTCAGGCCAAACCGATCAATCACATTCCGACTGCTCTGGTGGGGGGCAAAGACTGCAAGGCCTGTCACACCAGTACTGCCAGCTGGTCGGCGAAGATGGACCACAACAATATTCTGACTGGGTGCAAGACATGTCATGCCAGCGGAACGAGTTACCTGGGCAGCATGGAGAAGAAGAGTGTGACACATGAATCAAGAACGGCCACCGACTGCTCCCAGTCGGGCTGCCACAGACCTTTGGGCAACAAGGGCGTGGCCTACGTTAAATGGGATTAACAGGCGGCATTGCTGTTGGAACGTGCTGCCCGGCGGACAAGCTTGTCCCGGGTAAGTTTTTGGCAACTCATTGACGGGGTAGGCAATGTTTTTTACCACCAGGAACACGCTGGTCGGGGCGTTGGTCGCGTGCAGCGTGGCGGCTCTCAGCCCGCAATCGGCAACGGCCCAGATTCTGGAAGAAATCCAGGTTCAGCCCGACAATTTCGAGAATGTCGTGCGGCTGCAATTCAATGCCCGGATCCAGTTCTTGCGTGCTGTCCCGATCGGGAAGAGCAACACCATCGTGGTCTATTTCCGGCTCCTTCAGGGCGACGAGCGGATCGAGATCAAGGCGATTGAAAAGCTCAAGTCGAAAGCTTTTGAGCAACTTCCTGCGGTCAGCGCAACCCTTTCCCCCCAGGCCGCCCAGGTCAAGAAGCTGACCCTGCAGATCGGGAAAGGGGGGCAGCTTGCCAATATCAAGGTGCGCGCTGGGTTGGATGGCCGTAGCGTGGACCTCATTTTTGGCGAGACGGCAAAACTGTATCAACTCGCTCCGGACAGCAAGCGCTATGCTCTGACACTGCAGAGTTCGACCTCCGCGAGCGAATTGAGTGGCAAAGTCGTTCCCCGGGAAGTTCAGGACTATGATGTCTTCACCTCCCAGCAGACGCAGGAAGGCAAGGTTCTGTATGAACTGAACCTGGGCTACTTTTCCACACGCGAAGAGGCGGAACAGGTCCGTGCCAAGCTGCTCGCTCAATTCCCGGAATCCGTGATAACCGATCTGGCCAAGCGCAGGAAAAGCATGCTCAAGGCCGCCTCCGCCTCCGCCAAGGCAACGCCCGAAGCCCGGCAGGCGCAGGCCATGGCTCCGCTGCCCGAGGTGGAAGACCAGGCGGCCTTGCTCATGCCCAAGGCGCAGGAAGCCCTCAATGCCGGGAACTACGAACTGGCCACCAACACCTTCAACCAGATTTTGCTATTGCCTCCAAACAAATATTCGCAGGAAGCCCAGGAATTGATTGGCGTGGCTCGGGAACGCAATGGCGAACTGGCCAAGGCCAAGGCCGAATATGAGCTGTATCTGAAACTGTTTCCGGATGGAGCGGGGGTTGATCGGGTGCGCAAGCAACTTGCCCAGCTGAAAGTGCCTGCTCCTGGCGCCCGCAAGGCAAGACCCCGGGACGAGACTGTCATCAAAACCGTTTCGGGCAGTTTTTCGCAGTTTTATTACGGCGGCAAAAGTCAGACACAGACGGCTTTCAATACCCCCGTCGCACCGGGAACGTCGACACTGTCGACCAGGAGCCAGTCCGAGTTGAAAAGCCAACTTGACCTTACGGGACGCTATCGGAATGCCGATGCGGATCAGAAGCTGGTCTTCCGGGATGACGATATCCGTAGATTCGTAGATGATCGCCCGGATCGGAATCGCGTTCTTTCCGCCTACTATGAATACAAAGGCTACCAGAACGGATTCAGCGCCAGAGTGGGGCGCCAGACCCCGTCATCCGCCGGCGTGTTCGGCCGGTTCGATGGTGCGCTGTTGGGTTACGAATTTGTACCTAATTGGCGGGCCAATATTGTTGCGGGTATGCCGGTGGATTTCCCGACCCTGGCAACGGATCGGACATTCTGGGGGGTGAGCCTGGATGCGGACCAGTTGACCGAGCGTTTGCGCGGCAAGACCTATTACATGGAGCAGACTGCAGACGGCATTCTGGATCGGCGCGCCGTGGGCCTGGAACTGGGGTGGCACCTTGCGCGCGGTTCCGTCAGCACGCAACTGGATTACGACTTGAGCTATGACGTTCTCAATATTGCCGTACTGCAGGGCGACTGGCAGACCGAAGGGGGAAGCAGTTTCAACTTTCTGCTGGATCGCCGCCGCACCCCCCCGCTCGCCACTTCCATTGCCTTGTATAACGTCGCGGTCGGGGCCATATCGCCCCTTCCCGTCAGCATCAAGCAATTGCTTGCGACTGAATCGGAAGACCAGATACGCACTTGGGCTTTGGACAGCAGCGCCGTCGTGGAACAAGTTTCCGTCGGGTTCCTGAAGCCATTGAACGAAACCTGGCAGGTAGGCGGGGATTTCAATCTGTCCAATACCGGCGCATTGCCCGGACAGACCCTGGACGATGGAACGGTTATCGCCCCCACGCCTGCCACCGGCAATATTTACAGGTATTCCCTGCGGGCCATCGGTTCCAGCCTGCTGACAACGAACGATGCCCACGTGTTTTCCGTGTCCCTGAACCAGGGCGAAACCTTCCATGGTGAACAGTTTGTCTACAACAATACGACCCGGTTGGGTCGCTGGACGATTGAGCCTTCGCTGAAATACTACCAACAGCAAAACGACCCGGACACCGATCTGGTTCAGTGGGCGCCCGAGATTCGCCTGTCCTACCAGTGGAAAGACAACCTGTCGCTGGAGGCCGATTACATTTATGAACATATAGTGACACGCAGCCCAACTAGCCAGGATACTGACCAGGGTCATTTCTTCTATGTAGGTTACCGTTGGGATATTTGAACGAAATAAACCGCAAAGGCCGCTCATGCTGGAAGTAAGCAGCCTCGGGTGCCTGCGTGGCGAGCGCCGTCTGTTTGCCGGCGTGTCCTTCAGCCTCAGGCCCGGCGGACTGATCTGGATACAAGGCGGTAACGGCAGTGGCAAGACCACCTTGCTGCGTACCTTGTGCGGGCTGACCCACGCCATGGCGGGCGAAGTGCGCTGGAGTGGCACGCCCATCCAATTGCTGGGTGAGGAGTATCGGCGCGAGCTGACCTATATCGGCCATGCCAATGGACTGAAGGAAGACCTCAGCGCCCAGGAGAATCTGCTTGTCGCCGCGCATCTTGTCGGTCAGCCGGTGAGCCGCGCGGAGGTGGCCGGGGCCTTGCAAGGTAGTGGCCTGGCGGGTCGCGAGCACCTGGCGGTTAAATTCCTGTCCCAAGGACAGCGCCGCCGCGTCACGCTGGCCCGGTTGCGGCTCATGCCTCCACGCACGCTTTGGCTGCTGGACGAACCCTTCAACGCACTGGATACCCATGCGGTTGCCGGCATGCGGAAAATCATGGAAAACCACCTGTCTCAGGGAGGCATGATTGCCCTGACCACCCACCAGGATGTGGCGATCCAGGCGGCCGATGTCCAAACTCTGCGGCTGGATGCCTGAGGACGCGGGCGAGATGATGCAAACCTTGCGTTACGTGGTTTTCCGCGATGTGCTGCTCGCCATGAGGCGGCGCGCCGATGTGGCGACCACGCTGTTTTTTTTCGTCATCGTCGCCAGCCTGTTCCCGCTGGGCGTGGGGCCGGAGCCCAAGCTGCTGCGCGCCATGGCGCCGGGCATCCTGTGGGTGGCGGCGCTACTGGCCTCCATGCTGTCTTTGGGACGGCTGTTTGCCGAGGACTATGCCGATGGCAGCCTGGAACAACTGGTGCTGGTGCCGGAACCGCTTGCCCTGGTGGTGATCGGCAAGGTTGTGGCGCACTGGCTGGTGTCGGGTTTGCCGCTGGTGTTGATTTCGCCGGTGATCGCACTGCAATTCGATCTGCCGCGCGACGCGATAGTCACCCTGCTACTGGCGCTGCTGCTGGGCACCCCGTTGCTGAGCCTGATCGGCGCGATCGGCGCGGCGCTCACGGTTGGGGTGCGCGGCGGCGGGGTGCTGATCTCGCTGCTGGTGCTGCCCTTGTATGTGCCTGTGCTGATTTTTGGTGCAGGCGCGGTGGATGCCAGCGCCATGGGCATGGATGCCAGTGGCCACCTGTCCATACTCGGTGCACTGCTGCTGCTGGGAATGGTGCTGGCGCCGTGGGCGACTGCGGCCGCACTGCGGATATCGCTGGAATAATGATCACCTTGGAATCTTCTGCCGCATGAAATTGAACTGGTTCAAATACGCGTCCCCCGTCACGTTTTATCCGCTGGCGGGCAAGCTGATTCCTTGGTTCGCGCTGGCTGCCGCCATCCTCACGGTCGCGGGCCTGTATATCAGTTTTTTTGTCGCCCCCACGGATTTCCAGCAGGGCGAGTCGTACCGCATCATTTTCATCCATGTGCCCGCGGCCTGGATGTCGATGTTCATCTATATCGTGATGGCGGGTTGGGCTGCGGCCGGGCTGATCTTCAACACCCGCCTGTCGTCGATGATGGCCAGCGCGCTGGCGCCGACCGGCGCGCTGTTCACCTTCATCGCCCTGTGGACCGGCGCGCTCTGGGGCAAGCCCACCTGGGGCGCCTGGTGGGTATGGGACGCCCGGCTGACCTCCGAACTGATTCTGCTGTTCCTGTATATGGGGTTTCTGGCGCTGCACGCCGCGATCGACGACCCGCGTCGTGCCGACCGTGCCAGCGCGGTGCTGGCTCTGGTCGGGGTGGTCAATGTGCCGATCATTTATTTTTCGGTCAAATGGTGGAACACCCTGCATCAGGGTGCCTCGGTCAGCATGACCATGGCGCCCAAGATGGCTGCCACCATGCTGCTGGGCATGCTCATCATGGCGCTGGCCTGCTGGATGTACAGCATCGCCGCGGCGTTGATGCGTTTGCGCTGCATCATCCTTGAACGCGAACAGCAGGCCGAGTGGGTCGCCAATCTGGCAAAGGAACCAACATGATCTGGAAGAGCCTGGATGACTTCATCGCCATGGGGGGGTACGGCTTTTATGTCTGGGGGTCTTACCTGGTCACGGCCGCGCTTATCGGAGCCGAAATTTTGATGTTGCGCGCGCGTCGGCGTGCCGTCGAAAAAGCCCGCCACGTCCAAATAATCCTGTCCGAGCAGACGAAACATGAAACCACGACATAAACGCATGGCGCTGATTGCCGCCGGTCTGACTGCCGTCGGCCTCGCCGCCGCCCTGGTGCTGAATGCCTTTCGCAGCAATCTGGTGTTCTTCTTCACGCCCAGCCAGATCGCGGCCCACGAGGCCCCCACGGGCCGCGGTCTGCGAATTGGTGGACTGGTGGTGGCCGGTAGCGTGAAGCGAGAAGGCGTCACGGTGCATTTCACCGTGACCGATACCGCCCAGTCCATCCCCGTGGTGTACACCGGCATCCTGCCCGACCTGTTCAAGGAAGGAAAAGGCGTGGTCGCCCAGGGCGAACTGGACGCCAATGGCGTGTTCCAGGCCAGTGAAGTCCTGGCCAAGCACGACGAGAACTACATGCCGCCCGAGGCGGCCGAAGCGCTCCAGCGGGCTCAGGCCTCGAGCGACAGCACCGGCAAGACGCTGGTCATGGATACGGAAGGCACACCTCAATGATTCCTGAAATCGGGCACTTCGCCCTCATCGTCGCGCTCCTGATCGCCACGGCACTGACAGTTTTTCCCATCGTCGGCGCACAGCGCGGCATCGCGTCCTGGATGGCGATGGCGCGGCCCGCCGCGCAGGGGCTGTTCGTGTTCGTTACCCTCGCCATGGTCTGCCTGGCGTATTCCTTTGCCGTCAACGATTTCTCCGTGCTGAACGTCGCCAGCAATTCCAACTCCATGCTGCCGCTGCATTACCGGTTGGCCGCGGTGTGGGGTAGCCATGAAGGCTCCGTGCTGTTGTGGGTGTTCATGCTCACGCTCTGGATGGTCGCGGTGTCGTTGTTCAGCCGCCATCTGCCGCGTGAAATGGTGGCGCGCATTCTGGGCGTGATGGGTTTCATCAGCGTCGGCTTCCTGCTGTTCATGCTGCTGACCTCCAACCCCTTCGATCGTCTGCTGCCCGCCGCGCCCGATGGCCGCGATCTCAATCCGCTGCTGCAGGACCCCGGTATGGTGTTCCATCCACCCATACTCTACATGGGCTATGTGGGGTTTTCCGTGGCCTTTGCCTTTGCCATCGCCGCCTTGCTGGGCGGCAATCTGGACGCGGCCTGGGCGCGCTGGTCGCGCCCCTGGACGACTGTGGCCTGGGTGTTTCTCACCCTGGGCATCGCACTGGGCAGTTGGTGGGCCTATTACGAATTGGGCTGGGGCGGCTGGTGGTTCTGGGACCCGGTGGAAAATGCTTCCTTCATGCCCTGGCTGGTCGGCACCGCATTGATGCACTCGCTTGCCGTCACCGAAAAGCGCGGCAGCTTCAAGAACTGGACCGTGCTGCTCGCCATCGTCGCCTTTTCCCTGTCGCTCCTGGGCACCTTCCTCGTGCGTTCCGGCGTGCTGACTTCGGTCCATGCCTTCGCCACCGATCCCAAGCGCGGCATCTTCATCCTGATGTTTCTGGCGATCGTGACCGGCGGCTCGCTCCTGCTGTTCGCCTGGCGCGCGGGCAGGGTGGGCCTGGGGGGGCGTTTCGACCTGGTGTCGCGCGAATCCATGCTGCTCGCCAACAATGTCATTCTGGTCGTGGCCGCCGGCTCGGTGCTGCTGGGCACCTTGTATCCTCTGGTGCTCGACGCGCTGGGGCTGGGCAAGATTTCAGTCGGCCCGCCTTACTTCGATAACGTGTTCGCCCCGCTCATGGCGCCCGCCATTTTTCTCATGGGCGTCGGCCCGCTGACCCGCTGGAAATCGGCCAGCCTGCCGGAACTGGCCCTGCGGCTGCGTTGGGCGTTCGGCGTCAGTCTGGTCAGTGCCTTGCTGCTCCCCCTCGCGCTGGGTGAGTGGTCGCCCATGATCAGCTTTGGCCTGTTGCTCGCCCTGTGGGTGTTCACCTCCACAGCGCTCAACCTGTGGAACCGGGTCCAACCCACCGCGAGCGCCTCGCTGCGGCAGCGCTTCGGCAGCCAGTCGCGAAGCTATTACGGCATGCTGCTGGCGCATCTCGGCGTCGGTGTGTTTATCGTCGGCGTGACGATGGTCAAGGGCTACCAGACCGAGAAAGACGTACGAATGGAAGTCGGCGACACGGTCAGCATCGGCGCCTATCAGTTTGTATTCAAGGGCGTGACCGAGGTGCCCGGACCCAATTACATGGCATCGCGTGGCAGCGTCGACGTCCTGAAGCATGGCAGGCTGGAGCGAACCCTGGCGCCGGAAAAACGCATCTATTTCGCCACGCAGATGCCGATGACCGAGGCGGCCATCAGCACCGGGTTTACCCGCGACCTGTATGTTTCGCTGGGCGAACCGGTCGATAACGGTGCCTGGGTGGTGCGCGTGTATGTCAAACCCTTCGTCGACTGGATCTGGGGCGGTTGCCTGGTCATGGCGCTGGGCGGCGTGCTGGCGCTGTCCGACCGTCGTTACCGCCTGACCCGGCGGCGCGCGCAGACCGCGCCCGCTGCCGCTCTGGTTGCGGAGGCGGCATGAAAGCCTGGTATTTGATTCCCCTGGCGATCTTCATCGCCATGCTGGGATTTTTGGGCGTGGGCCTCAAGCTCGATCCCCGCGAGGTGCCCTCGCCCTTGATCGACAAGCCCGCGCCGGTGTTCCGCCTGCAAACGCTGGATTCGCCTTCCCGGCTGATGTCTTCCGAGGAAATGCGCGGCCAGGTCTGGCTGCTCAATGTGTGGGCATCGTGGTGCGCCGGCTGCCGTGAGGAGCATCCGATCCTGGTCGAATTCGCCAAAACCCGCACCGTGCCGATTTATGGGCTGGATTACAAGGATCAGCCCGACGATGCGCGCCGCTGGCTGGCCAATTTCGGCAATCCCTACGTGGCCAGCGTGTCCGACCCGGACGGCCGGACGGGGATCGAGTTCGGGGTGTACGGCGTGCCGGAAACTTTCGTCATCGACAAGGCCGGGATCATCCGCCACAAGCAGATCGGCCCCATCACACCCGAGGTGCTACGCGACACGATTCTTCCCTTGGTGAAAAAACTCAATGCTGCTTAAACCTTTACTTGCCCTCCTGCTGGCGGCGGCGCTGCATCCTGCTTGGGCCAAAGAGGCCGCCCCGGTTGCCGCCGACCCCGTGGCCGAAGCAAGGCTGATGAAGCTCTCCAGCGAACTGCGCTGCCTGGTGTGCCAAAACCAGACCATCGCCGACTCCAACGCCGAACTGGCAGTCGACCTGCGCAACGAAATTCGCGAAAAAATCCAGACGGGCATGAGCGATGCCGAAATCAAGGACTTCATGGTCGCCCGCTACGGCGACTTTGTGCTGTATCGCCCGCCCGTCAAGAACACGACACTGGTGCTCTGGGTCGGCCCCTTCCTGCTGCTGGCGGTGGGCGGCGGCATTCTGGTTTTCAATCTGAGACGGCGTCGGCAGCATGCCGCCGAACCGGAATTGAGCCGCGACGAACAAGCACTGGCGGAATCCCTGCTGCACACCGACCCAACCAAGGAAACAACATGACCGGATTTTTGATTGTGATGGGCGCGCTCATCGCCCTGGGGCTGGCCTTCGTGCTGCCCGCGCTGGTGAAGCAGCGTTCCGAGGATAACAAAACCTCGCGCGCGCAAGCCAACGTGGTGATCTACCGCGACCAGCTCAGCGAACTCGACGCCGACCTGGCAAACGGCACGCTCAGCGCGGAACAGTATGCGGTCGGTCGACGTGAACTGGAAAAGCGTGCGCTGGAAGACACCCTGGCCGCGGTCAATGACATCACCCCGATGCTGCCCGGACGAGGGCGCTGGGCGCCGGTTGCGCTGGCCGTGCTGATTCCCGTCGCCGCCGTGGGCCTGTATCTCAAGGTCGGCACGCCCGAGGCCATCGCACCCCTGGCGTCGTCGCCCGCCCGGGAAGCGGGCGCGCCCGCCAGCGCGCAGGACGGCAGCCCGCACAGCACCTCCTTTGAGAGTATCCGGGCCATGGCCGAGAAACTCGCGGCCAACCTCAAAGACACGCCAGACGATGGCGCAGGCTGGGCCATGCTGGGACGCTCCTACAACGTGCTGGGCCGCTTTGCCGAAGCCGCCGATGCCTATGCCCGGGCTGAAAAGCTGCTGCCGCCCGATGCCCAATTGCTGGCCGATCACGCCGATGCGCTGGCCATGTCTCAGGGGCAGAAACTCGATGGCGAACCGATGGCTCTGCTCCAGCGTGCGCTTGAAATCGACCCCGCCAACCTCAAGGCGCTGGCCCTGATGGGCACCGCCGCCTTTGACCGCAAGGACTACAAGGGCGCGATCATGCACTGGGAAAAAGTAGTCCAGATGGCTCCAGCCGACTCGGAATTCACTCAGTCGCTGCACGCCAGCCTGGACGAAGCCCGCGCCTTGGCTGAAGGGCGCACTCCGTCCGCCGCGCTGCCGGCCATCATGCCTGCCGTAGCGGCTGCGCCCCCACCTGTCGCTGGAGGCCAAGTCAGTGGCCAGGTCAAACTGGCGCCCGCGCTGGCTGCCAGCGTGGCGCCTGGGGATACCGTGTTTATCTTCGCACGTGCCGAAAAGGGCCCGCGCATGCCGCTGGCCATTCTCCAGTTGAAAGCAGGTGATCTGCCGGCGAGTTTCAGTCTGGATGACTCCAGTGCCATGTCTCCGGGGATGAAGCTGTCGGACTTTCCCTCGGTCATGGTTGTTGCGCGCATTTCAAAAAGCGGCAACGCGAGCGCACAAAGCGGCGACCTGGAAGGCAGTGTGGGTCCGATCAAGCACGGAACACAAAATATTCAGATCAACGTCGACAGGGTGATTCCCTGAGCGCTGTCCGAATTATCTCAACAGGGTCATCGCCATCGCCAGGGCGGCCAGGCCGATCGCGGCTGCCAGGAGCCAGGTGTTGCGGGTCTGACTGGCTGTAATCTGCGCCAGCTTTGCTTCGAACGCGCTCTGATCGCTGCTGCGGGAAAGATAGGTGTGTGCCAGCCGTGGCAGCTGCGGTAGCAGGACCGCCCACTTCGGCGCCTCGGTCTGCAGGTTGTTGACCAGCGCGCGCCAGCCCATCTGTTCGTTCATCCAGCGTTCCAGAAACGGCTTGGCGGTTTTCCACAGATCGAGCTCGGGATCGAGTTGCCGGCCAAGGCCTTCGATGTTGAGCAGGGTTTTCTGCAATAAAACCAGCTGCGGCTGGATTTCCACGTTGAAGCGGCGCGAGGCCTGGAACAGCTGCAGGAGCACGCGGCCAAAGGATATGTCTTTCAGCGGGCGGTCGAACACCGGTTCGCACACCGCGCGCACAGCGGCCTCGAGTTCGTCGATGCGAGTGTCGGCCGGCACCCAGCCGGACTCCAGGTGCGCCAGCGCGACGCCCTTGTAGTCGCGACGGAAGAAAGCGAGGAAGTTGCGCGCCAGGTATTGCTTGTCGACCTCGGTCAGGGTGCCCATGATGCCGAAATCGAGCGCGATGTACTGCTGCGATCCGGGACGTACCAGGATGTTGCCGGGGTGCATGTCGGCGTGGAAGAAACCGTCGCGGAACACCTGGGTGAAGAAGATTTCGACGCCGGTGGCGGCGAGTTTCTGAATGTCGACGCCGGATTCGCGCAGGCGCTCGATCTGGCTCACGGGGATGCCGTCCATGCGGTCCATCACCATCACGTCGTGATCGCAGTAGTCCCAGTACACCCCGGGCACCAGCAGCAGCGGCGAATCCTTGAAGTTGCGGCGCAGCTGCGAGCAGTTGGCCGCTTCGCGCATCAGGTCCAGTTCGTCTGCCAGATGTTTCTCGAATTCCGCCACCACTTCGCGCGGCCGCAGCCGACGGCCGTCGGCAAAGAGTTTTTCAACCATTCCCGCAGCGGCGTAGAGCAGCGACACGTCGTGCGCGATTACCGGCGCAATGCCGGGGCGCAGCACCTTCACCGCGACGGCAGTGCCGTCATGCAGGCGAGCGAAATGGACCTGCGCCACCGAGGCGGAGGCGACAGGCGTGGCGTCGAATTCGGCAAAGACTTCGGCCAGCGGTCTTTTGTAGGCGGCCTCCAGCGTGGCGATGGCTTCGCGCGAAGGAAACGGCGGCACCCGGTCCTGCAACTGGGCGAGTTCGTCGGCGATGTCGAGCGGCACCAGGTCGCGCCGGGTGGAGAGCATTTGCCCGAACTTGACGAAGATCGGCCCCAGCGCCTCCAGCGCGCGCCGCAGCCGCACGCCGCGCGGCTCAGAAAGGGGGCGCCAGAACAGGGTGGCGCGCACCAGCCAGCGCAGCGGCCGCACCCTTTCGTGGCCGAGGAAAAACTCCTCCAGTCCGAAGCGCAGGCCGACCGTGAGGATGCGGACGAGGCGCAGCAGCTTCATGAAACGTGTGTTTCCAGCAAGTGCAGGCGGGCATCCAGCCGTGCGGTGTCGTCGGCGAGCGTGTCGACGGCGTGGTTGAAGCGCGCGACGTCGACGCCGCGCGCCATCAATTCGGCTTCTTCAATCACGTATTCGCTTGCGTTGAGGCCGAGCGCGGTGGCCGTATGGGCGAGGCTGGCAAGCGCGTCGCGTCCGAACGTATGCAGGCGATGGGCGGCGATGTCGCCGACGACCGGCGCGAGATCGGCCTCGACGTCCCAGCTCAACTGCTTGAACACACGATCGAGCGTGGCGAGCAGCGCCGGATCGCCGCTGTATTCGGCATGACGTAGCGCCTCGCGGCCAAAAAACGGCAGGCGGGCGAGGAGCGCCGGGGTGGGGCGGATGACGGCGTCGGGGGTGTCGACCACCGCCTCGGAAAAACAGCCGTCATCGGCGATACGGAAATCGAACTGCGCGAGCGTCAGGTCGAAGCGCACGCTGCCTCCGGCATGACGGCGCAGCGCGTCGGTCGCCCCTGGCGACTGCCGCAGCAGGTGGTTGAGGCTGCGCTCGAAAAGGGCTTCAGCGATCAAACCTTGAAGCCCTTGTGCAGGGCCACCACGCCCGCTGTCATGTTGTGGTAGCTGACCTTGGCAAAGCCTGCAGCCTCCATCATGGCCTTCAACTCTTCCTGGCCCGGGTGCATGCGGATCGATTCGGCCAGGTACTGGTAGCTCGCAGCGTCCTGCGCGACCAGTTTGCCCATCAGCGGCAGCAGCTTGAAGGAATACAGGTCGTAGGCCGGTTCCAACGGCTTCCATACCTTGGAAAATTCCAGCACCAGCAGACGGCCGCCCGGCTTCAGCACGCGGTTCATCTCGGCGAGCGCCTGATCCTTGTGCGTCATGTTCCTGAGGCCGAAGGCCACGGAAACGCAATCGAAATAATCGTCTGGAAACGGCAGCCGTTCGCCGTCGCACTGCACCGTGGGCGGCGTTTTTCCCTCGTTCAGCATGCGGTCACGGCCTTCGCGCAGCATGGAGAAATTGATGTCGGTGAGCAGTACGGTGCCGGTCTCGCCGACCTCCTTCAGGAACAGCCGCGTCAAATCGGCAGTGCCGCCAGCGACGTCGAGCACACGCATTCCCGGCCGCAGGCCCGCCTGCGCCACCGCAAAGCGCTTCCATAAGCGGTGCAGACCGGCCGACATGAGGTCGTTCATGATGTCGTACTGCGCGGCGACCGAATGGAAGACCTCGGCCACCTTGGCGGCTTTCTCGGATTCGGCGACCTGTTTGTAGCCGAAATGGGTGGTTTTATCCATGGCAGAGGGGATGAGCGAATCAGCCTGTGATTCTACCAGCGCACGGGGGGCAAGGCCTGCATGGCGCATCGGCTGTCATAAATCAGTCATACTGCTGTCATAGGATGGCCCCCATCCAAACAAGCGTGGAATCACCATGGCTGCCAATATTTTGCTGGTCGAAGACGAACCTGGAATTCAGGAGCTGCTGAAGTTTAATCTGGCGCAGGCGGGGCACCAGGTCACCGCCGCCGGCGACGCCGAGCATGCGCTGAAATTTCTCAAGAACACCCTGCCCGACGTCATCCTGCTCGACTGGATGCTGCCCGGCATGTCGGGCATTGACTTGTGCAAGCGCCTGCGCAGCGACGAGCGCTACCAGCCGATCCCCATCATCATGCTGACCGCACGCGGTGAGGAGCGCGACAAGGTGCTGGGGCTGGATACCGGTGCCGACGACTACATCACCAAGCCCTTCTCGCCGCGCGAGCTGGTGTCGCGCATCAAGGCCGTGCTGCGCCGCCGCGCCCCGCAGATGACCGACGAGCCGGTGGAAATCAACGGCCTGCGCCTCGATCCCACCAGCCACCGTGTGCAGGGGCGGGGCCAGGCGCTGGAACTGGGGCCGACCGAGTTCCGTCTGCTGCACTTCTTCATGACGCATCCCGAGCGCGTCTATTCGCGCACTCAGCTGCTCGACCAGGTATGGGGCGACGACGTGTTCGTCGAGGAGCGCACGGTCGACGTCCACATCCGCCGTCTGCGGCTGGCGCTGGAACCCTCCGGCCATGCCGAGCTGATCCAGACCGTTCGCGGCTCGGGTTATCGCTTTTCGGCCGACGTGGGATAATTCGCTCACCGGATTTTTGGGCAGGTAAAACATGGGCTTCTGGTGGCGTCCGCTCAGTGTGTTGGCCAGCGTCATGCTGGTGGCGCTGATTTTGTGGGCCGGCTCCGGCTGGGTGGCGGCCCTGGGATTTCTGGCCGGCATCCAGGCCTTCGTCATGCTGCGCCGCCTGTGGCAGGAATACCGTCTGGCGCGCTGGTTGGAAAATCCAGATGAAGTGGATCCGCCTGACGCCACCGGCACCTGGGGCGACATTTTCTACCGCCTGCAAAAACTGCAGCGCCGGCAGAAAGCCAGCCGCGGCCAACTCACCTCCGCACTCGAACAGTTCGAGCACGCCGCCATGGCGGTGCCCGACGGCATGGTCATCCTCAACGGCAACGAGCAGATCGACTGGTGCAACCCCGCCTCGCGCACCTACATGGGGCTGGACTGCGAGCGCGACCGCGGCCAGTTCATCCGCTATCTGCTGCGGCAGGCTCATTTTCTGGATTTTCTCGATGCGGCCGATTATTCGCGGCGCCTGGTGTGCAAGTCGCCGATCAACCGCGAGACCACCCTGTCACTGCAACTGGTGCCGTTCGGCGAAGGCAAGAAATTGCTGGTTGCCCGCGACATCACCGACCTCGAGCGTGTCGATGCCATGCGGCGCGACTTCATCGCCAACGTCTCGCACGAACTTCGCACGCCCCTGACCGTGGTCGGCGGCTTCGTCGAAACCCTCGCCGATGCGCCCGAACTGCCCGCCGCTGAGAGCCGTCGCTATTTCGACCTGATGCTGGACCACACCCGGCGCATGCAGCATCTACTGGACGACCTGCTGACCCTGTCGCGGCTGGAAAGTGCCGATCACACGCTGAAGGATGAACCCGTTAACGTCCCCGAGCTCGCGCATGCGTTGAAAGCCGAAGCGGATTCGCTGAGCCGTGGGCGGCATCGGCTCAGCCTGCAAATCGACAGCGGTGCCTGGCTGAAAGGCAATCTGCAGGAAATCCGCAGTGCGCTCGGCAATCTGGTATCGAACGCTGTGCGCTACACCCCGGAAGGCGGCGAAATCACCCTTGCCTGGCGCGAGCGCGGCGGCGAAGGCGTGTTTTCCGTCACAGACACCGGCGAAGGCATCGCCGCCGAACACATTCCCCGTCTGACCGAGCGCTTCTACCGCGTCGACCGCAGCCGTTCGCGCGAAACCGGCGGCACCGGCCTCGGCCTTGCCATCGTCAAACATGTTCTCACTCGTCACGGCGCGCGGTTGGACATCCAATCCACCCCCGGCAAGGGCAGCACCTTCTCGGCCGTTTTTCCCGCCCAGCGCCTTCAGCAGTCCAGCGTGCAGGAAAGCGGCAAAGTCATCCCGTTTCCCGAACGCGAGCAAGCTGCCGGGTGAGCCTGGTTCTTGACGCTTAAGCGTCGTCAGAACCACGGCCTACTCCTTGCGAGTAAAGCGCAGCGCGTAATAAGGCGTCCAGATCGGCCGGCACGGCATGTGGCGTGTCGCGCTGCTTGCTGCCCCACACCGGATTGGGAAAATGGGGGTCGTCCGCAAAGCGCGGAATCACATGCCAGTGCAGATGCGGCACTACGTTACCGAGCGAGGCGAGGTTGACCTTGTCGGGCGCCATCACCTCGCGTAGCGCGGCTTCGCTCGCCAGCACCACCCGTACCAACGTCGCTTGATCAACCGCCGGCAAGTCGGTCATTTCCTTGACGTGGGCGTTGAGGATCACGCGCAGGAAGCCGGGGTAATCCGGCTCGTCGGCAAGCACGACGCGGCAGAAGTCGTCCTGCCACAGCAGCGTGCCGCCGGGCGTGTCGCACAGCGGACAACTCAAAGCAGCACCCGCTCGATGCCCCCGTTGCCGACCCGCGCGAGGTAGCTCGCCATCCAGTTTTCACCCAGCAGTTTCTTGGCCAGTTCGATCACGATGTAATCAGGCTCGGTGTTCGCGTCGTCGCTGTAGCGTGCCAGGCCCTGCAGGCACGAGGGGCAGCTGGTGAGAAGCTTGACCGGATGCGTGCCGTCGCCCAGCGCGGCGACGCCGGCGCGAATTTCCTCTTCCTTGCGGAAGCGGATCTGGGTGGAGATATCGGGGCGGCTGACGGCGAGCGTGCCGGATTCGCCGCAGCAGCGGTCAGACAGGGCCACTCCACCGCCCAGCAGCGCGTTGGCGACTTTCATCGGCGCGTGGGTCTTCATCGGGGTGTGGCAGGGGTCGTGGTAGAGATATTTCTCGCCGCTGACGTTGTCGAGCTTCACGCCTTTCTCCATCAGGTATTCGTGGATGTCGAGCAGGCGGCAGCCGGGAAAGATCTTCTCGAATTCGTATTTCAGGAGCTGGTCCATGCAGGTGCCGCACGACACGATCACGGTCTTGATGTCGAGGTAGTTGAGCGTGTTGGCGACGCGGTGGAACAGCACGCGGTTCTGCGCGGTGATCGCTTCGCCCTTGTCGGCCTGGCCGCCCGCGGTCTGCGGATAGCCGCAGCACAGGTAGCCCGGGGGCAGCACGGTCTGCACACCGAGCTCGAACAGCATCGCCTGGGTGGCGAGCCCCACCTGCGAGAACAACCGCTCCGAGCCGCAGCCGGGAAAGTAGAACACCGCGTCGCTGTCTTCGCTGAGCTTGGCCGGGTTGCGCAGAATCGGGACGATCGAGGCGTCCTCCAGCCCCAGCAGCGCGCGCGAGGTTTTCTTCGGCAGTCCGCCCGGCATCGGCTTGTTGACCAGGTGGATGACCTGCGCGACCAGCTTGGGCCGGCCCAGCGTGGCGGGCGGGTTTTTCGTCTGCGCCTGAATCAGGCCCATGCGCTTGAACAGGGTGTGCCCCATCCGCTGCGCGGCGTAGCCCCACTCGATCAAAGGCTTTCTCAACGCCTTGACGGTGGCGGGGTCGGTCGCGTTCAGGAAGGCCATCGACGCCCAGGTGCCGGGGTTGAATTTCTTCTTGCCCTGTTTGCGCAGCAGGTTGCGCATGGCGATCGAGACGTCGCCGAAGTCGATGTCGACCGGGCAGGGGTTCTTGCACTTGTGGCAGATGGTGCAGTGGTCCGCGACGTAGCCGCACTCGTCGAAGTGTTTGAGCGACACGCCGCCCCCGGTCAGTTACTCGTACAGGAAGGCCTCGATGAGCAGCGAGGTGGCGAGGATCTTGTTGCGAGGCGAGTACAGCAGGTTGGCGCGCGGAATGTGGGTGTTGCACACCGGCTTGCACTTGCCGCAGCGCAGGCAGTCCTTGATCGAATCGGCGATGGCCCCGGTTTCCGAGGCCTCGAGAATGATCGATTCGGCTTCCAGCAGACCGAACGACGGCGTGTAGGCATTGCGCAGGTCCGCGCCGGGCAGGAGCTTGCCCTTGTTGAAATGCTGCGCGGGGTCGACTTTCTGCTTGTATTCGGCGAACGTCGCAATTGTCGCGTCGTCGAGGAATTCCAGCTTGGTCAGCCCGATGCCGTGCTCGCCCGAAATCACCCCGCCCAGATCGGTGGCGAGTTTCATGATGCGCGCGACCGCGGCGTTGGCGGCCTGCAGCATGGCGTAGTCGTCGGAATTGACCGGGATGTTGGTGTGCACGTTGCCGTCGCCAGCGTGCATGTGCAGCGCCACGAAGACGCGGCTCTTCAGTATGTCCTGGTGGATGCGGTCGCAGGCTTCGAGCACCCGCAGGTATTCGCGGCCGATGAACAGCTGGTGCAGTTCGCGCCGCACCTCGCGCTTCCACGACACGCGAATGTGCTTGTCGCGCAGTGCGGTGAAGACTGTCCCATGCTCGTGCGGCGCATCGAGATCGTTCGCATAGCCCTGCCACCGGGCTTTCACCGCCTCGATCAGCGCCAGCGCGTGCTGGCGTTTTTCCTCCACCTGCGCCGGGTCGGCGACGGTGTCGTCGTCTTCCAGCAGCGGCAGCGGTGCGGCGAAGAATTCCGCCAGCGCATCCAGCAGCTTCAGTTTGTTAACGATCGACAGCTCGATATTGATGCGCTCGATGCCGTCGGTGTAGTCGCCCAGGCGCGGCAGCGGAATCACCACGTCCTCGTTGATCTTGAACGCGTTGGTGTGCGCCGCGATGGCAGCGGTGCGGGCGCGGTCGAGCCAGAATTTCCTGCGCGTCTCGGTCGACACCGCGATGAAGCCTTCGCCGCCGCGCGCATTGGCGAGCTGGACGATCTTCGAAGCGGCTTCGCCGACCGCGATTTCGTTGTCCGACACCACGTCGATCAGTAGCACCATGTTCGGGCGCGTTGCGCGCGGTGACTTGGTCGCGTAGCCGACGGCCTTCACGTAGCGCGCGTCGAGGTGCTCCAGGCCGGCCAGCAGAATGTCGGTGTGGGCGTCGCAGTAATCCTTGATCTCGACGATGGCCGGCGTGGCGTCGCGCGCCGTGCCGAAGAATTCCAGGCACACGGTGCGGGTATGCGCGGGCAGCCGGTGCAGGATGAAGCGCGCCGAGGTGATCAGGCCGTCGCAGCCTTCCTTCTGGATGCCGGGCAGGCCGGCGAGGAATTTGTCGGTGACGTCCTTGCCGAGCCCGGTCTTGCGGAAGCGACTGCCGGGAATGGTGAGGATGTCAGGCGAGCCCTTGGGCGTCTTGCCGTCGGCGGCAAAGCGGCGGATTTCGAAGGTGGCCGAGGGGGCATCGTGGATCTTGCCGCGGTTGTGATTGAGGCGGGTGACTTCGATCCAGTCGGCATCCGGCGTGACCATGCGCCACGACACCAGGTTGTCGAGCGCGGTGCCCCACAGTACGGCCTTTTTGCCGCCTGCATTCATCGACACGTTGCCGCCGATGGTGGAGGCGTCGGCCGACGTCGGGTCGACCGCGAACACCAGGCCGGCCGCGTCGGCCGCGTCCATCACCCGCTTGGTGACGACGCCTGCGCCGCAGTGGATGGTGGGAACCTCGAATTCGCAGCCGGGCAGATGCAGCATCTCCACCGCACTCATCGCTTCGAGCTTCTCGGTGTTGATGACAGCAGCCTGGTCGGTGAGCGGCACCGCGCCGCCGGTATAGCCGGTGCCGCCGCCGCGCGGGATGATGGTCAGCCCCAGTTCGATCAGCCCGGCCACCAGCCCGGCCATCTCGGCCTCGCTGTCGGGGGTCAGCACCACGAAGGGATATTCCACCCGCCAGTCGGTCGCGTCGGTGACGTGCGAGACGCGCGCCAGGCCGTCGAACGCGATGTTGTCGCGGCGGGTGACCCCCGCCAGGCGGCGCAGGATGCGCGTGCGCAGGCTGGCGGTGTCGGCAAACCAGGCCTCGAATTCGCGCACCGCGCGCCCGGCGGCCTCCAGCAGTTGCCCTACCAGTTCGTTGCCCTGGCGCCGCACTTCGATCGCGTGCAGGCGATGCCGCAGCGCGTCGACCAGCATTTGCCGCCGCCTGGGGTTATCGAGCAAATCGTCTTCGAGATAAGGGTTGCGCCGAACCACCCAGATGTCGCCCAGCACCTCGAACAGCATGCGCGCCGAGCGTCCCGTTTTGCGCTCGCCGCGCAGCGTGTTGAGCACTCCCCATGCATCCGCACCGAGCAGACGGATGACGATTTCGCGGTCGGAAAACGAGGTGTAGTTGTATGGGATTTCGCGCAGGCGTGCGGTCATGCTGGGTTGGGCTCGGGGGGGGGGGGGGCGGGGCCCCCGCCCCGGGGCGCGCCCGAATCGATCTGCTTCAAAGCCGATATTTTACGGGATATGGCGGCGTTTCGGGCGGGCACGCCGTGCCGTGGCGAATCGCCAACCCTGATCCCGCCGGGGTTACGCGCCTTCAGTTTGCACCGGACAAGCCGATAGACGAGTAACGGCAAAAGGTTTGCCGTACGGCCCCTTTCCAGGAGATCGACTTGCGGTGTGGATTGAGCATCAAGCTCATGTGCTATGTCATGACTGGCGTGCTGATCACGTCGGCCGCCATTGGCGTGGTTCGAGTCCAGAACGAGCGCGGGCCTCTCAGCGAATTGATCGACAAGGCGGGTCAAAGTGTGGCCCATGCCACGGCCTCCGGTGCCGCTTCCCTGATTGCCGGATACGACTATGGCAATCTGGAAATCCTCGCCGCCAATGTCGCACGGCAGGCCAACGTGATCCGCGTCGTCATACGCAACCAGAACGGACGCGTGATGACCCAGGCTGCCGGGGGCGAAGCCGGAACCTACAAACGTTTTGAGTCGCCTGTCATATTCGACGGCCGGACCATCGGCGGCGCAACCGTCGATATGTCGACCGATGCGCTGGAAAAGGCGCTCAACGCGCTCTATTGGCGTGTTTTTGTCGAGCAAGTCATTTTCGGCGCGATTCTTGGACTGATTGTCTATTCGTTTACCGCGAGCGGCATCGTCTCCCCGATCCGCAGGCTGACGATGGCGATGGAGGAGGCGGTGGAAAAGGGCGACTCGTTCATCGCCCGCGATCTCGAAGTGAAAAGCGGGGACGAAATCGGGCGACTGGTGTCGGTGTTCAACACCCTGAACAAATCGCTCGCCAGTTATCACGGCAAGCTGCAAAGCAAGATCGACTTTGCCAACCAGGAATTGCGGGACAAAAACATCCAGTTGGGTGGACGCACGCGGGAGCTTGAGCATGCGCTCGATTTGCTCAGCACCATGGCCACGACCGACTGGCTGACCGAGTTGCCCAACCGCCGCAAATTTGATGAAACCCTGTCCCGGATGTTCCATCAGTCCGAGCGTTTCGCGGAAGAGATCACGCTGGTGCTGTTCGACATCGATCATTTCAAGCTGATCAACGACAGCCATGGTCACGGCGCCGGGGATGACGTGCTGCGTGATATCGGCATTCTCATGCGTCTGCATGTCCGCAAGTCCGATCTGCCTGCGCGTCTCGGGGGCGACGAATTCGGCATCGTGCTGTATCACACGAATGCCGGGCAGGCCGAAATGTTCGTCGAGATCCTTCTGGAAAGTGTGCGGACGCATGCGTTCGACCACGATGGAAGCCGGTTGAATCTCAGCCTCAGTGTGGGCATTGCGCAGTACGACGATTCCATGGAAACGCCGCAGGCGCTCTACTATGCGGCCGACAAAGCCCTCTATCAGGCGAAGCATGGTGGGCGGAACCGTTACAGCGTGTATTCCGCAGCAGCCCGGTTCCAGGATAGAAAAACCTCATGAAACCGAAACCGGCATATCCAGCCCTGGTTGCGGCCGCTCTCCTGATGGGCGTGTCGTATCTGGCTGTCCAGGCAGCTCCGGCCCATGGCGCACAAACCAGCGAGGTGACCATGGGCTCGGTGGCAATGGATATCCCGGTCGAGATGATCAAACGCATGAGCGCGCTGACCAATCATCTGGCACTGCGCACCGATCTCAATATCCGCTTCCGGCCATCGCCCAATCTCGGGTCGGCTGTGGACGATCTGGGCACGGGGCAGACGCAGATTGCCTACCTCACGCCGGTGGCTTACATCGAGGCGCGCAGGAAATACGGCGTGGTCCCGCTGGTTGCCCCCACCACGGGGGGGCGCCCGCACTTCGCCTTGGTGATCGGCGTGAAGGCCGGATCCGGGATCACTTCGCCGGCCGGGCTCAGGGGAAAGCGCTTTGCCTTTGGAGATGAAAAGGCCCTGCTGCAGCGAGCGGCGGTCGAGTCGATGGGGCTGAAATCCAGCGATTTTTCGACGTTTGCCTATCTCAAGCATTACGACAATATTGCCAAGGCCGTGCTGGCGGGCGACTTTGACGGCGGCATTCTCAAGGACTCCATCGCCGATGAGTTCAAGAGCAAAGGGCTGGTCGAGGTCGGCAGCACCGCTCCGCTGCCTTCGTATCTCTTCGCCGTCCATCCCGACATGCCGGTGGCAGTGCGCAACCAGTTGCGCGATGCGCTGTTGGCGCTGAATAAAACCACCCCTGAGCGGGCTGCCACGCTGGAAGCGTTCGACAAGGCGTACGACGGCTTTGTCGTGGTCGACGACCTCGCCTACGATTCGGTGCGCAAGCTGATCCAGCCGTTCCAGAAATAAGCGGGCCGGATTACCGGAACAGCCGCCGGGCGACCGTCACGCCGCCCAGAATCAGGGCACCCGCGACAATACCGGCCAGCGCATCGATGAGAAACGGGATGAGCATGGCCAGTGTGCCGCCGATCGCCGGCAGGGTTTCCGCGGCCTGGGTGGCGGCGTGGACCAGATCGTGCGTGCCCGGCACGCCGTGGACCAGGATGCCACCGCCGACCAGGAACATGGCCGCAGTGCCGATGATGGCAAGGCTTTTCATCAGAACCGGCGCAGCGGCGAGGATGCGAAGCCCCAGCGCGCGAACCCAGCGGGCGGGGCGCTGGCTGAGGTAGAGCCCGGCGTCGTCGAGCTTGACGATGCCGGCGACCAGGCCATAGACGCCGACGGTCATGACCAGCGCGATGCCGGCGAGCACGGTGACCTGCTTGCCGAAGGACGCGGCCGCGACGGTGCCGAGCGTGATGACGATGATTTCGGCGGAGAGGATGAAGTCGGTGCGGACCGCACCCTTGATCTTGTCCTTTTCCAGCGCCACCAGATCGACTGCCGGATCGGCCACCGCTTGGGCGAGTTCGCTGCGATGGGCCGCGGCTTCCTCGCGGTGCAGGAATTTGTGCGCCAGTTTTTCGAAGCCTTCGTAGCTCAGGAAGGCACCGCCCAGCATCAGCAGCGGTGTGATCGCCCAGGGCGCGAACGCGCTGATGGCGAGCGCCGCCGGCACCAGAATCGCCTTGTTGACGAGCGAGCCCTTGGCAACCGCCCACACCACCGGCAGTTCACGCTCGGCCTTCACCCCTGCCACCTGCTGGGCGTTCAGTGCAAGATCATCGCCCAGCACGCCGGCGGTTTTTTTCGCCGCGACCTTGGTCATCACCGACACGTCGTCGAGGATGGTGGCGATGTCGTCGATCAGCGCGAGCAGGCTGCTTCCGGCCATGGTTTTAAGCGCCTCAGTCGCCGAGCTGGATCTGCCCGGCTTTTTCGGCCGCCGCGAAGTCCAGCATTTTCTGGATCGACAGCCGCGCGCGGACGCGGATGGATTCCTCGATATGGATTTCGTTGCCGCCGTTCTCCAGCACGGCGGCGAGTTTCCTCAGCCCGTTCATCGCCATCCACGGACAGTGCGCGCAGGACTGGCAGGTCGCGCCCTCGCCCGCGGTCGGCGCTTCCAGCAGGATCTTGCCGGGGGCGGCGGCGTGCATCTTGTGGAAGATGCCGTTGTCGGTGGCGACGATGAATTCCGGGTTGGGCAGGGTGCGCACGGCCTCGATCAGCTGCGTGGTCGAGCCGACCACGTCAGCCAGCGCGATCACCGCTTCCGGCGACTCCGGATGCACGAGCACCGCGGCGTTCGGGTGTTCGGCGCGCAACTTCTTCAGGGCCTCGGCCTTGAATGCCTCGTGCACCACGCAGGAACCTTGCCACAGCAGCATGTCGGCGCCGCTGATGCGCTGCACGTAATCGCCCAGATGGCGGTCCGGTGCCCACAGGAGCTTGTGGCCCTGCTGGTGCAGGTATTTGACGATCTTGGCGGCGATGCCGGAGGTGACGACCCAGTCGGCGCGTGCCTTCACCGCCGCGCTGGTGTTGGCGTAGACGACCGACAGGCGGTCGGGGTGCGCGTCGCAGAAGGCGGCGAACTCGTCGGCCGGGCAGGCCAGGTCGAGCGAGCACTCGGCGCCGAGGTCGGGCATGATGACGCGCTTTTCCGGGTTGAGAATCTTGGCGGTCTCGCCCATGAACTTGACCCCGGCGACGATCAGCGTTTTCCCCGGATGGGCATGGCCGAAGCGCGCCATTTCCAGGCTGTCTGACACGCAGCCGCCGGTTTCCTCGGCCAGGTCCTGCAGGTCGGCCGAGGTGTAGTAGTGCGCGACCAGCACCGCGTCTTGTTCCTTCATCAGCCGCTTGATGCGCGCCTTCAACTCGGCGCGCTCGTCGTCGCCGAGCACCTCCTCCACCATCGGGGGCGGCTGGATCACGGGTCTGACCGGAACGGGGAAGGCAAGGCTCATCGGAGTGATTCGGGCGTCAAGTGCGAAAACGCCAAGTATAGCTGGGTGCGACAGGCGATTTCACCTGGCGGCGCCCGGGTTTTTCTGGAACCCCGCGGGGCTTTTGCCTTATCCTTGCGCCCCTATGCAGCAGCTGCTTCTCGATATCCGCCCGCCCGCCCGGCCCGAACTTGCCCGTTTCGTGGCGGGGCGCAATGTTGAACTGATGGCGCAATTGCAGGCCATGCTCAACGGCAGCGCGGCGGAGCGCATGATCTATGTGTGGGGCGCGCCGGGCAGCGGCAAGAGTTATCTGCTGGCGGCCTGGGCGCACGCCTGTCAGGCGCGCGGGATGACGGTCGATTTGAGCGGCCAGCAGGCGGCGCAGGCGGTGATTGCGGACCAGGTGGAAACCTGGAACGAGGCGCAGCAGCACGCCGGATTTGCCGCGTTCAATCGGGTGCGCGAGGCGGGCGGGCTGTGGCTGGCGGCGGGCAATGTGGCGCCGGCTGAGCTGCCGGTCATGCCGGAATTGCAGACCCGGCTGGGCTGGGGCCTGGTGTTCCAGTTGCACGGCCTGGACGACGCCGAAAAGCGCGCCGCATTGAGCCAGCACGCAGAAACCCTGGGATTTCGGCTGGAGCCCCAGGTGGCGGACTATCTGATGAATCACACCGCGCGCGACATGCAGAGCCTGCTGCGGGTGCTGGAGGCGCTGGACCGGTTCAGCCTGGAAACGCGCCGTCCGATCACGCTGCCGCTGCTGCGGCAGCTATTGTTGAATCAGGCCTGACCCTGCTGGCTTTGCGCCTGCTGTTCGGCGATGTCCTTGTGGACCTGCGCCATGTCCAGTCCCATCACCTGTTCGATCAGCGAATCCAGCGCGTTGGCGGGCAGTGAGCCGGCTTCGGAGTACAGGATGACCTGTTCGCGGAACACCATCAGTGTGGGGATGGAGCGGATCTGGAAGTAGCCTGCCAGTTCCTGTTCGACTTCGGTGTTGACCTTGGCGAAGACGATGTTGGCGTGGTTCTCGGACGCAGCTTCGAAGATCGGGGCGAAACCGCGGCAGGGTCCGCACCAGGGTGCCCAGAAGTCAACGACGACAACGTCGTTGCCGTTGATGGTGGATTCGAAATTGTCCTTGGTGAGTTCGATGACGGCCATGCTGATTCCTGCGAAGTAGTGAAAACACCCTGAAGGGCATAAATAAAAAGGCGCGAGGACGAATCCATCGCGCCTAGTGCCACCCTATCACGGATGGCGGGCCCCCGACAATGCGGGGGCGACTTATAGGGTAGATCAGCCTGGCTGCCCCCTACCCCGGTCCAGTCGAAGCCGACTGGCCTAGAAACTATTTGGCGAAAGCCTGGTGGAACAGCCCCCGTTTTTGTTCGGCCGGCTGAGCGCCCCGCACCACGTTTTGGCTGTGCTTGAGGTTGCTGCGCACTTCGGCACGGTTGACCGCCATGATGAGCTCAGTCGCCAGAACCCGTGCCTGATGCGGCGTGAGGTTGAGCACGCATCCGTGGGCCTGCAGTGTGAGCTCAACGCGGTCGCGACCCTGGGCATCTTCTTTCAGGCTGATATCCAGGGTGTTGCCGGGTTCAAGTTCGATCATGTCGGTCTCTCCTTGCGTTGTCTTTGCAAGGAATGCAGCAGGGTTCATGCCAGTCTCCCGTGACGCCGGATGGCGTGGAAAACCGCATTAAATCAGGCGGCTTTGACGGCTTGATGAAGACGTGCCGATACCGCCCTGACGAAGCCTCGTCAGGGCGGTGGGCGAGTTCGTCAGTTCTGGGGGCTGGAGACGAGCGCTTGGGGCTCGCTGGCGGCGGCTGTGCGGTCGCGCGTCAGCAGGGTGTAGGCGACCGGGATGACGAACAGCGTCAGCAGGGTGCCGAGCAGCAGGCCGCCGACGATGACCCAGCCGATCGGCGAGCGCGACTCCGCCCCCGCGCCCGTGGCGAGCGCGAGCGGCACCGCGCCCAGCACCATCGCGGCGGTGGTCATCAGAATCGGACGCAGGCGCAGGCTGGCCGCTTCGATCACTGCTTCGACCTTGTGCTTGCCGCGTTCGCGCAGCTGGTTGGCGAATTCGACGATCAGGATGCCGTGCTTGGTGATCAGGCCGACCAGCATCACCAGGCCGATCTGGCTGTACACGTTGAGCGTCGCGCCGGTGAGTTTCAGTGCCAGCAGGGCGCCGGTGGCGGCGAGCGGCACGGTCAGCAGGATGATGAAGGGGGCAACGAAGCTTTCGAACTGCGCCGCCAGCACCAGATAGATGATGATCAGCGCCAGCGCGAAGGTGATCGCCAGCGTCTGCCCGGATTCGCCGAATTCGCGCGACTGGCCGTCGAGCGCGGTGCGGGTGCTGGGTGGCAGCGTTTCCTTTGCCGCCTGGTCCATGAAGGTCAGTGCCTCGCCCAGCGTGTAGCCGGGAGCGATGTTGGCCGAGATGATCGCCGCGCGCTGGCGGTTGAAGTGGTTGAGCTCCTTCGGCGCCACGGTTTCGGAGACGGCGACCAGGTTGGACAGCGGCGTCAGGCTGCCCTCGCTGCCACGTACGTACAGCGCCGTCAGGTCCTGCGGCGTGGCGCGCGCGGCGGGGTCGAGCTGGACGACGACGTTGTACTGCTCGCCTGCCTGCTTGAAGCGGGTGACCTCGCGCCCGCCGAGCAGGGTTTCCAGGGTGCGCCCGATGGTGTCGACGCCGACCCCCATTTGCGCCGCCTTGTCGCGATTGATGTCGACCTTGAGTTGCGGCTTGTTGAGCTTGAGATCGGTATCGGCGTTGACCAGCCCCGGATACTCGCGCACTTTCGCCATCAGTGCCTCCACCGCTTTGTCCAGTTCAGCGTAGCTCGGCGCCTGCACCACGAACTGCAGCGGCGGGTTGCGGAAGCTCTGGCCCAGAGAGGGCGGGTTGATCGGGAAGGCGAGCACGCCCGGCATGCCCATGAACATCTGCGGTCCGAGGCTGGCGGTGATGTCCATCTGGCTGCGGCTGCGTTCCTCCCACGGCTTCAGCATCACGAATGACAGTGAGGAGTTGACCGGGTTGGGGCGCTCCAGGCCCGGCGCTACCACGACGAAGGCGGTATTCACCTCGGGCACGCGCTGATAAATGCCCTCCAGCTGGCGTGCGTATTCGTCGGTGTACTGCAGGGTCGAGCCTTCGGGGGCCAGCATGAAGCCGATGAAAAAGCCGCGGTCCTCGGTCGGCGCAAGCTCCGATTTCAAGGATTTCAGCAGCCCGAAGGCGGCGACCGCGACCAGCACGAATACCCCCGCAACGATCAAGGGGTGCCGCACGACGCGCCTGAGGCCGCGGGTGTAGCCGCTGTTCAGGCGATTCAGCATGCGCTCACCGAAGTTGAAAAAAGCACCGTGGCGGGTTTCGTGGCGCAGCATCCTGCTCGCCATCATGGGCGTCAGCGTCAGTGCGACGAAGCCCGACACCAGCACCGCCGCGGCCACCGTCATCGCGAATTCGGTGAACAGTTTGCCGGTGTTGCCCTCGGCAAACGCCAGCGGGGCGAACACGGCGACCAGCGTCAGCGTCATCGCCATCACCGCGAAGCCGATTTCCTTGGCACCCTTGATCGCCGCCTCGAACGGCGGCATGCCTTCCTCGATGTGGCGGTAGATGTTTTCCAGCATGACGATGGCGTCGTCGACCACCAGACCGATCGCCAGCACCAGCCCCAGGAGGGTCAGCACGTTGATGGTGAAGCCCATCGAATACAGGAAGATGAAGGCGCCGATCAGCGACACCGGAATGGTGACGAAGGGAATCAGCGTGGCGCGCCAGTTGCGCAGGAACAGGAATATGACGCCGACCACCAGCACCATCGCCTCGATCATCGTGGTGTAGACGGCATCGATCGATTTCTCGATGAAAATCGAGCTGTCGAAGCCCACTTTGAGCTGCATGCCTTCGGGCAATGCCGTTTCCAGTCGCGGCAGCTCGGCTTTCACCGCGCGGGCGACTTCTAGCGTGTTGGCGGTCGACTGCTTGACGATGCCCAGACCCACGGCCGCACGGCCGTTGACCCGCACGATGTTGCGCTCGTCCTCGGCGCCGATCTCGGCGCGGCCGATATCGGCCAGCCGCACCAGCACGCCGCCGCTGTCGCGGAGGATGACGCGCTCGAATTCAGCCGGGGTTTTGAGGTCGGTTTCGGCCAGCACGGAAAATTCGCGCGTCTGGCTCTCGATGCGGCCCGAAGGCAGTTCGGTGTTCTGGCTTCTGAGCGCGGTCTCCACGTCCTGCACCGTCACCCCCAGCGCCGCCATGCGGTCCGGGTCGAGCCAGATGCGCATGGCGTAGCGTCGCTCGCCGCCGATGATGACCGAGGCCACGCCGGGCAGGGTCTTCAACTGGTCGGCCACCACGCGATCGGCGTAGTCGGTGATCTCCAGCGGCGACTGGCGGTCGCTGGAGAAGGCCAGCCAGATGATGGCCTGGGCATCGGCCTCGATCTTGGCCACCACCGGGTCTTCCGCCTCGTTGGGCAGCACGCCGCGCACCCGCGCCACGCGGTCGCGGGCATCGTTGGCGGCGGCCTCGGGGTCGCGCGACTGCACGAATTCCACCGTGATCTGGCTGACTTCCTCGCGGCTCACCGACTTGATGGTGCGGATGCCCTCGATGCCGGACAGCGAGTCTTCCAGCGGTTTGGTGATCTGGCTTTCCATCACCTCGGCCGAGGCGCCGGGGTAGACCGTTCGAACCGACACCACCGGGGCGTCGATGTTGGGGTATTCGCGTACCGGCAGGCGGTCGAATGCAATCAGCCCGATCAGGATGATGAGCAGGCTCATCACCGTGGCCAGTACCGGGCGGCGGATGGAAATGTCGGAGAGGATCATGGGTCAGTCCTTGCGCCGGTTCGGGTCAGCGCTTGCCGGCCGGCATCTTCTTCATCATCTGTGCCGCCTGGTCGAGTGTGACCACCGGCACGCCGGGGCGCAGCTTGATCTGGCCGTCGAGGATGACTGTGTCACCCGCCGCGACCCCGGAGACGATTTCGACCCGTCCCGGTTCACGCTTGCCCAGCGTGACCTTGCGCAGTTCTGCCTTGCCGTCGACCGCCAGGAAAACGTAGTTGCCGTCCGCACGCGGAACGATGACCTGCTCGGGCAGCAGAATCACGCTGGTCTTGCCGCCGAGGTCGGCGGTGGCGCGGGCGAACATGCCGGGCTTGAGTTCTCCTCTGGGGTTGGCGATGCGCGCGCGAACGCGGACATTTCGGCTCACCGGATCGACCACGGGATCGATGGCGTGCACCTTGCCGCTGAAGCGCTGCCCCGGCAGGGCATCGACGGTCAGGTTGATCGGCTGGCCGATGCGCACCAGCGGCAGATACGTTTCGGGCACCGGCACTTCCAGTTTCAGGTTGCCGAGCGCGTCCAGCCGCACGAGGTCGTCGCCCTTGCTGACGTAGGCGCCGGGGCTGACCTGGCGAAGGCCGGCCACCGCGGCAAACGGTGCGCGGATCGCGGTCTTGTCGAGCGCGACCTGCTCCTGCCGCAGGCGCGCGCGCAGGATGTCGAGGTTGGCACGTGCTTCGTCGAGCGCCTGCCGGGAAATGAAGTTCTGCGCGACCAGTTCCTCGCTGCGCCTGAAACGGCTTTCCGCCAGCTTCATGTCTGCCTGGGCGGCGGCCAGGCGGGCGCGCTGCTCGGCGGCGTCGAGCACCACCAGGACCGCGCCTTTCCTCACCGGCTGACCTTCCTTGAACAGCAGTCTGTCGATGCGACCATCGATTTCCGGACGCAGCATCACGCTGTCCTCGGCAATCAGCGCGCCCACCGCATTGACCGTATTCGACATCGGCGTGGCGGCGACTTTCATCATGTTGACGGGAATAAAAGGCGGGCCGCCCGCCTGGGCAAAAGCGAGTGCGGGAACGAACAGCAGGAGGAGCAAGGCGCGCATGACGGATTCCGCAAAAATAACAATGACGTACGAGAGGCTCGCACCTTATCAGTTCCAGGGGGAAACAAAAACTGCGCGTCGGGGTCAATTTGAAATGCGGATATGTAAGGATTGCGCGGGCAATCCGACTGTTCCGATATGCCACTTCCAACAAGGACTCAGCCATGCTGATACGCCAGAGCGCCGACATCCTCGCGTCTGAAATCACGCCGCCCGACATTTACCGCGAACGCCGCCGCTTCATGCAGGGCATGGGCGTGCTGGCCGCCGGTGCCGTCTTGGGGGTGGCATCCGAAGCCGAGGCCGGCGCTAGGCTGGCCGGCGTGCGCGCCAGCGCCTACAGGCTGAACGAAGACAAAACACCCTACAAGGACGTCACCCGTTACAACAACTTCTATGAATTCGGCACCGGCAAGGGCGACCCGGCCGAGCGTGCCGGCAGCCTGAAAACCCGCCCATGGACGGTTGCGATCGAGGGCGAGGTGGCCAACCCCAAGACCTGGGACATCGACGCGCTGCTGAAACTCGCTCCGCTGGAGGAGCGCGTCTACCGGATGCGCTGCGTCGAAGGCTGGTCGATGGTGATTCCGTGGGTGGGGTTCCCCCTGAGCGAACTCATCCGCCGCGCAGCGCCCACCGGCAATGCCAAATATGTCGAGTTCGTGACGCTGAACGACCCCAAACAGATGCCTGGGCAGCGTTCGCGCGTGCTCGACTGGCCGTATGTCGAAGGCCTGCGGATGGACGAGGCGATGCATCCGCTCACACTGCTGGCGGTCGGACTGTATGGGGAAGTGTTGCCCAACCAGAACGGTGCGCCGATCCGTCTGGTGGTGCCGTGGAAATATGGATTCAAGAGCGCCAAGTCCATCGTCAAGATCCGCTTCGTCGAAAAGCCACCGCTCACCGCCTGGATGGCGGCTGCGCCGCGGGAGTATGGCTTCTATTCCAACGTCAATCCTCAGGTCGATCATCCGCGCTGGAGCCAGGCGAGGGAGCGTCGCATCGGCGAGTTTCGCAAGCGCGACACGCTGATGTTCAATGGCTACGGAGCCCAGGTCGCCGAGTTGTACCGCGGGATGGACCTGAAAAAGTTCTTCTGATGGGCGAGTTTCTGCGCAACCCCAAACTCTGGGTGTTTGGGGTATGTCTGTTGCCGTTGTTGCGATTGATCGTTCTTGGCAGCATTGACGGTCTGGGGGCGAATCCCATTGAGTTCATCACCCGTTCCACCGGCACCTGGACGCTGACCGGGCTGCTGGTGACCCTGTCGGTCACCCCGTTACGGCGATTGACTGGACGAAGCGACCTCATCCGCTACCGGCGCATGTTTGGGCTGTTCACCTTTTTCTATGCGGCGCTGCATTTCGTGACCTATGTCTGGCTGGATCAATTCTTCGATCCCGCGGCCATTGCCAAAGACGTCGTCAAACGGCCTTTCATCACGGTTGGCTTCACGGCCTTCATGCTGCTCATCCCGCTTGCCGCGACCTCGACCCATGCCATGATGCGCCGCCTCGGTCGCCGCTGGCAGCAATTGCACCGTCTGGTTTATCCGATTGCCCTTCTGGGCGTGACTCACTACCTGTGGCTGGTGAAGAAAGACCTGACTGAGCCGCTGATCTACGGGGCCGTGCTGGTCGTGCTGTTGGCCCTGCGTTTGCCGTGGGGGGTGGCCTTGCTGCATACCGCCCACAGTCGCCTCGCGCCGGCCAAGTCTTGAATTCGGCGAAACGAGGCGCCAGAAAGGCGCAATAAAAGACCGGGGCATATCCCCGGTCACGGCAATAAAAAACGGGGGACAAGCCCCCGGCCGCGCCAAATAAAAAACGGGGGACAAGCCCCCGTTTCAGATTGGGCAGTGCCCGACCTGTTAGAGCCCGAAAGGCTTGATGACCGGTACCGCCGGTGCGGGGGCAGGTGCTGCCGCAGGAGCTGGCGCGGGCTTGGCGGCGGGCGCCTTCTTCGCAACAGGCTTCTTGGCAGGTGCTGCTTTTTTCGCAACCGGTTTAGCAGCCGGCTTCTTGGCTACCGGCTTGGCGGCGGCTTTCTTGGCGACGGGTTTTTTGGCTGCCGGCTTGGCCACGGGCTTTTTGGCCGGAACTGCCTTCTTGGCCACGGGCTTTTTGGCGGCGACTGCCTTTTTGGCTACGGGCTTTTTGGCTGCCGGCTTGGCGGCTGCCTTCTTGGCTACGGGCTTGGCGGCAGGTTTGGCTGCTGCCTTCTTGGCCGCCGGTTTGGCGGCGGGTTTTTTCACTGTTGCCATCTAACACTCCTTAGAAGTTGAACACATTCACTCATCACTACAGCTTGAAGCCACGTGCAGTCAGAATTTGCACTTCCAAAGCGTGGTACCGACAGGCGACCGACTTGCCCGAAACCCGCTTGAGACGGGCGATACCGAGGCTCCGCTTGGTGAGCCTCATTCTAGTTACTTTTCCCAGGGGTTCAACGAATAGTCAATGGCTTGCGAAAATAATTCGATAAAAAATGTAGCGGTCAAGCAAAATGTATTGATCCGACACTAAATTTCATCAGGCGGACACTTTGGGTGTCCACTGGAAAGTCAATCAACAAGCCGTTCTCCGGCCATCAGGCCGGTTTGTTTTTCTCGTTCACGGATGAGGTGAATTTCATTCTTGTCGATCATGACCTCGGCCGCTCGAGGGCGTGAATTGTAGTTCGACGCCATGCTCATGCCGTAGGCGCCGGCCGAAAGCAGGGCCAGAAGATCGCCTTCCTCGATCGAGAGATCGCGCGCAAAGCCAAGAAAATCGCCGGTCTCGCAGATCGGACCGACGATGTCGTAGCGTTGTGATGGCACGTTTCTTTCGTTGACGGCGACGATCTCGTGATACGCCTCGTACAGCGCGGGACGCATCAGATCGTTCATCGCCGCGTCGACAATGGCGAAATTCTTGTCCTCGCCCGGCTTCAGGTACTCGACGCGGGTAAGCAGCAGACCGGCGTTGCCGACCAGCGATCGGCCCGGCTCCAGCAGCAATTTCTCGCGGCGGCCGGCAAAGCGTGCAGCCAGCGCACGGCCGTAGGCGGCGAGATCGGGCGGGGTTTCGTCGCGATAGCGGATGCCGACGCCGCCGCCGAGGTCGATGTGATGCAGCGTGATGCCGTCGGCTGCCAGCGCATCGACCAGCGTCAGCACGCGGTCGGCGGCGTCCGCCAGCGGCGACAGCTCGGTCAGTTGCGAGCCGATGTGGCAGTCGATGCCGGTGACGGCGAGGTTCGGCAGGCTGGCAGCCAGACGATACAGCGCGGGCGCCTCGGCAATCGGCACGCCGAACTTGTTTTCCTTGAGCCCGGTGGAGATGTAGGGGTGCGTCTTCGGATCGACGTCGGGGTTGACGCGGAACGACACCGGCGCGACCTTGCCGAGTTCGCCAGCCACGCGGTTCAGACGGTGGAGTTCGCTGGCCGACTCGACGTTGAAACAGAGGATGCCGGCATCGAGCGCGGCGCGCATCTCGTCCGCCGTCTTGCCGACGCCGGAGAACACCACCTTGCCGGGGTCACCACCGGCCGCCAGCACACGGGCGAGCTCGCCGCCGGAGACGATGTCGAAGCCGGCGCCGAGCCGGGCGAACAGGTTGAGGATCGCCAGGCTGGAATTGGCCTTCACCGCGTAGCAGATCAGGTGGGGGGTTTCGGCAAAGGCGTCGGCATACGCCTGGTAGGCGCTTTCGAGCGCCTGCCGGGAATAGACATACAGTGGCGTGCCGAAACGTTCGGCGAGGGTGTCCAGCGCCACGTCCTCAAGATGGAGGCGGCCATCGATGCGATTCAGGGTGTTCAATTGGAAGTCCGTTGCGGTGCGGGAGGATTTTCGGGAAGATACAGGTCACCCTTGGAGCCGCAGGCCGTCAGACCAAGCCCGCACAGCAACAGGGACACTATATATAGGGTGCGCAGTTTCATGCGCGAAATGTTAGCACGGGACATCATGACGAAAAGCGAATCAAGCGAGGCCGAATTCAATCAGGCCGCCGGCACGACCCTGGCCCGCATCGAACAGGTGCTGGAAGACGCCGACCTGGATTTCGAGACGCCGGCCGACGGCATCATCGAGGTCGAGTTCGACGACGGCAGCAAGATCATCATCAACCGCCACGGCGTCGCGCGCGAAATCTGGGTGGCCGCGCGCTCGGGCGGCTTCCACTTCAAGCCGCAGGACGCCGGCTGGATCGACACTAAGAGCGGCGAGCCGCTTTACGACAAGCTGGCTGCGCTGATCGCCGCGCAGGGTGGCGTCATGGTCCGCTTCTGATTTCATTCTCTGAACCTTGAAAAGCCAGGCGCTCACCCTGTTTGATCTGGTCGAGCGGCTGTCGCTGCTGACCCGGGCAGACTTGCGGCAGGCGGGTACGGCGCAGGGGCTGCAGCCCGTGCATCTGCAGGTGCTGTTTTATCTGAATCAGGCCAACCGCTTCAGCAACACGCCGCAGGCGCTGACCGAATACCTCGGCCTGACCAAGGGCACGGTGTCGCAGACGGTGCTGGTGCTGGCGCGTCGCAGATTGATATCGCGCTACGCCGACCCCCGCGATGGCCGGGTGGTGCGGCTGATCTTGGCCGAAGGGGGCACCACGTTGCTGAAGACACTGAGCGCCGGAAGCGCCTGGCGCGATATCGTGCAGACCGCCAGCCCGGCCCGGGTGACGTCGGCGATGGTGGTCTTGCGGCAGGTGCTGGCCCAGGTGCAGGCGCAAAGCGGCAAGCGTACCTTCGGCGTGTGCGCCACCTGTCACCACAATCAGCGCCTGGGCCCGCGCAGCTATTTTTGCGGCTTGATGCAGGAAAAGCTCAGCAGCCCAGAGGTGCGGCGGATCTGCCGCGAGCATGCCCCGCCGCCCGCGCGGCTTGAACCCCCTGCTTAGATGCGTTGGCGAGCGCGGGCGATGGCCGCGCGTACCTGCGCCGGCGCGGTGCCGCCCAGGTGATCGCGGGCCGCGAGCGAGCCTTCCAGCGTCAGCACGGCGTAGACGTCGTCCGCGATGATCGGACTGAACGCCTGCAATTCGGCGAGCGGAAGCTGGGCGAGGTCGCGTCCGCTGGTGTCGGCCGCCCGCACGGCGCGCGCCACGACTTCATGCGCATCGCGGAAAGGCACGCCCTTTTTCACCAGATAATCGGCCAGGTCGGTGGCGGTGGCGAAACCCTGCATCACCGCGGCGCGCATGGCGTCGGGTTTGACGGTGACGCCGGTGAGCATGTCGGCGTAGATCGCCAGCGTGTCGGTCAGCGTGTCGACGGTGTCGAACAGCGGTTCCTTGTCTTCCTGGTTGTCCTTGTTGTAGGCCAGCGGCTGGCCTTTCATCAGGGTCAGCAGCGCCACCAGATGGCCGTTGACCCGGCCGGTCTTGCCGCGCACCAGTTCGGGCACGTCGGGGTTTTTCTTCTGCGGCATGATGCTTGACCCCGTGCAGAAGCGGTCGGCCAGATCGATGAAGCCGAAGCGCGGGCTCATCCACAGGATCAGTTCTTCCGACAGGCGCGACAGGTGCGTCATCACCAGCGCGGCGGCGGCGGAAAATTCGATGGCGAAGTCGCGGTCGGAGACGGCGTCGAGTGAGTTTTCGCACACGGCCTCGAAGCCGAGCTGGTCCGCGACAAACTGGCGGTCGATCGGATAGCTGGTGCCCGCCAGCGCGGCAGCCCCCAGCGGCAGCCGGTTGACGCGATGGCGACAGTCGGCCATGCGCTCGGCGTCCCGCGCCAGCATCTCGAAGTAGGCGAGCAGGTGGTGGCCGAAGGTCACCGGCTGCGCCACCTGCAGGTGGGTGAAGCCGGGCATCACGGTGTCGGCGTGCTGTTCGGCGAGGTCGACGAGCGAAGTCTGGCAGGCCTTGAGTCCGGCCAGGATGCGGTCGATCGCGTCGCGCAGGAACAGGCGGATATCGGTCGCTACCTGGTCGTTGCGGCTGCGGCCGGTGTGCAGGCGCTTGCCGGCGTCGCCGATTTTTGCGGTGAGCGCGGCTTCGATGTTGAGGTGGACGTCTTCCTTGTCGAGCGACCAGGCAAACTGCCCGGCGCGAATCTCGGTCAGCAACTCGGCCATGCCGCGACGGATCGCTTCCAGGTCGTCCTTGGACAGGACGCCGACGTGGTGCAACATGGCGGCGTGCGCCAGCGAACCCTGAATATCGAACTCGGCCAGCCGATAATCGAAGGGAATCGACGCGGTGTAGCGTTTGACGATTTCGGAAACCGGCTCGGAAAAGCGGCCGGACCACGCTGCGGGCGGCGTCGATGACGTGCTCATGGGGCAGGAACGGGGAATGAAAAGAAAGAATCATAACAACCGGCAGGTCGAATTGCCGAACTTCTGTCACCTGGGGGTGAACCTGCGCATCGCGCTGACGGTGGAAGCGGCGCTGGTGGCCGGGGTCGTGGTGCGTGCCGCGGATACGCAGGCGTTCTGGGCAGAATTCATCGCGCTGTCGGCGCTGGCACAGCCTGCCCTGTTGCTGACCCTGCTGGCCTTGTGCGCGGCGGGCCGCTGGCTGCGCAGCCAGCCTTATCGGCTGGGCGTGGGATTCACCCTGGTGCTGGGTATGGCGGTACCGGTGTTGGCCACGCTATGGATGGGCCCGCTGCTGGCCGGTTCGGCGGAGATTCCGCTGGGCGGGGTGGCGCTGTTTTCCTTGCTGATCGGCGCAGGCCTGCTGGGCTATTTCAACCTGCGCGCCCGCGCGCTGTCGCCGGCCATCACTGAGGCGCGCCTGCAGGCCTTGCAGGCGCGCATCCGGCCACATTTCCTGTTCAACAGCCTCAATGCTGTGCTGTCGCTGGTGCGCAGCGATCCGCGCCGCGCCGAGCGGGCGCTCGAAAACATGGCCGAGCTGTTCCGCGCGCTGATGGGCGATGCCCGCCACCTGGCCCCGCTGGAAGACGAAGTGGCGCTCACTCGCGCCTATCTGGAACTGGAGCAGCTGCGCCTGGGCGACCGCCTGCAGGTGGCTTGGCACATCAAAAAAATGCCGGGCGACGCGCTGATTCCGCCGCTGCTGATCCAGCCACTGGTGGAAAACGCGGTCTACCACGGTATCGAGCCGCTGGCGGAAGGGGGAGAAATCAGCCTCAACATTTATCGCAGTGCCGACAAGGTGCATATCGTGGTGCGCAACCCGATTGCGACCGACGTCAGCCATCACAAGGGCAACCGCATCGCGCTGGCCAACATCCGCGAGCGGCTGCTGCTGCACTTCGATCTCGACGCCCAGCTCAAGTTGGAACCGCTGGGTGCCGTTTATCAGGTGCACATCGTCATCCCCTACACCCGTGAACGCACCCAGCCCGCCCCTGCGCGTCCTCATCGTCGATGACGAGGCGCCCGCGCGCCATCGTTTGCGCGACGTGCTGGCAGATTGTTCGGCGGATCTGAGGGTCGACATCGTGGGCGAAGCCGACAATGGGCTGACTGCACTGACGCTGGTTCAGGAACAGCCGGTCGATGCGGTGCTGCTCGATATCCGCATGCCCGGCATGGACGGCCTCGAATGCGCCGCTCACCTCAATCGCTTGTCGACCCCGCCCGCGATCATTTTCAGCACCGCCTACGACGCCTATGCCTGCCAGGCATTCGATCTGAATGCCGTCGACTATCTGCTGAAACCGGTGCGAGCCGACCGTCTGGTGCGTGCCTTGTCGCGGGCTCACCGGCTGACTGCGGCCACCCTCGATCACCTGCGGGAGGTGCTCCCCAAGGCGCGCACGCACCTGTCGGTCAACGAAAAGGGCCGCATCGTGCTGATCCCGGTGGCGGATATTCTCTATCTCAAGGCGGAACTCAAATACGTCAGCGTGTACACCGCTGCGCGCGAATTCCTCATCGAGGAATCGCTCACCCGCCTGGAAAGCGAGTTTGGCGACGCCTTCCTGCGCATTCACCGCAACTGCCTGGTCGCCCGCGCGCGTATCCGCGAAATCGGCAAGCTGCCCGGTGACGACGAAGGCCATTTCCTGCGCCTGGACGGCTTGGGTGAGCGGCTGATGGTGAGCCGGCGCCAGTACTCCACCCTGCGCGAAAAGATCAAGTCCATTTGATGTCACGGGCGGACGCTCTAGCGGCGCCCGGCTCGTGAAATCCTAGGCGAAAAGCACGCCAAATCCATGGAAAGACCGGATTTCCCGCCGGCGCACTAAAATAAATTCCTTGTTTATCAAATAGATAGTGCGCGCCTACAACTAAAGTTGTATAGCCAAATTTTGCGCGCCTTCGTAGGATGACCGGGCTTGTTGTTTTCTAGCGGCAAGCTGGAAGTTCTCCGCAACGAGGGGCATGTCTCCTCCGTTCTGCCGGGTTCGCAAGAACCCGGCATTTTTTTGCCCGCGCTCGGTATCATCGCGGACATGAAAAAAGCTATCCCCGACCTCACCGAAACCGAACTGGCGAGCGAAACCGTCTTCAAGGGACGGCTGATGCACGTCAAATGCGACCGCGTGCGCCTGCCCGACGGACGCGAATCGACGCGCGAATACATCGTCCATCCCGGCGCCGTCGTCGTCATTCCGGTGTTCGACAACGGCGACCTGCTGCTGGAACGCCAGCACCGCTACCCGCTGCACCGAGATTTCATCGAACTGCCGGCCGGCAAGATCGACCCGGGCGAGGACGACCTCGCCTGCGCCAAGCGCGAACTCGAAGAGGAAACCGGCTACACCGCCGCCGAGTGGCGCGAAGTCACCACCATCTATCCCTGCATCGGCTATTCGGACGAGCGGCTGGCGTTCTATCTGGCGAAGGGGCTCAAGGAAGGCAACCATGGCCGCGATCACGACGAATTTCTCGAAATCTTTCGTCTTCCATTTGCCGAAGCGATGCAATGGGTGCGCGACGGCCGCATCTGCGAAACCAAGACCGTGATCGGGCTGTTCTGGCTGGAGAAAATGCTGCAGCAGGGCTGGTAAGCCCTGCCATTCAGGGCCAGCTGACAGCCCCGGCCCGGCAAGCCATCAGCCCGGCTGGTAAGCCAGATTCGGCGCCAGCCAGCGTTCCGCTTCCGCCAGCGTCCAGCCCTTGCGGCGGGCGTAATCCTCGACCTGGTCGCGCTCGATCTTCGCCACCGCGAAATACTGGCTGTCGGGGTGCGACAGATAGAAGCCCGACACGGCGGCACCGGGCCACATGGCGAAGTTCTCGGTCAGCACCACGCCGATCTGCGCGGTGGCATCGAGCACCTCGAACAAGGCGGCCTTTTCGCTGTGCTCGGGGCAGGCGGGGTAGCCGGGCGCGGGTCGGATGCCCTGGTATTTTTCCGCGATCAGGTCGTCGTTGGCGAGCGCTTCCTCGCTTGCGTAGCCCCAGAACTCGCGGCGCACCTGCAGGTGCAGGTGCTCGGCGAAGGCTTCGGCGAGGCGGTCGCACAGCGACTTGAAGAGGATCGCCGAGTAGTCGTCGTGGGCGGCTTCGAAGGCGCGGGCGCGCTCGTCCTCGCCGATGCCGGCGGTCACCACGAAGGCGCCGAGATAATCCTTGAGCCCGCTGGCCTTGGGCGCGACGAAGTCGGCGACGCACAGGTTGGCGCGGCCTTCCGGCTTTTTCATTTGCTGGCGCAGGTTGTGCCAGGTCATCAGCACGTTTGAGCGCGATTCGTCGGCATACACTTCGATGTCGTCTTCGTTCACCGTGTTGGCGGGGAAGAGGCCGAACACCGCGCGGGCTTCCACCCAGTTCTCCGCGATCATCTTCTTCAGCATCGCCTGGGCATCGTTGTAGAGCTTGGTCGCTTCGGTGCCGACCACCGCGTCGTCAAGGATCTTCGGGAATTTGCCATGCAGTTCCCACGAGGCGAAGAACGGCGTCCAGTCGATGACGTCGGCCAGCTTGGCGATGTCGTAGGCGCGCAAAACGTGCACTCCGGGCTGCTTCGGCACCGGCGGCGTGTAGCTTGCCCAGTCGATCCTGAACTTGTTGGCGCGTGCCTCGCCGAGCTTCAGCCGCACGGTGTCGGACTTGTGCTTCAGGTGGCGTTCGCGCGTGACGGCGTAGTCCGCGCGGATTTCGGCGGCGAAGGCGTCGCGCATGTCGTTCGACAGCAGTTGGGTGCACACGCCGACCGCGCGCGAGGCGTCCTTCACGTACACCACCGGGTGTTCGTAGTTCGGTTCGATCTTCACCGCGGTGTGCGCCATCGAGGTCGTGGCGCCGCCGATCAAGAGCGGGATGGTGAAGCCCTGGCGCTGCATTTCCTTCGCCACGTGCGCCATTTCCTCGAGCGAAGGCGTGATCAGGCCCGACAGGCCGATGATGTCGGCCTTGTGTTCCTTGGCGGCGTCGAGGATCTTCTGCGCCGGCACCATCACGCCCAGATCCACGATGTCGTAGCCGTTGCAGCCGAGCACCACGCCGACGATGTTCTTGCCGATGTCGTGGACGTCGCCCTTGACCGTTGCCATGATGATCTTGCCCGCGCTCTGCGCGTCGCCGGCCTGCTTGTCGGCCTCGATGTAGGGCAGCAGGTGCGCCACCGCCTGCTTCATCACGCGGGCCGATTTCACCACCTGCGGCAGGAACATCTTGCCGGCGCCGAACAGGTCGCCGACCACGTTCATGCCGGCCATCAGCGGACCTTCGATCACATGCAGCGGCCGCTCGCATTCGAGCCGCGCGGCTTCGGTGTCCTCGACGATGTACTGCGTGATGCCCTGCACCAGCGCGTGCGAGAGCCGCTCGCTCACCGGCAGTTGGCGCCAGGACAGGTCCTCGACGCGCTCCTTGGCGCCGCCCTTCACATTCTCGGCAAAGTTCACCAGCCGCTCGGTCGAATCGGCCCGGCGGTTCAGGAGCACGTCCTCGACGCGCTCCTTCAGCTCGGGATCGAGATTGGCGTACACGCCGAGTTGGCCGGCGTTGACGATGCCCATGTCCATCCCGGCCTGGATCGCATGATATAGGAAGGCGGTGTGGATCGCCTCGCGCACCGCGTCGTTGCCGCGGAACGAGAAACTCACGTTCGACACGCCGCCCGAAATATGGGCGTGTGGCAGGTTCTGGCGGATCCAGCGGGTGGCCTCGATGAAATCGACCGCGTAGTTGGCGTGCTCCTCGATGCCGGTGGCGACCGCGAAGATGTTGGGGTCGAAGATGATGTCCTCGGCCGGGAAGCCGACCGTTTCGGTCAGTAATTTATAAGCGCGCGCGCAGATCTCGGTCTTGCGCGCGTAGGTGTCGGCCTGGCCGGTCTCGTCGAAGGCCATCACGATCACCGCCGCGCCGTAGCGCAGGCACAGCTTCGCGCGCTCGATGAACTCGGCCTCGCCTTCCTTCATCGAGATCGAATTGACGATGCCCTTGCCCTGGATGCACTTGAGGCCGGCCTCGATGACGCTCCATTTCGACGAGTCGATCATGATCGGCACCCGTGCGATGTCGGGCTCCGAGGCGATCAGGAGCAGGAAGCGCACCATCGCCGCCTCGGCGTCGAGCATGCCCTCGTCCATGTTGATGTCGATGATCTGGGCGCCGTTTTCCACCTGCTGGCGCGCGACCGACAGGGCGTCGTCGTAGCGGCCTTCGAGGATCATGCGCGCAAACGCTTTCGAGCCGGTGACGTTGGTGCGCTCGCCGACGTTGACGAACAGGCTGTCCTTGCCGACGTTGAACGGCTCCAGCCCGGACAGGCGCATCGCCGGTTCGAGTGCCGGCGGCACGCGCGGCGCAACACCCTCGACTGCCTTGGCGATGGCAGCGATGTGAACCGGTGTGGTTCCGCAGCAGCCGCCGACGATGTTCAGCAGACCCGAGCGCGCCCATTCGCCGATGTGCGTCGCCATCTCGTCGCCGCCCATGTCGTATTCGCCGAAGGCGTTCGGCAGGCCGGCGTTGGGGTGGGCAGAAATGAACACATCGGCCTTGTTCGACAATTCCTCGACGTACTGGCGCAGCAGGTCGGGGCCGAGCGCGCAGTTGAGACCGATCGACAGCGGCCGGGCGTGACGCACCGAATTCCAGAAGGCCTCGCCGGTCTGGCCCGACAGCGTGCGGCCGGAGGCATCGGTGATAGTGCCGGAGATCATCACCGGCAGCCGCATGTTGTGCTGTTCGAAGTATTCCTCGATCGCAAACAGTGCCGCCTTGGCGTTCAGCGTGTCGAAAATCGTCTCGACCATCAGGATGTCGGCACCGCCCTTCACCAGGCCGTCGATCGCCTCCAGGTAGGCTTCGCGCAACTGGTCGAAGGTGACGTTGCGGTAACCGGGGTCGTTGACGTCCGGCGAAATGGTCGCGGTGCGCGAGGTCGGTCCGAGCACGCCGGCGACGAAGCGCGGCTTGGCAGGGTTCTGCGCGGTCGCCTCGTCGGCGGCCTCGCGCGCCAGCCGGGCGGCGGCGAAGTTGAGCTCCGGCACCAGGTGCTCCATGTGGTAGTCCGCCATGGAAATCGAGGTGGCGTTGAAGCTGTTGGTTTCCAGGATGTCGGCGCCCGCGGCCAGGTACTTGGCGTGGATTTCCTTGATGATGTGGGGCTGCGTCAGGCACAACAGGTCGTTGTTGCCCTTGAGGTCGTGCGCGAAATCGGCGAAGCGTTCGCCGCGATAGTCCGCTTCGCCGAGTGTGTACGACTGGATCATCGTTCCCATTGCGCCGTCGAGAACCAGGATGCGTTGGGCGAGCAGGGAATGCAGCAAGTCGGAGCGGGACATGGCGGTCGGCAGGATCAGGGGAACGCCACATTATATAAGGTCTGGCGGCACGGCCTGCTGTCCGCGGAGGGGGCTAACGAGTTTCTGCCGCTGCAGTCCGTCTTTCGACAGTCGACGGGCAGGCGTGGCAAGGGTGGGGTGTGGAAACCCGCGCCATGCGGCACGACGCCCCGGCCGAGGCGATGGGTACGGTATTTGCGCTTGATCTGCTGTCTGGCGATGGCGGTCAACGCCCATCGTCTCCTGTTCGACGAGCGAGACCCTGATTCAATGCTGAAACCTATTCTGATGGCCGGCCTGCTGGGGGGATTGATCCTGTCGCCGCTGGTGCAGGCCGATCGCGCTGCCGACGCCGCGCGTTATTACGAGGATGCGCTTTCCCGCTACGAACGTCGCGACGACGCCGGCGCGATCATCCAGCTGAAAAATGCACTGAAGGAGGACGCGCGCATGCTGCCCGCCCTGGTGCTACTGGGGCAGGCGCATCTGCGGCGCGGGGAGTTCGCGGCGGCGGAGCGTGTGTTCGCCGATGCTGAACGTCTGGGCGCGGCGCGCGGCCAGATCGTGACGTATCAGGCACAGGCCTACTTCGAACAGGCGAAATACAAGCCGCTGCTGGAAAAGTTCGGCGCCGACGGACTGCCGCCCGCGCCGCGTCTGGAAATCCTGTTGCTGCGGGCACAGGCGCAGATGGCGCTCAGCCAGTTCGACGCGGCCCTGAGTTCGGCGCAGCAGGCCGAGCAGATGCCAGGCGGCGCCGGGCGCGCACTGGCGTTGCAGGCACGCATCCACCTCAATGCCGGCCGCCCGCAGGAGGCGCGGGTGAGTGTGACGCGGGCATTGCAACTGGCGCCGAATGACGCCGATGCCTGGACGATGAAGGCGTCGATCGCGCATGCCGAAGGCAACCTGAATCAGGCACTGCAGGATTATTCGCGTGCCCTCGCCAACCGCCCCGGCCACCTCGATGCGCGGTTGGCGCGTGCCGGCCTGCTGCTGGACCTGAAACGCGATTCCGAAGCCAAGCCCGATCTCGATTATCTGCAGAAGCAGTTTGCTTACGACCCGCGCGGCGCCTATCTGCGCGCGCTGTATCACGGCCGCCGCGGGGACGAGGTGCAGGTACGCGCCGCGCTCGTCGAAGTCACCCGCACGCTGTCGCAGCTGTCCCCCGAATTCGTGGCCAGCCGCGACCAGCTGCAACTGCTGGGCGGGCTGGCGCATTACGCCCTGAACGAGTTCGAGCGCGCCAAGGGCTATCTGACCCAGTATCTCAATGTGCGCCCCCGCGAAACCGGCGCACGCAAGGTGATGGGCGCGATCTACCTGGCCGAACAGCAGTATGAACGCGCCATCGCCATGCTGGAGCCAGCCTTGAGAGAGCAGCCCGACGACGCACGCATCCTTTCCATGCTTGGCTCGGCGCACATGGGCAAGGGCAACCACGTCAAGGCGTCGTCGCTGTTTCAGGATGCCGCGCAGGCCAAGGACAGCCCGGATGTCCAGTTGGGCCTGGGCCTCAGCCTGATCGGTCGCGGCCAGCAGGATGCGGGGTTCGCCGCCCTGCAACGCGCCTATCAACAGGACCCGGGACAGGCGCAGACCGGCGCGCCGCTGGCGATCACCTACCTCAAGCGCGGCGAGCCGGCCAAGGCGGTGGCCCTGGTGGAGGCCGTGCTCAGGCGCGAGCCGGACAACCTGTCTGCACGCAATCTTCTGGGGGTGGCCAAGCTGGCTGCGGGAGACCGCGCCGGTGCGCGCGCCGCTTACCAGGCAGTGATCAAGGCTGCTCCGGCGTTCCACGCGGCCCAGCTCAACCTGGGGCGATTGGACGAGGCCGAGGGGCAGGCGCCGCGTGCGCGCCAGCGTTATCTCGGCGTGCTCAAGGCCGATCCTAAGCACGTGAGTGCGATGATGGAGCTGGCGCGGCTGGAAGAAGCATCCGGCCGCCCCGGCGAGGCGATCCGGTGGCTGGAAAAGGCGCGCAGCCTGCAGGCGCGCGACCTGCGTCCGCTGCTGGCCCTGAGCGGACTCTATCTGCGCCAGGGCAATGCCCAGCAAGCGCTCAATACCGCCAAGGATGCGCAGGCCATCGCCCCCGACCAGGCCGGCACCCTGATGACCCTGGCGCTGGCGCAAATTGCAGTCGGCAACACCGAACTGGCGCGTACTTCGCTGCGCCGCATCAGTCAGCTGGCCGCCTTCGATGCAGCCTGGCTCAACCAGGTCGCCGCCCAGCAGATGCGCATTGGAGACACCGAATCCGCACGCTACAGCCTGAGCAAGGTACTGCTGGCCGATCCGCAGCACCTGCCCGCGCACCTGTTGCAAGCCCGCATCGACCTGCAGACCGGCAAGCTGGCCGACGCCGAAAAACGCATCGCCGAACTGTTGGCAAGGCCGGATGCCCGGGGCGAAGCGCATGGATTGCTGGGCGAACTTCGCATGCGGCAGCAGCGCTATGCCGATGCATACCAGGCTTTCCGCGTTGCACACGCCAGCCTGAACACGAGCGACAGCCTGTTTGGACTGTACCGCGCCCTCCTGGCGTCAAACCAGGCGGGCGAAGCGGCCAGGCTGATGGCGGACTGGAGCAAACGCAACCCGCGCGATCGACTTAGCCGGCATGCCCTCGGCGAGGCCTATCTTGCGCTCAAGGACTGGCCGCGGGCGCGCACGGTATTCAGCGAACTCATACGCACCGACTCCAGCGATGCGCGTGCCCATAACAACCTGGCCAATGTGTTGTTGCAGCAGCGCGATCTGGCCGCGGCGCTCAGCCATGCCGAACGCGCGCATGCGCTTGCACCGGGCGTGCCGCAGGTCGACGACACTCTGGGCTGGGTGCTGGTGCAACAGGGGCAGACCGAAAAGGGGCTGCGCTATCTGCGGGAAGCTGCCCTGCGTGCCCCCGACGATCCCGAAATCCGGTCGCATCTGAATGCGACGCTGCGCAAACTGGGCAAGCGCTGATGCGGGACCACTCGCAGAACTGTCGCTTTTTTTTACACTTGCAGCGGCAGACCGAGTGTAAATTTTGTAACTTGTTGATTTAAAAGGTTTGTTGTTGTCTGGTATCGATATTGCTTGTTTGTCGTTAACCAATATCAAGCCCTTTCAGGAGCAAAATAAAATGAAAATCATGCGGACTCGATCAGCCCAAAAGCTCGCTAGCCTGCTGGCAGGCGTAGCCCTGTGTGGCGCGGGCAGCGCAATTGCTGCCACCTGGACCTTCACCGGCAGCTCGCTTGAACAGCCGGCGGGTTATGGTGCGGCGCAGGACACGGTCGGCGGTGTGACGGCCACTGCCACGGCGTGGGCGAATACCGCTAATGGTTCCGGAGGCAGCAACACCGTGCTGGCAAGTGCCTACCTGACCCCGCAAGGCAACAGTGGTCTGGGTACCCGGCACGCTGACAATGAGAGCACCAGTTCGCCCCAGCATGCGGTTGACAACTACGAGCGCAAGGAATCCATCCTCTTCAGCTTCACGGGCGACAAGGTCAACCTGACGTCCAGCTACTTCGGCTGGATTGCCAACGACTCCGACTTCTCGGTCTACGCCTATACCGGGGCAGGCGCAGGTTCCGTGAGTGGCCTGACCTATGGCAGCCTCACCAGCAACGGCTGGACCCTGGTCGGTCATTACAACGAGGCCAGCCAAAGCAACAACAACGGCGACAATAAGGACTTCGCCAACAACATTTTTTCCAGCTACTGGCTAATCGGCGCATACAACGGCGCGAGCGCGGACAGCAAGAGCGATTACTTCAAGCTTAAAACCGTGTCGGGTCTCACCTGTGCGGACAATCCGGGCGGCCAGGGATGCGGCGGGGGCGGCAGTCAGGTTCCCGAGCCGGGCACCTTGCTGTTGCTGGGCATTGGCCTGCTGGGCCTGACCCGCGTGACGGGCCGCCGCTCGGTACGCTGAGCGTCCCGACACCCAGCCCACCCCGCTGTCGCGGGGTTTTTTTCGCCCTGGCGGAGCGTCACGCGGGCTGGATGGGCAAGTGCTGCTATGGTGAAAACTACGATCACGCACGGAGCCCCGCATGAAGCAGTTCAGCCCGACCGAAGCCCACGCCTTTTTACAGTCGCACCCCGAAGCGGTCTTCATCGATTGCCGTTCGGAAATCGAATATCTGTTTGTCGGCCACCCTGTGGGGGCGATCCACATTGCCTGGCAGGACGGCCCGGACTGGGACGTGAACCCCGATTTTCTCGGCCACGCGCGCAAGGCCGCATCGGCCAACCGCCCGGTGGTGCTGATCTGCCGCTCGGGACGGCGCTCCGCGGATGCCGGACGCTACCTCGAGAAATATGGCTTTCCCGAGGTGTACAACGTCGAGCACGGATTCGAAGGCGACATGGACGACACTCGACGCCGCAGCACGAAAAACGGCTGGCGTTTCGATGGGTTGCCGTGGGAACAGACCTGAGTCGTTTATCCGCGAAAATCGCGCAGGCAAGCTTGAATAGGATTTCAGAGGACGGCGGAGCGCGCCTTGCGTGATCTCCGCTTCGCGTTTTTGGCGTTCTTCGCGGATAGAAAACTCAGCCCAGCGTCACGCCCAGCCAAGCACCGATGAAATAGGTGGCCAAGCCTGCTGCGCCGCCGATGGCCAACATGCGTAGCCCGCTGAACAGGGCATGGCGGCCGGTGAACAGGCTCATGCTGGCGCCGACGGCGAACAGGCCGAGCGCCGTCAGCATCACGGACTCAAGCAGCGCCACGCTGCCGCTGCCAAAGAGAAAAGGCAGCAAGGGCAAGGTGGCGCCAGCGGAGAAGGCGGCAAACGAGGAAGCGGCCGCCACCCACGGCGAGCCGAGTTCGTCGGGGTTGAGTCCGAGTTCTTCACGGGCCAGCGTGTCCAGCGCGCGCTCCGGATCCTGCATCAGCGTATCGGCCAGCCGCCTCGCCTCGGCGGGATCCATGCCCTTGGCGGCGTAGATCAGCGCCAGTTCGGCGGCTTCCTCGTCCGGGTAGGTTTCCAGTTCGTCGCGCTCGAGTCCGATCTGGTATTCGAACATCTCGCGCTGCGAGCGCACCGACACGTATTCGCCCGCCGCCATCGAGAAGGCGCCCGCCAGCAGGCCGGCCACGCCGGTCAGCACGATAATCGATGGTTCCGGCGCCGCCCCGGCGACGCCGTAGATCAGCGCGGCGTTCGACACCAGGCCGTCGTTGACGCCGAACACGCCGGCGCGCAGGGCATTGCCGGCGCCGCCGCTCTGATGGCGCTTGCCGATGTCGTCGCGTTTGAGCGGCATGGGATGCGGCGGCGTATGCGAATAAAGCACCATGCCGCGCACCTTCATCGCTGCCAGCACGCCGCGCATCGCGCGCGGCCCAAAGATACGGGTGAGGCGGGCGACGATGCGGGTGCGCAGGTCGGGGTGGAAGGGCGCGGGTGGCGGGCCGCCTTTTTGGGTGATGGCGGCGAGCCAGATCCCGGCCTGATCGTCGGCAGCCTGCGCAAGTTCGTCGAACAGCGCCGCACGCGGCGTGCCGTGTTCGCAGTCTGCCACCACGCGGTAGAGCCAGGCCGATTGCTTTTCTTCCTGCCAGGATTCGTAGGGATCGCTCATGCGGCGCCCCGGCGGTACTGGATGGCCTCGGCCAGATGGGCGGGGGTAATGGCGTCGCTGCCGGCCAGATCGGCCACACTGCGCGCCAGCTTGAGCACGCGGTGGTAGGCGCGCGCCGACAGATTCAATCGAACGATCGCCTGTTTCAGCAGGGCTTCGCTGGCCGCGTCCAGCGTGCAGTGCAGGTCGATCTCCTGCGTGCCGAGCGCGGCGTTGGGTTTGTCCTGGCGCGCAATCTGACGCTCGCGCGCAGCCTGCACGCGAGCGCGGATGGCAGTACTGGGTTCGCCCGCGCCGGCCTGCATCAGTTCGTCCTGTGTCAGCGCCGGCACGCTGATCTGGATGTCGATGCGGTCGAGCAGCGGCCCGGAAATGCGCCCGCGGTAACGGGTGATCTGGTCCGGTGTGTCGCGGCACGCCTGGGTGGGGTGGCCGAGATAGCCGCAGGGGCAGGGGTTCATCGCGGCGACGAGTTGGAAGCGCGCCGGGAAATCGGCCTGCCGCGCCGCGCGCGAAATCGTGATGTGGCCGGTCTCCAGCGGTTCGCGCAGCACTTCCAGCACCTGCCGCGAAAACTCCGGCAGCTCGTCGAGGAACAGCACGCCGTGGTGCGCCAGCGAAATCTCGCCCGGGCGCGGATTGCCGCCGCCGCCGACCAGCGCCACCGCCGAGGCGGTATGGTGCGGCGCGCGGAAGGGACGACGCTGCCAGTGCTCAAAACGAAAGCCGCCGTTGAGCGACTGCACCGCCGCGGCTTCCAGCGCCTCGGTCTCGTTCATTGCCGGCAGGATGCCGGGAAAGCGCGCGGCGAGCATCGACTTGCCGGTGCCGGGTGGCCCTGCCATCAGCACCGAGTGGCCACCCGCTGCGGCGACTTCGAGCGCGCGCTTGGTGGCGGCCTGGCCTTTGACGTCAGCGAAATCGGGATAGTCCGGCACCGCAGACGCGGGATCTGATACGGGTTCGAGGAGGCTGCCCTGACCCGCCAGCCACGCGCAAACGTCCAGCAGGCTGGTCGCGCCGAGCGTCTCGACCCCGCTGGCGAGCGCGGCTTCGCCGGCCGACGCCGCGGGCAGCACCAGCAGCCGGCCGGCGCTGCGGGTGGCGAGCGCCATCGCCAGCGCGCCGCGCACCGGGCGCAGTTCGCCGGTGAGCGCGAGCTCGCCGGCGAATTCAGCGTGCTTGAACTTGTCTGCGGGAATCTGCCCCGAGGCGGCCAGGATCGCCAGCGCGATCGGCAGGTCGAAACGCCCGGATTCCTTGGGCAGGTCGGCCGGCGCGAGGTTGACCGTGATGCGCCGCGCCGGAAATTCGAAGCGCGCGTTCTGGATCGCCGCACGCACGCGGTCGCGCGCTTCCTTCACCTCGGTTTCCGGGAGCCCCACCAGGGTGAATGCTGGCAGCCCGTTGGCCAGATGCGCCTCGACCACCACCTCAGGCGCATCCATGCCGTTCAACGCCCGGCTTTTGACGACGGCGACGGCCACGTGTTCAGTCTTCTTCTTCGCGCTGCTGCTTTTCCAGTTCGGCCAGGCGCGCTTCCAGCTGGGCCAGCTTCTCGCGTGTGCGTGCCAGCACTTCGGTCTGCACGTCGAATTCCTCGCGGGTCACCATATCCAGCTTGCCGAGCATCGAGGTCACCCCGGCCTTGAGGTTCTGTTCGATGTCCTTCGCGGGCGACTGCTTCAACACCTCGCCCAGCTTGCTGACCAGATCGTTAAGGAAAGCAGGGTTGGGAAATTTGGGATTCGGATTCATGGCAACCTCCAATTGATGAAGCGAGTGTAGCAAGCACCACGTTGCGGCGCGTAGCCCAAAGAGAGTGCATGAAGTTTTCATGGCGCACCACGAGAGTGCGGGCTATGCTGGATTTGGTGGGGCTAAAAACATAAGTTGCTGTTATTTAATGAAATATTAATTGGCACGGCTTGTGCTGAACGAGTAGTGCGATTTTGCGCGACTTCTTAATTCGGAGAAACTCATGAAAAAACTTGTACACGCTTTGGTTCTGACCGGTTTGGTGGGCGTTCCCGCTTTTGCAATGGCTGCTGACGAGCCCGCTTCGCCGCATACCCTGAGCGCCAACATCACACTGACTTCGGATTACGTCTTCCGCGGTGTATCGCAGAGCCAGAACGGCCCGGCCATCCAGGGGGGTGTCGATTACAGCCACGCCAGCGGATTCTATGTGGGCACCTGGGCCTCCAACGTGGGTTGGGTCGAAGAGGGCGGGTTCAAAGAAGACAGCAGCATGGAAATCGACCTCTATGGCGGCTATCGTGGCACCGCTGGCGACTTTGGCTATGACGTCGGCGTCATTACCTACTATTACCCGGGTGACCAGATTGCAGCCGCGAATGATCCGGACACCACCGAAATCTATCTGGGTGCAAGCTGGAAGTTCCTGAGCGCGAAGTACAGCTACGTCGTATCCGATCAGTTTATCGGCTGGGGCACGGCTACCGATCCCGCCGGCGACACTGACGGCAGCTACTACGTCGAACTGAATGCCAATTATGGTCTGGCCAACGGCTGGGGCCTGATTGGTCATGTCGGCTATCAGGACGTCAAGGACAATGATCTGGTTTCCTACACTGACTGGAAAATCGGCGTCAGCAAGGACATCGGTTTTGGCGTCGTCACGCTGGCCTACAGCGACACCGATGCTGATACGGCTTCCTACACCGTGCCGGCTGTCACCGGCGAGCAAATTGCTGACGGTCGCGTGTTCGTGTCCTTCTCCAAAACCTTCTAACTCAATCCGCATGCATGCATCCTGCCCCCGGCACACCGGGGCAGGATGAAACCGGATGAACTGTTCAACTGGGAGAATGTTATGAAATTCGTAACGGCAATCATCAAGCCGTTCAAGCTGGACGAAGTGCGCGAGGCGTTGTCCGCCATCGGCGTAACCGGCTTGACGGTCACGGAAGTGAAGGGGTTTGGGCGGCAGAAAGGCCATACCGAGCTGTATCGCGGCGCGGAATATGTGGTCGATTTTCTGCCCAAAGTGAAAATTGAAGTGGCCATCAAGGCCGAGTTGCTGGAGCGCGTGATCGAGGCGATCGAGAAGGCGGCCAACACCGGCAAGATCGGCGACGGCAAGATTTTTGTCACCAGCCTGGAACAGGTCGTGCGCATCCGCACGGGCGAATCCGGCCCCGACGCCCTGTGAGGAGCACAAACATGAAAAAACTATTTGCTTCGTTGGGCCTGATGTTTGCCCTGTTGTCTCCCGGACTGACGCTGGCGCAGGATGCGACCGCTCCGGTGGAAGACACCGCCGTGGTCGAAACGATGGACGCCGTTGCGGTAGAAGCACCGGTCGCGGTTGAAGATGCAGCGCCAGCTGAAGCCGCGCCTGCCGAGGAAGTTGCCGCTCCGGTCCCCGACAAGGGCGACGTCACCTGGATGCTGATTGCGACCATGGTGGTGGTTCTGATGACCATTCCCGGTCTGGCGCTGTTCTACGGTGGCCTGGTGCGCACTAAAAACATGCTGTCGGTTCTGACCCAGGTATTCGCGGTGTTCTGTCTGATCGCCATCCTGTGGGTGATCTACGGCTACAGCCTGGCATTCACCGACGGCGGCGGCCTGAACAGCTTCATTGGTGGTCTCTCCAAGATGTTCCTGGCCGGGGTCGACACCAGCATCACGGTGGAAACCTTCTCCAAGGGCGTGGTGATTCCCGAAATGCTGTTCATGGTGTTCCAGCTGACCTTCGCTGCTATTACCACTGCCCTGATCGTCGGTGGCCTGGCCGAGCGCGTCAAGTTCTCCGCTCTGCTGGTGTTCTCCGCGCTGTGGTTCACCTTCTCCTACCTGCCGATGGCGCACATGGTGTGGTTCTGGGGCGGTCCGTCTGCTTTCGACGCACCGGCCGGATTCCTGTTCGCCAAGGGCGCGCTCGACTTCGCCGGCGGCACTGTAGTGCACATCAACGCGGCCATGGCAGCGCTGGTGGGTGCGTTCGTGATCGGCAAGCGCATCGGTTACGGCAAGGAAGCGATGGCGCCGCATAACCTGACCTTCACCATGATCGGCGCCGGCATGCTGTGGTTTGGCTGGTTCGGTTTCAACGCCGGCTCCAACCTGGAAGCCAACGGCACCACGGTGCTGGCTCTGCTGAACACCGTGCTGGCTGCGGCTGCGGCAGCGCTCGCCTGGATGTTCACCGAGTGGATGATCCGCGGCAAGCCCTCCATGCTGGGCGCGGCTTCGGGTGCTGTCTCCGGTCTGGTGGCGATCACCCCGGCTGCCGGATTCTCCGGCCCGATGGCGGCAATCGTCCTCGGTGCGGTGGCGGGTGTGGCCTGTCTGTGGGGCGTCACCGGCCTGAAGAAGGCGCTGGGCTATGACGACTCGCTCGACGTGTTCGGCGTGCACGGAATCGGCGGCATCATCGGCGCCATCGGCACCGGCATCGTCGCCAACCCGGCTCTGGGCGGTTCCGGTGTGTACGACTACGCTGCCGGCGCAGTGGCCGAGTTCAACGCCACGGGGCAGATCATCAGCCAACTGTGGGGCGTGGGCACCGTGATCGTGTGGTCGGGCGTGGTGAGCTTCGTGCTCTTCAAGCTGGTCGACCTCACCATGGGGCTGCGCGTGCCGGAAGAACAGGAGCGCGAAGGTCTGGACACCGCTTCTCACGGCGAACGGGCCTACACGATGTAACACGAAACCCTTTCTCCGAAGGAAACTGGGGCGCCCTGCAGGGCGCCCTTTTTTTCGTTCGGAATTTTGATGAAGAAACTGCTGCCGGCGCAGCGTTTTACGCCGAACTTCCTGCTCTTGAAACGGGGTGTCGTGGGCGGCTATCGACCTACAGCGGAAGGTAAGGTGGTCTGTGGCGAACGTCTCATGTTCGGCCGAAGCGGACGCTCGAAGCGCTAGACCACAACGACCGCTATCGGCCAGAAACCGTCCTTCGTGAATGCCACAGAGCAGCCATTCGACTGACGTCATTAACGTCTGTAAAGGAAGTATCTTTGTTTATCAACCAAGAAACTGTTCCGATCGGCGGCTTGTATTTCTGAAAAGTTGTGGAATCTGCATGATGTGTTCCGATAGATTGAGGTGATTTATTTTCTGCTGGTCAGGTGTTATCGAAGTCATTGCGGTTAGAGGGGCAAGCGCATGTGCACTGCGAAGCCGGACTCGCCAAGGTTCTCCGCCCGCACGCTGCCGCCATGGAGTCTGAGCACTTGCCGGGTGATGGTCAGTCCCAGTCCGTAGCCTTCGAAAGGCTTGGTATTGGCCGCGCGATAGAACGGCTCGAAAATGGCCTCCAGATCCGCAGGGGCAACACCGCTGCCCTGATCCTCGATGGTCAGATGGGCGAAACCACTCTCCTTGTCGACCTTCACCTGAATGGAGCGACCAGCCGGCGAATGCCGCACGGCATTGCGCAACACGTTCTCGACGGCGCGCCGCACCAACTCGATATTGCCGTCGACGGTCAGGGATTCGGGCAGGTCGAGGGCGATGCTACAACCCTTCGGGTCGGCCTCGAAGCGCGCATTCTCGGCAACATCGTGGATGAGACTGGCGAGGTCAAATGGCTCGCGCGCGAGTTGGCCCACGCCGGTGTCGAGACGGGACAGCGTAAGGAGTTCGTCGACCAGATCGTCGATTCTGCCGATATCGCGCTGAATGCGGCCAGTGAGTTCGGCCATGCGTTCCGGCTGCTGATGCATCAGGTCCGAGGCGGCCTGAAGACGCGCCAAGGGGGAGCGCAGCTCGTGAGAGACGTCATGGAGCAGGCGGCGGTGGCCCTCCACAAGATTCTGCAAGTGTTCCGCCATGCGATCGAAGTCGTGTCCCAAGTCGGACAGCTCGTCCCGGCGTTTGCCCATCGCCGCGCCGACTCTTGTTGCGAGCTTGCCGTCGGCTTCCGCTTCGAAGGCTTCTTGCAGCGTCCGAATCGGGCGGGCGAAGTACAACGCCAACAACCAGGCAAAGATCAGGCTGACGATGCCCCCCGTTGCCACGGGCACCAATGGAAACAAGAGACGAGGCGGATGGGGAGGCAGCGCGGTTTCTTGTGGATGCTCCCGCGCATGACGAGAAAACGGCGCTGGCGGATCCTGATGCAAGGCCCAGATCGTGACGCCGACGCCGATTGCAGTGACGATCTGAGCCAGCCAGAACATCAGGAAGAACTTCCAGAAGAGACGCCCGAGTTTCATGGTGACTCCCTTATTCAGCCATGAGCAGATAGCCCTTGCGGATGACCGTCTGGATGCGTGACCGTCCGTCGGCGCAGGGCTTGAGTTTGTTGCGAATACTATGGATATGCACGTCGATGCTGCGGTCGAAGCGGGCCAGGGGCCGGCCGATGGCTTCCTCGGACAGTTGTGGCTTGCTTACTGGGCGGCCCGCATGGCGCGCGAGCACTTCAAGCAGACTGAATTCCGTGCTGGTGAGTTCGAGCAGCTGGCCATCGTCCTCGGCACGCCGCTGGCCCGGCCAGAGCGTCAGGGTGCCGACCGTGATGGTCTGGCCGGTTTGCCCCTCCTTACCCTTGGGGCGCTTGAGGATCGCGCGCAGGCGGGCCGCCAGTTCCCTCGGGCTGCAGGGTTTCGGCACATAGTCGTCCGCGCCGTGTTCGAGGCCAGAAATCCGGTCGGCATCGTCGCCTCGCGCCGTCAACATGATGACAGGGATCGCACTTGAGGCACGGATTTTGAGCAGGGCCTGGAAACCGTCCAGGCCCTGCATCATGACATCCAGCACGGCGATGTCGTGCTGTCCCGTCAGTGCCGCTTCCACCCCGCTGAGACCATCGTGGCAACTGGTGACGTTAAACCCGTCGCGTTCGAGGTAGTCGCGGAACATGTCGACCAGTTCGATATCGTCATCGACCAGGAGGACATTCGGCCTGGTGGGGAGTGGGGGTGCGTACTGCATGGCGCAATCCTATGGCAAGCCAATCGCCGCGACAGCAACTTTTACAAGAATTAACTACATCCCGACCGGCAAGGGCTTGCTACCACCTGGGCGGCAATTGTTGCCACCTAAGCCAAACAATATCTTGTGGAGGCGGATGCAGCGGAATCGAACCGGAAATCCGACTTGCTTTCTTAACAGCAATTAACCCAGATTTACACCTAACAATATGAATTAATTGGGTTTGTGGCCGTTTGTATTGCGTAAGCACCTTGATGTACGACTGCAGGGTGCCGTACCGACCATTTCATTTAAAGGGAGCAAATCATGAGCAGCATTAGCGGTATCGGGGGCGGTTATGGTTCGATGACGATGCAGGGGATGGGCGGCATGCAGGGCATGCGAGGCATGAAACGCCCCGATCCGACGGAGATGGCCAATGACCTCTTCTCCAAATTGGACACTTCAGGACAGGGGTACATCGAGAAAGCCGATCTACAGAACGCCTTCGATCAAGCGTCGTCGAAGGTCAATGCTTCTGGCAGTTCGACCAGTGCCGATGAGCTTTTCTCGCAACTGGATAACGATGGCGATGGCAAGCTCACCAAGCAGGAATTCTCGGACTCAGTGAAGAAGCTTGCCGAAGGGCTGGAACAGCAGTTCCAGAGCGGCCGCATGCAGCGCGCGATGCCTCAGATGGACGGCATGAGCGGGATGCCGCCCGGGCCTCCGCCCGGCGCCGTGTCGGACCAGGGCATGACCCAAGAGGAACTCGCCAGCGCAGCCAAAGAGACCAGCGGTAGCGACAGCAATCTCTCCAGCATGCTAAATAATATCGTCCAGAATTTCGACTCTGCTGACACGAACAAGGATGGCAAGGTGACTATGCAGGAGACCCTCGCCTATCAACAGTCACAGAGTACGTCGGGGTCGGGCAACTCGACGACCGCAACTTCGGAGAATGCCGGAACGAAAGCCGCCGGTAGCGATAGCTTCGAAGCCCAGGTGATGATGCAGATCATGAAGCTGGCCCATGCCTATGGAATCGGCCAAGAAAGCGGCTCCGAGGCGACTTCTTCCTTGCGGGCCACTGCGTGAAGCCTCGGAAGCTGACAGAGCGGATTCCGCTCTGCCAGCTTGCTTGCCTTGTTTACTCATGAGGCGCCTGGCTAGAAGACCACCCTTGGTGGTTTCCTTTCTTAGTCAATCAATGCGGTAACGAAAGCAACGGGGCGGAAGTCCGTGTTCGCCAGATCGCGAAGCCGCCATTCACCGCAATTCCCGATGAATGGCCGGCATCAGTCGCATTGCTGACGGAGTTCGTCTCATGGCTCAATGTCGGCTAAGGCCGAGCATCCGGCATCCGCGGGCACCAACCCGACCGCCCGTTTCTGGCCGGTTACTGCCATTCAAGCGCCCGATTGTTGAAAACCTAAGTGCGTCCGGTGAATTGGACTTTGGGGGCATACCTGTGCGAAACGCTAGCCTGGGAGGGGGGCGGCACGTTGATCGTCGCTCAGGGCGTGAAGCCAGGCCAGGTGGAATCAGGATCGACGGCGTTGGTGGGACGAATTGACGAATGGGGCAAAAACGGTTCCCGGCGACAGCCGGGAACCGCGGACAGTTTAGGCAGGATCAGAACCCGGACACGCCCGGAATCCAATTGGTTCCCGCCAGCGGCACCCGCGCCATCGCCGCCGCTTCCAGCGTCAGCGCCACCAGGTCCTCACGCTCGAGGTGGTGGACATTCTGCTTGCCGCAGGCGCGGGCGATGGTGGTGAGCTCCATGTTCAGCGTCTTCAGATAATTCTTCAGATGCCGTGCGCCGACCTTGGGGGTGAGGCGCTGCTCCAGCACGGCGTCCTGGGTGGTGATGCCGACCGGACACTTGCCGGTGTGGCAGTGGTGGCAGTAGCCGGGCGCGGTGCCAAGGGCGGCGTAATCTGCTGTGGCGTCGTGGTGAGCACCATCCCGGTAATAGCTGTCGTGGTTGCAGCCCAAGGCGATCAGCACGCCCTGGCCGATCGACACGGCATCGGCACCCATCGCCAGGGCTTTGGCGACGTCAGGGCCGCTGCGGATGCCGCCGGAGACGATGAGCTGCACCTTGCCCTTCATGTCGAGGTCTTCCAGTGCATCCACCGCCTGGCGCACTGCCGCCAGCGTCGGGATGCCGACGTGCTCGATGAAGCAGGTCTGGGTCGCCGCGGTACCACCCTGCATGCCGTCGACCACCACGACGTCGGCGCCGGAGTGGACGGCGAGCTTGACGTCGTTGAAGGTACGGGTGGCGCCGACCTTGACGTAGATCGGCTTCTCCCAGTCGGTCAGCTCGCGCATCTCGTGGATCTTGATCGCCAGGTCATCGGGGCCGGTCCAGTCGGGGTGACGACAGGCCGAGCGCTGGTCGATGCCGGCCGGCAGCGTGCGCATGGCTGCGACGCGCGGCGACACCTTCTGCCCGAGCAGCATGCCGCCGCCGCCCGGCTTGGCGCCCTGGCCGATCACCATCTCGATGGCGTCGGCGCGGCGCACGTCGTCCGGGTTGAAGCCGTAGCGCGACGGCAGGCACTGGTAGACCAGGGTCTTCGACGACTGCCGCTCCTCTTGGGTCATGCCGCCGTCGCCGGTGGTGGTCGAGGTGCCGACCTCGCTCGCGGCACGCCCCAGCGCTTCCTTCACGTTGGCGGACAGTGAGCCAAAGCTCATGCCGGCGATGGTGATCGGGATGTCGAGCTCGATCGGCTTCTTTGCAAAACGGGTGCCGAGCACGGTTTTGGTCGAACACTTCTCGCGATAACCCTCGAGCGGATAGCGTGACAGCGAGGCGCCGAGGAAGACCAGATCGTCGAAATTCGGCAGCCGGCGCTTGGCGCCCATGCCGCGGATTTCGTAGAGACCGTGGGCCGCCGCGTTGCGGATGTAGTCGATGGTCTTGCGGTCGTAGCCGAAGGATTCTTCCTTGACGACAGGTTTGGCGGGATGTTCGTTGCTGCTCATGTCAGTACTCCTGATCCGCGTCGGCGTTCCAGTGATAAAGGCTGCGGGCCGAGGCCACGCGCTTGAAGTCGTGCGGGTCGTGCTGCATGCCGGCTGCGGCCAGCAGTTCCTTCACGGTGGCGATGTCGGCCTCGGTCATCGGCTCGATCTGTGCGTCGGCGCCGAGCGACTTGATGTTGCCGCGCACATAGAGCACCGCCTCGTACAGCGAGTCGCCCAGCGCATCGCCGGCATCGCCGCAGATCACCATGCGCCCGGCCTGCGCCATGAAGGCGGAAAAGCTGCCGACCGAGCCGCCGACGACGATGTCGCCGCCTTTCAACGAGATGCCGCAGCGCAGGCCGGCGTCGCCGTCGATGACCAAGAGGCCGCCGTGCATCGAGGCGCCGGCGCCGTTGGAGGCGAAGCCCTTCACATGCACGCGGCCGGACATCATGTTCTCGGCGACCCCGGTTCCGGCGCTGCCGAAGATCGTGACCGTACCGGTCTTGTTCATGCCGCCGGCGTAGTAGCCGGCGTGCCCGTGCACCTCGACGTCGACCGGACAGTCGAGGCCGACGGCGATGTTGTGGGCCCCGTCCGGATTGGTCACCACGACCTGGAGAACGCCCCTGGATGGCGCGTCCTTGTGAAGAAACGTGTTCACCTCGCGCAGCGGAACCTGGGCGAGGTCGAAGCTCATGCGTTCCATACGTACATCTCCTCAGGGGCCGGCTCGAACACCGTGGCGTGCTTGATGTCCGGCAGATGCGCGAGCGAACGGAATTCGGAGGCGATCGCCACGTAGTCATCGGTTTCCGCCACCACCGCCGGCTTGCAGGCGAAGGGGTCGCGGATCAGCGCCAGCTTGTCGGCCGTGCCCATGAGGAAGGTGTAGAAGCCGTCCAGCGCCTCGAACCCTTTCTGCAATGCGGTTTCCAGATCGTCGCCCTCGCGCAGACGCCATTCGAGAAAACGGCAGGCGGCCTCGGTGTCGTTGTCGGTTTCGAAGCGGATGCCGTGCGGCTCCAGCATGCGGCGCACGCCATAGGGATTCGACAGCGAGCCGTTGTGCACCAGGCAGAAATCCTCGCCGGCGGTGAACGGGTGGGCGCGGTCCGGCGTTACCGCCGACTCGGTCGCCATCCGCGTGTGGCCGACCAGATGGCTGCCGGCAAGCCCGCTGAAGGCATAGCGCGCGGCCACCTCGGCCGGCGTACCGATGTCCTTGTATAGATCGATCGCGCGCCCGGTGGAGAGGATATGCAGCTTCGGATGGCGCTCCATGATCCAGCGCTTGACCGGCTCCGGCGCGATGACGGCGGTGAGGATCGCGTGGTTGCCCTGCGACGTGATCGTGGCATCAATACCCAGGTGTTCCTTCAGTTCATGGCCGAGGCCGAGCCAGTTGAAGTCCGCGCCTTCCTCGCACATTCCGGAGTACAGGCTGATCTTGCGCGCGTTCTGCGCCAGCGGTTCGGTGAACACGGCGAGCCCGGCCGAATCGGGGCCACGCTCGGTCATGCCGATCAGCATCGGTACCATCAGCTCGCCGAGGCGGGGTCTCAACGCCGGTTTCTTCACCAGCAGTCCAACAATTCCACACATGGCAAAGTCCTTTCAGAAAAATTCCAGGTAGCTGTCGACTTCCCACTCGGAGACGTGGCGCATGTATTCGACCCACTCCATGTGCTTGAGCTTGAGGAATTCGTCGGCGACCGGGCCCAGCGCGTCGCGGATCACCTTGTCCTTTTCCAGCGCCAGCAGCGCCTCGTGCAGGTTCTGCGGAAGGATGGAAATCTTTTCCTTCTTCAGCTCGGCGTCGGAGAGCTCATAAAGATTCATGTTGTGCGGCTCGCCCGGGTCGAGCTTGCGCTCGATGCCGTCGAGGCCGGCGGCGATCACCGCGGCGGTGGCGAGATAGGGGTTGCAGGCGCCGTCGGGCAGGCGCAGTTCCAGCCGGCCGCCGGGGATGCGCACCATCGACGAGCGGTTGTTGTCGCCGTAGCTGATGTAGGCCGGCGCCCAGGTCGCGCCGGTCAGCGAGCGGCCGACGACCAGGCGCTTGTAGGAGTTCACCGTCGGCGCACAGATCGCGGCCAGTGCCGGACCGTGCTTCAGCAGGCCGGCGGCGAACTGGTAGGCGAGCGGCGAGAGGTCGAGGCCGCGCCTGTCCTTCTTGTCGAGGAACAGGTTCTTCTTGCCGTCCGACAGGCTCATGTGCATGTGCATGCCGTTGCCCGGCCGGTTGGCGAAAGGCTTGGGCATGAAGGAGCAGATCAGCCCCATCTCGCTGGCAATCTCGGCGGCCGCCATCTTGAAGAAGATGTAGTGGTCGCACGAGGTCAGGCAATCTTCGTAGGTGTAGTTGATCTCGAACTGGCCGTTGGCGTCTTCGTGGTCCACCTGGTAGACGTCGATGCCGACCGCGACCAGGCTGTCCACCAGCTTGTCGAGGAAGGCGCGCGAGCGCGACAGGCCCTTGTAGTCGTAGCAGGGCTTGGCCAGGGTGTCGCTGTCCTCGCACGGCACGATCTGGCCGGCAACGCTGCGCTTCAGGAGCGAAAACTCGGGCTCGAGGCCGGTCATGAAAGTCATGCCCAGCTTGTCGAGGCGGGCGATCTGTTTTTTCAGCGTGACGCGTGCATCAAAATCCCAGGGCTTGCCGTGCACGTGGCCGTCGCAGACGATGCGCGCGTAGCCGGGCTGCCACGGCACCAGCGACAGCGTATCGAGATCACCGACCGCCATGTAGTCGGGGCCGTGCGGCTCGATGCCCAGCCCCCACACCGCGAAGCCGGCAAAGCCGGCGCCGGCGTTGAGGATGTCCTCGAAGTGCGAGGCCGGCACCGACTTGGCCTTGGCCGTCCCATGAATGTCGACGAACTGGGCCAATACCGACTTGACGTTATTCTTGACGAGGAATTTTTTGGCTTCTGCAAGATTCATGCTGTGACCCCCTGATTGCATGGATGACCGGGTTGCTCAAGTTCGCCGGCGACGCCGGTCAGCGTTTCGACAAACCATTCGCCGTACGTGCTGTCGCACCAGATGCGGCAGCACGGCATGCCGCCTCCCTCGCCCGGGATGACGGTGACACCGACGCCGGCCATCGACGTCAGCACCACCGGACGGGTGGACAGATTCAGCGCGCGGAAGTCGACGCTGCAGGTTTCCAGCAGCAGCTCGTTGAGACGCGCGCCGTGCAGCACCAGCGCCGTGTCCTGACGCAGCACCGGGTAGACGCCGGGCGAGAGCGGCGCGGCGAGCTTCGCAGCCTCCGATCCCTCGACGAGGAATTCAGTGAGGCCAAGGCGCGCGATGAGTCCGCCGGGCAGCGGCAGCCAGCTGTTGGGCGCGCGCGGCACCGGCAGGTCGAGTGCGGCGATCCAGGCGGCGGCGCCCGGGCCCTTCACCCCGGCGCGCGGCGTGCGCGAGACGTTTTCAAAAGCGATCGCGCTCATGTCGTTTCTTTCTGGCGCAGGTTGTCGGGATCGTAGAAAGGCGTCTTCACCACTTCGGCGGTGACCAGCGATCCATCCGAAAGACGAATCGTGAGGGTATTGCCTACAGCGGCCATGCCCGATTGCACGTAAGCAAGCCCGATGTGACGAGACAGCGACGGCGACCAGGCGATGCTGGTGACGCGGCCGGCGATGTCGCCGTTGTCGATCACCAGATGGCATTCCTTCGGCGCGTCGCCTGCATGCCCGGCGGGCAGCATGAAACCCACCAGTTGCTGGCGACGCGGCTTGCCGGCGATGGCCTGCAGGCTGCGCTGACCGACGAAGAAGGGCTTGTCCATCTTCACCGCCCAGTCGAGCGCCGCCTCGCCCGGCGTGGTGAGGCCGTCGGTGTCCTGACCGATGATGAGGTGGCCTTTCTCCAGCCGCAGCAGGCGCTGCGCCTCGACGCCGAAGGGACGGATGCCGTGGGCTTGGCCGGCTGCCATCAGCGCATCCCACACCGCCGCGCCGTGCTCGGCGGGCACGTGGATCTCAACGCCCCATTCGCCGACGAAGCCGACCCGCATCAGCCGCGCCGGCACGCCGGCGACGGTGCCCTCGCGCACCGCGAGGTAGGGGAAGGACAGGTCGACGTCGGTGAGGCCAGCAAGCACCGCCCTGGCCTTGGGCCCGGCGAGGTTCATCGCCGCCATCGCGCCGGTCAGGTTGACGATGCCGCAGTCCAGCTTCCACAGCGTGTTCCAGCGCGACAGTTCGCGGTAGATCAGCGCCGCGCCCGAGGTCGTGGTGGTGAAGTAGAAATGGTCGTCGGCGAGCCGCGCAACGACGCCATCATCAATGACCACGCCGGACTCGTCGCACATCACGGCGTAGCGCGTCATGCCGACCTTGAGCCCGGCGTACTTCGAGATGTACACGCGCTCGAGGAACTCAGCCGCCTGCGGGCCGCGGATTTCCAGCTTGCCGAGGGTGCCGACGTCGATCAGGCCGACGCCGCTGCGCACCGCCATCGCTTCGCCCTCGATGCACTTGCTGCGCGATTGCCCTGCGATCGCGTAGTACTCGGGTCGTTGCCACACGCCGGCAGGCATCCACACCGCGCCGGCTGCGGTGTGAAGAGCGTGCATGGGCGTGCGCCGCTCCGGTGTGAAGCCGCGGCCCGCCAGATGCGACATCGGCACCGGATGGAAGAAGGGGCGCGCGGTGGTGGTGCCGACCTCGCCCGGCGTCGACCCGGTGGCGCGCGCCAGCACCCGCAGGGCGTTCATGTTGGAATGTTTGCCCTGGCTCGGCCCCATGCCGACGGTCGAGTAGCGCTTCATTAATTCGATGTTGTCGAAGCCCTCCTGGATCGCGTTCTCGAGGTCGGCGAGCTGCAGGTCTTCGTCGAAGTCGATGAAGTTCTTGCCTTTGGGGTGGGACACGATGGGCCAGGGGTGGGTCGGCGATTCCATCTCGGCGGGCACGCTAATCGCCTTCATCGTGCCGAAGCCACAATGCGCCGCCGCCGCGCTGCCGGCGCGCTCGCCGTCGAGCAGGCGCGCGGCCGGCGTGTGGATACCGTTCACCCGGCCGCAGGCAAAGACGCCGTCGGGCAAGGTGTCCGGGACGAACTGGTGCACGCCGTCGTCGTAGCGCATTTTCGTCCCGGCTTGGTAGAGCAGCGGCGCGGCAGGCGCCCAGCCGACGCTCATGAATACGCCGTCGCAGGTAATGTTGGTGGCTGGCGCTGGCGCACCCACCGCTGCGACGCGCACCGCTGCGACGCGCTTGCCGTCGTTGGCGGGCAGCGCCTCGACGATGCAATGTCCCGTATGCAGCGGGATGCGCAGCGCGGCCAGCACAGATTGCTGGTCGGCCGGCACGTCGTCGCGCAGGTCGATCACCGCCGCCACCTCGATGCCCGCATCGATGAACGCCTCCAGCGCCCGGTAGGCGTCGGCATTGGCGGCGAGCACGACGACACGCTGCGCCGGGCGCACGGCATAGCGCCGGATCAGGCGCTGCGCCGCCGTGGCGAACATGATCCCCGGCAGGTCGTTGTTGCGGAACACCGCTGGCTGTTCGTAAGCGCCGGCCGCGACGACGACGGCACGGGCACGCATTTTGGTGATGCGGTCGCGCTCGACCAGCGGCACCCAGTGGTCGGCGTAGTAGCCGGCGGCGAACGTGTCGGTGAAGACGCGGATACGCGGATGCGCCGTGACCTGGTCGACGAGATCGGAGGCACCGTGCGTGCTGCCGCCGAGGCGGGCATGCTCGTCGACCAGCACCACGTCTGCCCCTTGCTCCGCCGCCGCCAGCGCGGCGTTCAAGCCGGAAGGCCCGCCGCCGACCACCAGCACGTCGCAGAAGCCGTAGCGCTTGGGTGTGCGCAGGCGCGGCGTGGCGAAGCCGACCCGCCCCAGTCCGGTCATCGCGCGGAACATGCGCTCCCACAGCGGGAACAGGCGCTTGCTGTGGAAGGCCTTGTAGTAGAAGCCGACCGGCAGGAAGCGGGCGAACCCGCCGAGGAAGCGGCCGGCATCGCGCTCCAGCGTGCCGAAGGTGTTCACCGCGGTGAGCGCCATGCCTGCTTCCAGCGGCGTCGCGTCGGCGCGCACGTTGGGCGTGCCGCCCGCCTGCATCAGCGCGTTGACGTCGTGGTTGGCGGCGGACAGGATGCCGCGCGGGCGATGGTATTTGAAGGAATGGCCGAGCATGCTGACGCCGCTGGCCCACAGTGCGCTGGCGACGGTGTCGCCTTCGAAACCCGTGTACGCGCGGCCCTCGAAGCGGAAATTTAGGGGCTGGCTGCGGTCGATCCATTCGCCGGATTGGGGAGGCAGGCGCATCTCAGCTGTCCCCCGCATATAAATAGGTGCGCACGATCACGTCGCGCGCGGTGTCGCGTTCGGCGACGAACCAGGTGTTGGACGGCGTGTGGCACCACCACTCACGTTTCACCCCCGGCGAGCCGTTGCGGTTGAACACGTAGTCGGCCCAGGCGTCGTCGCTGCAGGTCGTGGGGTCGGGCATGGGCCGGATCTCGCCGCCGTAGGCGAATTCCGAAATGGCGCGCGGGCCGTTGACGGGGCAGGTCATGATCTTCATCTCAGTGGCCCACCGAGGCGGCGCCCTTCTCGCCGGTCAATTCGAAATTGCGGAAACGGTCGAGCGTGAAGCCGGTGATGAGGTCGTGGTTGCGGTCGTTGGCGACGGTATACGACATGGTCTTGCCGCAGACAGGGGTGGCCTTGAAGCCCCAGGTGCCCCAGCCGCCGTCGAGGTAGAAACCCTCGACCGGCGTCCTGCCCATGATGGGCGCGAAGTCCGGCGTCATGTCGGCCATGCCGGCCCACTGGCGCATCACCTTGACGTTCGACAGGAAGGGAAACATGTCGAGCATGTGCGCCGACAGGCCTTCCGGGAAATCGAAGGTCGAGCGCGTGCTCTGCACTTCGTACGGATCGAGCGACGCCCCCATCACCAGTTCGCCGCGCGCCGACTGGCTGATGTAGACGTGCAGGCTGCCGGACACCAGGATGGGATCGAGCCAGGGCTTGACCGGCTCGCTGACCATGGCCTGCAGCGGATGGACATAGATCGGCGAGCGGATGCCGACCATGTCGAGAACGCGCGGCGTCGATCCGGCGACCGCGCACAGCACCTTGCCGGTGGCAATATTGCCGCGATTGGTGCGTACCCCGGTGACCTTGCCGCCGACCACGTCGATGCCGAGCACCTCGGTGCGCTGGTGAATTTCCACCCCGCGCAGGTCGGCGCCGCGGCCATAGCCCCAGGCCACGGCGTCGTGGCGCGCCACCGCGCCGGGCGCGTGATACAGCGCGCCGAGGATGGGCGCGTGGCCGCCGCAGGACAGGTCGATCATCGGCGCCGCCTTCTTCACCGCCTCGGGGCCGACCACTTCCGATTCGATGCCGAAATGCTTGTTCACCTCGGCGCGCCAGCGGCTGGTGCGCAGCGCCGCATCGGTGTGCGCCAGGGTGAAGTGGCCGCGGTTCGAGTAGAACAGGTTGAGGTCGAAGTCCGTGGAGAGGTCCTGCCACAGGCGAACCGACTCGTCGTAGAACTTCACGCCCTCCGGCGTCAGGTAGTTGGAGCGGATGATGGTGGTGTTGCGCCCAGTGTTGCCGCCGCCGAGGTAGCCTTTCTCCAGCACGCAGACGTTGGTGATGCCGTGGTCGCGCGCGAGATAGTAGGCCGCCGCGAGGCCGTGGCCGCCGCCGCCGATGATGACGACGTCGTAGGCCGGCTTGAGCGTGTCGTGGCGCGTGAACATGCGCGGTTCCGGGTGTTTGTTCGAGAGCGCGAAGCGAAGCAGTCTCCAGGGCATGCGATTCTCCTAGCGGAACACCACGGTCTTGTTGCCGTGGGTCAGCACGCGGTCTTCCAGGTGATAGCGCAGGCCGCGCGCCAGCACCGTCTTCTCGATGTCCTTGCCGTAGCGCACCATGTCCTCGGGCGAATCCGAATGGTCGATGCGGATCACGTCCTGCTCGATGATCGGCCCCTGGTCGAGGTCTTCGGTGACGTAGTGACAGGTCGCGCCGATCAGCTTGACGCCTCGCGCATAGGCCTGGTGATAGGGCTTGGCGCCGACGAAACTGGGCAGAAAACTGTGGTGGATGTTGACGATCCGCCCCGGATAGGCGCGGCACAGTTCGGGCGACAGGATCTGCATGTAGCGCGCCAGCACCATGGTGTCGCCGCGCGCTTCCTCGAACAGGCGCTGCACCTCGGCGTAGGCGGCGTCCTTGTTGTCCGGCATCACCGGCACATGATGGAAGGGAATGCCGTGCCACTCGACGAGGCCGCGAAAGGTTTCGTGGTTCGAGATCACACAGGGGATCTCGACATCCAGCTCCTGCGACTGCCAGCGCGCCAGCAAGTCATACAGGCAGTGCTCCTGCTTCGACACCAGAACCACCACCCGCTTCTTTTCTGCCGAGTCGCTGATGCGCCAGTCCATGCCGTACTCCCGTGCAATCGACGCGAATTTTTCCTTCAGCGTGGACAGGTCGAAAGACAGCGAGTCGGCGAGGATTTCCTGACGCAGGAAAAAGCGTCGCGCCGGTTCATCGGCATGGTGGCTGGCCTCGACGATCCAGCCCTGGTGCTGCGCGATCAGCCCGCTGACAGCCGCGACAATGCCAACCCGGTCGGGGCAGGACAGCGTCAGCGTGTAGCGGCGGGAGGCAGCCATCAGGTTTTCTCACAATGAAACATTTGTTCATATCATGCATCATATGATTAACCACGGTCAACTATTTTTCTTCATATGAATCATTTGGCCGTGCCATAATTCGCCCATGGACACCCCACCCGACACCCTGGTCGATACGCCGGACGCGGCAAGCGGCACGCTGGAGCGCTACCTTGGCAACGCCATCCGCGACCTGCGCCTGCGCCACGGCCTTACCATCGCCGAAGTCGCCGACCGCGCCGGCATCAGCCGCGGCATGCTGTCGAAAATCGAGAACGCGCAGACCGCCACCAGCCTCGATGCCCTGCATCGTCTGGCGCAGGCGCTCGGCGTCTCGCTTGCCACCCTGTTCCGCAACTACGACGTGCCCGAAGGCAGCGCGCAACTGGTGAAGAAGGGCGAAGGCATGGAAGTCGTACGGCGCGGCACAAAGCGCGGCCACACCTATCACCTGCTGGCGCACGAGCAGGGGCCGACCAAGCTGTTCGAGCCCTTCCTCATCACCATCGATTCGCCGGACGCGACCTTCCCGGTGTTCGAACACCCCGGCACCGAGTTCCTCTACATGCTGGAAGGCCGCATGGAATACCGCCACGGCCAGCACACCTATCTGCTGACGCCCGGCGATGCGCTGAGCTTCCGCGGCGAAGTGCCGCACGGCCCGGAAAAGCTGATCGAACTGCCGATTCGCTTTCTCGCCACCATCGTCTACCCCACGCCGGTCGAGACATGAAGTCGTTCGCGATCACCCCGGCCAGCGAAGCCGACATTCCCGAGTTGATCGATCTGCTCGGCGTGCTGTTCTCCATCGAGCAGGACTTCACGCCGGATCCGGACAAGCAACGGCGCGGCCTTGTTAAGCTGCTTGCTTCGCCTGCCGGCCACATCGCCATCGCCCGCGACCCCGCGTCGCGCGCGGTCGGCATGGCGACCGCGCAACTGGTTATCTCTACCGCCGAAGGCGCGCCCTCGGCCTGGATTGAGGACGTGGTGGTACGCGAAGACTGGCGCGGTAAAGGCCTGGGACGCGCGCTGCTCGACGCCGTGCTGGACTGGGCACGCAGCCAGGGCGCCGTTCGCGCGCAACTGCTCGCCGACCTCGACAATGCGCCCGCGCTCGCCTTCTACGACAAGCTGGAGTGGCAGCCGACGCAGCTGGGTGCGCGGCGGCTGATGCTGGACAAAGCCTAAGAACCCGCCGAGTTTTTCGTTCCAACTGCTCAAGAGCCACAAGCTGGCAACCTGCTAGCAGTTGAGAATAAGGTCCGGTTCGTGTCCTGCCGACCGACACCGCGCATGTGAGCGTATGCTCCTGGAACCGTATTGGTGCAAGATGAAGATGGAATGCACCAAAATGGACTTCAGGTTCGTGGGTAAAGTCGCTCAGCTTGCCCTTCTATTAAATAAATCAAACTATATTCAATGGCTTGCCTTCACTTGTCCGGCTTGGCATAGCCATTGCTAGTCATTCAGTAACGGGAAAAGCGGCGCACGTCGCCTGCATGAACCGCGATGTGTGGCTAGGGTTCCGGTCTCTTCTGAGATGTCTGGTCCGAGAGCTGCCGGCACCGCTCAGGCGGGGCTCCACGGAGGGACAAAAGCCCGGGAGGCAGCGATTGCGCGACGCTTTCCCCGGACTCGACTTTGGCCTTCCATTTAGGAGCTTCACATGAACATCGCGCGCCTTACCCGTACCCTCGTCGCCAGTCTCAGCTTTGCCCTGCTGGCCCAACCCATGACGGCACAGGCCGAAGTCAAGATCGGCGTGTCCGACTGGCCGGGCTGGGTGGCCTGGTACGTCGCCGAGCAGAAGGGCTTCTTCAAGAAGCACGGCGCCGACGTCAAGCTGGTCTGGTTCGCCAACTACACCGATTCGATCAGCGCGCTGTCGGCCGGCCAGGTCGACGGCAACTCGCAGACCTGGAGCGACACCATGGCGCCGCTGGCCAAGGGCATCGCGCTGAAGACCATCCTGGTCAACGACAACTCGGCCGGCAACGACGCGCTGATGGTCGGACCCAAGATCAAGTCGTTCAAGGACCTCAAGGGCAAGAAGATCGCGCTGGAAGAGTTCAGCGTGTCGCACTTCCTGCTCACCATGGCGCTCAACAAGAACGGCATGACGCTGAAGGACGTGCAGGTGGTGAATCTCTCCGCCGGTGATGCCGCGGCCGCCTTCATGGCCGGCCGCGTCGATGCCGCCGTGGTGTGGAATCCCTGGGTGAATACCATCCAGACCAGCGGCAAAGGCAAGCCCCTGTTCACCTCGAAGGACGTTCCCGGCCTGGTACCCGACCTGCTGGTGGTGCAGGAGAAATCGCTCAAGGCCAAGCGCAAGGATTTCGTCGGCATGATCAAGGCCTGGTACGACGTCGAGGCTTTCCTGCGCAGCAATCCGGATGAAGCGGCGAAGATCATGGCCAAGGTCGTCGGCATGAATGCCAAGGAATACATGGTCTTCCTGCCCGGCACCAAGTTCTTCGACCAGAAAGCCAACCTGCAGGCCTTTGGCCCGGCAACCGATCCGACCTCGCTGATGGGCGTGGCGCCGACCATCTCCAAATTCCTGCTCGACAACAAGCTGATGGAAGGCAAGGTCGACTTCGCCAAGGGGCTCGATGCCTCGCTGGTGAAGGAAGTGGCGGGCGTCAAGGTCAAGTAAGCAGCGGGGAGACATGACGATGCAAACCAGACCCGGCACCCGACCGCGCCGCGCCACGGCCAAATCTGGCAGACCGGGCATGTGGTCGATCCGCGGGCCGCTGTCCAGGAACCAGTATTGGCTGTTCGCCGCGCTCGGGCTGCTGGTGCCATTGGGCCTGTGGTGGATTGCGTCGAGCGGGGCGGCAGTGGACAAGGTGTTCCTGCCTGGCCCGGTCGACGTGTTCAACCGGCTGGTCACCTGGTACACGGAAGACGATCTGCTGTCCGACATGGGCATCAGCATCTACCGCGTCACCACCGGCTTCCTGTTCTCGGCGGTGATCGCGTTGCCGCTGGCGCTCATGATCGGCACCTTCCGCCCGGTGCAGGCGGTACTGGAGCCGCTCACCGACTTCATCCGCTACATGCCGGCGGTCGCCTTCATTCCTCTGGTGATGCTGTGGGTCGGCATCGAGGAGTCGTCCAAGATATCCATCATCTTCATCGGCACCTTCTTCCAGATGGTGCTGATGATGGCCGAGGACGTGCGCCGCGTGCCGCTGGCGCAGATAGAGGCGGCGCAGACCATGGGGGCGCAGAAGGGCGAGACCATCAGCCTGGTGATCTTCCAGGCGGCCAAGCCGGCGCTGCTCGACACCCTGCGCGTCACCATGGGCTGGGCCTGGACCTACCTGGTGGTGGCCGAACTGGTCGCTGCCAACTCCGGCCTCGGCTACTCGATTCTGAAAGCGCAGCGCTTTTTGCAGACCGACAAGATTTTCGTTGGCATCATCCTGATCGGCCTCATCGGCCTGGTCATGGACCAACTGTTCCGCCTCGCGCACCGCAAGGCCTTCCCCTGGCTCCATCTGAGGTCGTGACCATGTCGACGAAAATTTCCATCCAGCACGTCGGCAAGGTGTTCGGCGAAGGCAGCCACCGGGTCGAGGCCCTGAAGGACGTCAGCCTCGACATCGCCGACAACGAGTTCGTCACCTTCGTCGGTGCCTCCGGCTGCGGCAAGTCGACGCTGCTGCGCATCATCGGCGGGCTCGAATACCACACCGCCGGCGACGTCCTGGTCGACGACCAGCCGATCATGGGCCCCGGCGCTGACCGCGCCATGGTGTTCCAGCATTACAGCCTCTACCCGTGGCTCAAGGTGATGGAGAACATCAAGTTCAGCCGCCGCCTCAAGCATGGGCGTGAAAATCTGACTTCCGCAGATGTGGAAGGCGCCTCCGGGCGTGCGGACGCGCTATTGAGCCTGATGGGCTTGACCGCCGCCGCCAACGCCTGGCCCAACCAGCTTTCCGGCGGCATGCAGCAGCGCGTCGCCATCGCCCGCGCGCTGATGGGACGGCCGCAGATCCTCTTGATGGACGAACCCTTCGGCGCGCTCGATGCGCAGACGCGCGAAGTCATGCACGACCTCATCCTGCATGTGCACCGGCTGGAAAAGCCCACGCTCGCCTTCGTCACCCACGACGTCGAGGAGGCGATCTACCTCGCTGATCGAGTTGTATTAATGGCGCCGCGCCCCGGCCGCATCGACACCATCTACGAGGTTCCGCTGCCGGCCGAGCGCGAGCAGGACATGAAGCACACGCCGGAATTCCTGCGCCTGAAGAAGGAGATCCTTGCGCGCATCCGCGAAACCTCGGGCATGAAGACCGACCAGGGCATGCTGGACCAGTTGAACATGCAGGAGGCAGTGTGATTTCAGGCAAGCCCGTCCTCTGGCAGAACCTTACCTGGGAAGACGTCGCGGCACTGCGCGACCAGGGCATCACCATGGCGATCCTGCCGGTGGGCGCCACCGAGCAGCACGGGCCGCATCTTCCACTGGGCGTCGACACGCTGTCGGCCGAAGCGGTGGCGCACGGCGCCTCGGCGCTGACCGGCATCCCGGTGCTGCCCAGCCTCGCCTACGGCTGCTCGCTCGGGCATTCGCCGAAATGGCCGGGAACGATTTCGCTGCGTCCCGAAACCTTGTCGAAGCTGGTGCTGGAAATCGCCGAGTGGCTCAACACGGCGGGCTTCGATCGCCTGCTGCTGCTGAACGGCCACGTCACCAACTGGGCGCCGCTGCGCTGCGGGCTGGAGAACATCCGCCACACTTACCCGAATATGCGCGTCGCGCTGCGCTCGATCTGGGACCTCTCGGACGAGGCGCACCGCCGCTATCACGAAGACGCCGCCAACTTCCACGCCAACTGCGCCGAGACCTCGCTGATGCTGGCGCTGCATCCCGAACTGGTGCGCATGGACCGCGTCGTCGATGAACCCGACCGCTCGGCCGGATGCTTCTTCGCCTACCGCGTCAGCGACGAAAGCGTGCACGGCATCGTCGGCACGCCGAGCCAGGCCGAAGCGGCCGCCGGCAAGAATCTGCTCGACCTCTGCGTCAGCGAACTCGCGCAGCAACTCAACCAGGCGCTCACCGAGGCCACGCCCCTCGAACGCGCCGGCATTACCCCACCCCCGTTTTAAGGAGTTGTCGCATGACCATGCATTCCCAATCCGAAACCCAGGCGGTCGAAACGCAGGCCGCCAAGGCGCAGCTTGAAACCGCCGGCGTCAAATACGCGTTGGCCAGTTTCGTCGACCTGCACGGCATCTCCAAGAGCAAAGTCGTGCCGATGTCGCACTTCGAGCAGATGGTCGGCGGCTCCGAGCTCTTCACCGGCGCCGCATTGGACGGCGTGCCGCAGGAAGTGAACGACGAGGAAGTCTCCGCGCGCCCCGACCTGAACTCGGCCGCCGTCCTGCCGTGGAATCCGGAAGTCGTGTGGTACGCCAGCGATCTCCATCTCAAGGGCCAGCCTTTCGAAGCCTGCTCGCGCGGCATCCTGAAAAAGCAGCTCGCGGCCGCCGCCGATCTCGGCCTGCGCTTCAACCTGGGGATCGAAACCGAGTTCTTCGTCCTCAAGCAGAACCCGGATGGCAGCCTCGTCCCGACCAGCGAAGGCGACACGCTGGCCAAGCCCTGCTACGACGTGCGCGGCTTCCTCGACAACTACGGCCTGCTCGACGAGATCGTGCAGGCGATGGACGGCCTCGGCTGGGACGTCTATTCCTTCGACCATGAAGACGCCAACGGCCAGTTCGAGACTGACTTCCAGTACGCCGACGGCCTCACCATGGCCGACCGCTTCACCTTCTTCCGCCTGATGCTCGGCGAGATGGCGAAGAAGCGCGGCTATTTCGCCACCTTCATGGCCAAGCCCTTCGCCGACCGCACCGGCAGCGGCGCCCACTTCAACATGTCGATGGCGAGCCTGGAAACCGGCGAGAACCTGTTTGACGCGCCGGCGGATGCCAACGGGCTCAAGCTGTCGAAACTCGGCTACCAGTTCGTCGCCGGCGTACTCAAGCACGCGCACGCGATCTCCGCCGTCATCGCCCCCACGGTCAATAGCTATAAGCGCCTGGTGCGGCGCGGCAACATGTCGGGCTTCACCTGGGCGCCGATCCACGTCTCCTTCGGCAGCAACAACCGCACCAACATGTTGCGCGTGCCGCTCGCCGGCGGCCGCGTCGAATGCCGCGCGGTCGACATGTCGTGCAACCCCTACCTGGCCGCCGCGCTGATGCTGGCTGCGGGCCTCGAGGGCATCCGCGAAGGGCTCGACCCCGGCAAGCCGCACGGCGAGAACATGTACCAGCACACCGAGGAAGAACTCAAGGCGATGGGCGTGTCCCACCTGCCGCGCTCGCTGGAGGAGGCGATCGACGCATTCGAGGCCGACCCGCTGACGAAGGAGGTGTTCGGCCCGCTGATGGCCGAGACCTTCGTGAAGTTCAAACGAGACGAATGGGAGGCGTATCACACCCACGTGTCGCAGTGGGAATTGGACCGCTACCTCAAGTTCTTCTGAACGCCATGGCACAGAACCTCAACCCCATCCCGCCCGAGCTGTTCCTGTGGGAAGAAGCGCTTCCCGGCGGCTGCCACTGGTCCGGCATCCTGCGCCGCGGCAACGCGCTGCGGCTCACCGACCTGACCGGCCGCGCCAACGTATCGGCGCTGTTCTACAACGCCGAGGAAAAGCTCGAGCGCTACAACATGCCCGACACGCTGAAGGCGCAGCACACCGCGCACCTGACAACGGGTCATGCGCTTTATTCCGACATGGGCCACGTGCTGTGCTCGGTGGTCAACGACAGCTGCGGCTGGCACGACACCGTGTGCGGCGTGAGCAACGCCGAGATCGTCAAGGCGAAATACGGCGAGGCCACCTACCAGACCCACCGCAACGCGATGTACCGCAACGGCCGCGACGGCCTGCTGGTCGAGCTTGGCAAATGGGGTCTGGGCAAGCGCGACGTGGTGCCGAACGTCAATTTCTTCAGCAAGGTGGTCGCCGACGACGCCGGCAGGCTGCAGTTCGATGAGACGAATTCGCGCCCCGGCGCCTACCTTGATCTACGCTTCGAGATGAACGTTCTGGTGGTGCTGTCCGCCGCGCCGCACTCGCTCGATCCGCGTCCCGACTATGCGCCGGGAGACGTCATGCTGACCGCTTGGAAGGCCGGTGCGCCGGGCGCGGACGACGTCTGCCGCAATAGCTGCTCGGAAAACCAGCGCGGTTTTTACCAAACCGAAATTCTTTATCGCTGAGGCCAGACATGAGCACCTTCAACCTCGTCGAAAGTCCCTTCGATCCCAAGACCGCCGTCTATAACGCCGTCGTCGACGCCGGCGACCCGTGGATCCACGAAGTCAAGAAGGGCCAGGTCTTCCGCATCCTCGACCTCGAAGGCAACCAGGCGGTCGACACCCTGTTCTTCAACGCGCGCGATCCCGAGGAGCGCTACAGCGCCACCGACACCGTGCGCGCGCAGGGCGCGCTCTACCTCACCGCCGGTACCCAGCTGATGTCGACCGAAGGCAGGGTGATGCTGACGATCACCGCCGACACCTGCGGCCGCCACGACACCCTCGGCGGCGCCTGCTCGTGCGAGAGCAACACCGTCCGATATGCATTGAACAAGCGGCCGATGCATTCCTGCCGCGACAGCTTTTTGCACGCGCTGGCGCACCATGACGGTGGCCTGACCAAGCGCGACATCACCAGCAACATCAACTTCTTCATGAACGTGCCGGTGACGCCCGAAGGCGGCCTGACCTTCGCCGACGGCGTGTCGGCGCCCGGCAAATACGTCGAGATGCGCGCCGAGATGGACGTGCTGTGCCTGATCTCAAACTGCCCGCAGCTCAACAACCCGTGCAACGCCTACAACCCGACGCCGGTGCGGGTACTGATCTGGGACGCACCGGAACAATGAAAACAGCCGGCTCGGGACGGCCCGGGCCGCAGGAAAGGAGAGGCTGAAGAACCGTAGCGAGCGGACACAGGGCAAGGCGCACGGCGCGCAGGAACCGGAATGTACATGCAAGTACATGAGGATTCCGAGCACCGCGCAACACCGCCCTGTGTTCGCGCAGTAGGTTATTCAGCCTCTCCGGAGCGGGACGACCCGCAAGGAAAAATATGTTCGACAAGGTTCTCATCGCCAACCGCGGCGCCATCGCCTGCCGCATCATCCG